>JACRIO010000001.1 GCA_016220035.1 Planctomycetota bacterium | reverse complement strand
GTGCGCGCCTTCTACAAGGCGCGCACGGCGACGTCGAAGAACGCGGTCGCGCCGTTCCGGCCCGACGCGCTCGTCGTGCTCGGCGGCGACGGCGCGATCCTCGCCGCGGTGCGCGCGTTCGCGGACGAACCCGTGCCGACGCTCGGCATCAACTTCGGGCGCGTGGGCTTCCTCGCGTCGGCGGAGTCGAGCCAGTGGCAGGAAGCGATCGAGGAGCTGCTCACCGGGCGCTCCGTGCGCGAACCGCGCATGCGCCTCGAGGCGCACTTCGCCGACTCGAACGGCAAGGAGGTGCGCGTCGTCGCGCTCAACGACGTCGTGCTCACGCGCGGCGCGTTCCAGGGCATGCTCACGCTCAGCCTGAAGGTCGGCGGCGACTGGCTCACCCATTATCGCGCGGACGGACTGATCGTCGCGACGCCGAGCGGCTCGACCGCGTACTCGCTCGCCGCGGGCGGCCCGCTCGTGGCGCCCTCGATCGAAGGCGTCGTCGTGACGCCCGTGTGTCCGCAGGCCCTGTCGCACCGCGCGATCGTGCTCGGCGCGACCGAAGAACTCGAGGTCGTCGTCGAGGAGTCGAGCGGCGTCACGACGCTCGTCGTGGACGGCCAAGGCTTCTTCCAGATGCAGCAGGGCGACCGCGTGATCCTGCGCCGCCACCCGGTGCCGTGGCCGCTGCTCGCACGCCCCGGCGTCGATCCCTACCGCCGCTGGCGCGAACGCCTCGGCTGGCGCGGCAGCGTCGAGCCCGATGCGTTTCCGCCGCGCGACCTCGACGAGCGCGCGGACGAGGACCAGGACGACCACGGCGGGTCGGTGTAGGCTGGGGGGCACCGGAGGAGAGCGTCATGGGTGTCCACTCGGGTTCAGCGCGTCGGATTCTCGTACTGAGCGGCTTGATTGGAGCAGGACTCGCGAGCGTGTACTGGTTCGGGAACCGAGGCGCGTCACCCGTCGACGAGCACGCGGCCATCGCCGAGGTTCAGAGTCCGCAGAGTGCGCCGGCCGAGCCTTCGCACGAGCAATTCGTAGAGCTGGATGCCGAACCCGAGGCCACGCGCGAGACGGCGCCAATGGAAGCTGCGCCTCTCGAGCAGGAACCCGACGCGAATCCACGGGACGGTGATCGAACCCAAGCTTGGGAGCGAGAGACAGATGGTCTCCGGCCCGCGGAGCTGAGGGAACTGGCCGCGAAGGAAGAGAAGTCACTCACGACACTCGCGTCCAGGGCGCTGAAGGAGCGATACGAAGCGGGGCTCTACGAAGTCATCGGGTACGGCACACGGCACAAGATCACCAAGGAGGAGAAGGCCGACATGAAGGAGGTGTTCAGTTGTCTGGCGCTTCCACCCAAGTCGGACCCACCCCTGCCGCAGCACAGGACCGTGCTTCCCGCGAACGAGTATCCGGAGCTCTATCAGAAGAAGGCCCGCATCGCTTGGCTACGCGAACAGGCGGTGCTGATGACGTCGAAGAAGTAGCTCGGGTAGCTTCCGGATCCTGTCCCCCTCGGACACACCCATGGCGAGCCCCACGTGGGCGGCCTGCATGGCGTCCGTGGCGCTCGCTCGCGTGGCGGAGATCAACTCACGCGCGCCGTTCGTCGCCGTCGGACAGGATGCGCCCGTCCTGCATGCGCACGACGCGGCGGCAGCGGCTCGCGATGCGTTCGTCGTGCGTCACGAGCAGGAGCGTCAGCTCGCGCTCCTTCTGCTCCGTGAGCAGCAACTCGAGCACCTTCTCGCCCGTCGCGCTGTCGAGATTGCCCGTCGGTTCGTCGGCGATCAGGATCGGCGGGTCGAGGAAGAGCGCGCGTGCGAGCGCCACGCGCTGGCGTTCGCCGCCCGAGAGTTGCGCCGGGCGGTGTTCGAGGCGGTGATCGAGTCCGAACTTCGCGAGCAGTGAGCGCGCTTTCTCGCGCAGCGCCTTGCGCCGCCCGAGGTACGCGCCGCGGCCGTGCAGGATCATCGCGGGGAGCAGCACGTTCTCGACGGCGTCGAGCTCCGCGAGCAGGTGGTAGAACTGGAAGACGAAGCCGAGCTTCTGGTTGCGGATCGCGGCGCGCTCCTGCACCGGGAGCTTCCAAGCGCAGCGGCCCTCGATGAAGACCTCGCCCGACGTGGGGGATTCGAGCAGGCCGAGGATGTGCAGGAAGGTCGACTTGCCGGCCCCCGAGGAACCCATGAGCGAGACGAGCTCGCCGCGTCCCAGCGCGAGGTCGACGCCGTGCAGGATCTCGAGCTTGCGGTCGCCGATCTGGAACGACTTCGTGACGGCGCGCGCGGAGAGCACGTGCGTCGCGGTGACGGGGCCCTTCGGGGCGACGTGCGTGGTCCTATTCATGACGCAGGGCATCCAAGGGGTGCATGCGCCCCGCTCGCCACGCGGGGACGAACGCGAACACGAGCGTGCACAGGAAGGCACCCAGCACGATCGACGCGACGCCGCGCGGATCGACGATCGCGGGCAGGTGGTCGAAGAGGTACACGTCGCGGCGGAAGATCTCGACGTGGAACGTGGCCGAGAGCCAGCGTTCGAACGGGTCGATCTTCCACGCGAGCCAGACGCCCGCGACGGCGCCGGCGGTGGCGCCGAGGACCGCGTCCCACAGCGCGATGAAGAGGAACAAGGCCTGGATGCCGCCCGGCGTCGCTCCGAGCGCGCACAGGATGCCGATGTCGCGCCGCTTCTCCGTCACCATCATCGAGAGGATCGCGAAGATCGTGAACGCGGCCACGAGCACCACCAGGGAGAGCATGATGGCCATGAGCACGCGCTCGTTCTCGATCGCGCCGAGCAGCGTGCCGCGCTGCTCCTCCCACGTGTTGACCTCGACCAGCTCGCCCGTGCGCATGCTGCGCGTGCCGCGCAGGAGGTTCGAGGCGATCAGCTGCTCGTTGAGCGCCGCCTTCACCGCGAGGCCGTCCTTCGCGTAGTCGTGGAGGCGCACGAGCACCTGGCTGTACTCGAGCTCGCGGCCGAGGAAGCGCGAGAGCTCGTCGCGCTCGAAGTAGATGGTGCCGAGGTCCATCTCGTTCTCCTGCGTCCGGAACGTGCCGGCCACGACGTAGGAGAGGTTGTTGACGGTTTCGCTGGAGAGCTTGTCGATCGAGACGCCCGCGGGCGGGACGTAGATCGTGATCTCCGAGCCCGGCCGCAGGAGCCAATTGCGCGCGAGCTGCTCGCCGACGATCACGCTCGGGTATGGGCGGCCGCGCGGGTGGTAGTCCGGCGGCCGCGCGAAGGGGTGCTCGACGTCCGCGACGCGCGTGTCCATGCGGCCCTGGAGCGGCTCGCGCTCGAGCGCCTTCTTCAACTCGCTGGTCTGGAACTCGTCGGCGACGTCGATGCCGACGAGGTTGACGCCGCTCTGCTTGCTGAACTGCGGATCGGAGAGGATGAGCCGCGTGTCCTCCTCCTCGCCCTTGACCGTGATCACGCCGAACCAGGAGAGCTGCGCGGAGGCCCCGGCGACGCGCGGGTCGGCGCGCACGGCCGCGAGCAGCCTCTCGGGCTCGGGGGCGAGCGTCTTCCCGTCGGCGCGTTCGCGGAAGTCCGGCCGGATCACGAGGTCGGCGAGGCTCCCGCGCACCGCCGCGCGCGTCTCGCCGAGGAAGCCCGACATGATCGAGAGGATCAGGATCATCGCCCCGACGCCGAGGAAGATGCCGGCGATCCCGATCCAATTCGTGCGCCGCGCGAACAGGTAGCGCCACGAGAGGAAGGTCTTGTACATGGCGCGCGAGTGCGGCGGCGTCGAGGCGCTATTGCGCGCTCGTCACCGGCGTTTCGCTCTCCTGCTGTTGCGGCTTCATCGCGGGGAACAGCAGCACGTCGCGGATCGAGTCCTGGCCCGTGAGCACCATGACCAGGCGATCGATGCCGACGCCGAGTCCGCCCGCCGGCGGCATGCCGAACTCGAGCGCCTGCACGTAGTCCCAATCGACCTCGCCCGGCGCCTCGGGGTCCTTGCTCGCGACCTGCTCCTCGAAGCGCTGCGCCTGCTCGGCGGGGTCGTTGAGCTCGGTGAACGCGTTCCCGAGCTCCATGCCCGCGACGTAGACCTCGAAACGCTCGGTGAGCCAGTCGCTCCCGGGCTGCTTCTTCGCGAGCGGGCTGATCGCGACCGGGTAGTCGGTGAGGAACACCGGGCCTTCCAGCTGATCGGTGATGCAGGCCTCGAGCACGGCGTCGGCGAGCTTCCACCGCCGCGCCTCGGCGCCGCTCGCGGAGAGCACGCCCTTCACTTCCGGGAGGTCCAGGCCCTTCTCGCGCGCCTTCGCGGCGAGCTTCGCGTCGTCGAGCGGGTGGAGCGGGAAACCCGTAACTTCGCGGAAGAGGTCGGCGTACGCCACGCGGCGGAACGGAGCGACGAGGTCGTAGTCCTTCCCGCGGAAGTGCACCTTCGTCGTGCCGTTCACCGCGCGCGCGGCGCGCTCGAACATCTGTTCGGTGAGCTCCATCATGCGCCGGTAGTCGGCCTGCGCCTCGTAGAGCTCGAGCATCGTGAACTCGGGGTTGTGGCGCGGCGACAAGCCTTCGTTGCGGAAGTTGCGGCTCACCTCGAACACGCGTTCGAGCCCGCCGACGATCAGGCGCTTCAAGTAGAGCTCCGGCGCGATGCGCAGGTAGAGCTCCATCCCGAGCGCGTTGTGATGGGTGACGAACGGCCGCGCCGCCGCGCCGCCCGCGATGGGATGCAGGGTCGGCGTCTCGACCTCGAGGTAGCCCTGGTCCTCGAGGAAGCGGCGGATCACGGAGAGCACCTTGCTGCGCTTCACGAACACGTCGCGCACGCCCTCGGACGCCCAGAGGTCCACGTAGCGACGGCGGTAGCGCAGCTCCTTGTCCGTCATCCCGTGCCACTTCTCGGGCGGCGGCGCGACGGCCTTCGCGAGCAGTTGCACTTCGCGCGCCCACAGCGTGGGCTCGCCCTTCTGCGTGTGGCCGAGCTCCCCGGTGACGCCGACCTGGTCGCCGCCGTCGAGCCACTTGCGCTCGGGCCACCAGTCGCCGAGCTGGTCGCGTTGGAACCCGATCTGCAAGCGGCCCGTGCGGTCGACGAGCGGCGCGAACATCAGCTTGCCGAAGTCGCGCAGGTTGAGCAGGCGGCCCGCGAGCGTCGCGCGCGTGCCGGCGAGGGGGCCGGGTGCCGCGGCGGTGCCGAGGCCCGCGAGCACCGCTTCTATGGGCGTCGCGACGACGCCGCGCGCGGGGTAGGGGTCCTTGCCGGCCGCGCGGAGCGCCGCGAGCTTCGCGATGCGGTCGGGGTGAACGAGCTCCGTCATGGGCCGCACAGGGTAGCGGCGCCTCGGAGCCTTCGAAAGCGCGCCGCGGCGCAAGGGCGATCGACGAAGTCGCCCGCGCGGATCGCGAACGATCCCGCGCGGGCGGTGGGGGTGGTGGAGGATAGGGGGCTCGAACCCCTGGCCTCGACAATGCCATTGTCGCGCTCTACCAACTGAGCTAATCCCCCGCGTTCTGAGCCGAGGCGCGCTCGGGCGCGGCGCTCGGAACCCGCTCGCGCCGGAGTTCGTCCGCGCAAACGGGCCAGGAAGAATGCCCGCGGCGGGACCCCGAGTCAACCGGCGCCGGGCGGGAATGTCGGCGAGCCGCGCGCGCGTGGTCCCGTGCGTCCGCGAACCCTAGGATCTCGCGCTCCGAACCCCACGCAGCGACCGAGGATCCCGAACGATGCACCCGTACGACGCTCGCGCCATCGAGACGCAGTGGCAGCGCCATTGGAAGAGCACGCAGGCCTTCCGGAGCACGAACCCCGGCGAGCCGGGCTTCGACCCGAAGGCGCCCAAGTTCTATGTGCTGGACATGTTCCCGTACCCGTCGGGCTCGGGGCTGCACGTCGGCCACGCGCTCGGGTACGTCGGCACGGACGTGATCGCGCGGCGGAAGCGCATGCAGGGCTTCAACGTGCTCCACCCGATGGGGTGGGATGCTTTCGGGCTGCCCGCGGAGCAGTACGCGATCCAGACCGGGAAACACCCGCGCGCGACGACCGCGGAGAACACGGCGAACTTCAAGCGGCAGCTCGAGCTCATCGGGCTCTCGTACGACTGGTCGCGCGAGATCGACACGAGCGATCCCGCGTACTACCGCTGGACGCAGTGGCTCTTCCTGAAACTGCACGAGCGCGGGCTCGCGTACCAGGCGGAGGTGCCCGTGTGGTGGTGCGAGGAGCTGAAGACCGTCCTCGCGAACGAGGAGGTGATCAACGGGCGCAGCGAGCGCGGCAACCATCCGTGCGTGCGGCGGCCACTGAAGCAGTGGATGCTGAAGATCACCGCCTACGCCGAGCGCCTGCTCGCCGACCTCGACCTGATCGACTGGCCCGAGTCGATCAAGATCCAGCAGCGCGAGTGGATCGGTCGCTCCGAGGGGGCTGAGATCCGCTTCGACGTCGAGCACGACGGCGGCGCGATCACGGTGTTCACGACGCGGCCCGACACCTTGTGGGGCGCCACGTTCATGGTGCTCGCGCCCGAGCACGCGCTCGTGAAGACGATCACGACGGCCGATCGGCGCGCTGCGGTCGAGGCCTATCAGAAGGAGGCGACGGCGAAATCGGAGCTCGAGCGCGGCGACGCCTCGAAGACGAAGACCGGCGTCTTCACGGGCGCGTACGCGCGGAATCCCGGGTTCGAGGCGGGCGACCCGAGGGGGCGCGTGCCGGTGTGGATCGCCGACTACGTGCTCCTCGGCTACGGCACCGGCGCCATCATGTGCGTGCCCGGCCACGACGAGCGCGACCACGCGTTCGCGCAGGCCTTCGGCCTCGAGGTGCGCGAAGTCGTGCTCCCGCCGAAGGGTGCAAAGGGCCTCGCGGACGGCGTGTGCTTCACCGAGCACGGCACCGCGGTGAACTCGGGGCCGATCGACGGCCTCGCGACGCCCGCGGCGAAGGCGAAGGCGATCGAGTGGCTCGTCGCGCGCGGGATCGGCAAGGCGCGCGTCACGTACAAGCTGCGCGACTGGCTCTTCTCGCGCCAACGCTACTGGGGCGAGCCGTTCCCGCTCTTGCACGGCGCGGACGGGAGCATCGTGCCCGTGCCCGAGGACGCACTCCCCGTGCTCCTGCCCGAGATGCAGGACTTCAAGCCGGCGCCCGACGGCTCCGCGCCGCTGGCGCGCGCGAAGGACTGGGTGACGACGATCGACCCGCGCACGGGGAAGCCCGTGCGGCGCGACACGGACACGATGCCGGGCTGGGCGGGCTCGTGCTGGTACTGGCTGCGCTTCATGGATCCGAAGAACGACCAGGCGGCCTTCTCGAAGGAGGCGGAGCGCTACTGGGGCCCGGTCGACCTCTACGTCGGCGGCGCGGCGCACGCGGTGATGCACCTCCTTTACGCGCGCTTCTGGCACAAGGTGTTCTTCGACGCGGGGATCGTCTCGACGCCGGAGCCCTTCCAGAAGCTCTTCAACCAGGGCATGGTCGAGGCGTTCGCCTACCAGGACGCGACGGGCCGCCTCGTCGCGTCGGATGAGGTCGAACCGCGCGGCCATGCGTTCGTGCAGAAGGCGAGCGGCGCCGAGCTCCAGCAGATCGTCACGAAGATGGCGAAGTCGCTGAAGAACGTCGTCAACCCCGACGACATCATCGCGGAGTACGGCGCGGACACGTTCCGCCTCTACGAGATGTTCATGGGGCCGCTCGCGGACTCGAAGCCGTGGAACCCGCGCGACATCCCCGGCTGCCGGCGCTTCGTCGAGCGCGTGTGGCGGCTCTTCGTCGATCCCGAGGCCGAGGCGCCGATCAAGCCGCAGTTCGCGCTCGGCGCGAAGGAGCCCGCGCTCGAAGGGGCGACGCTCGCGCTCGAACGCGGAGTGCACCGCCTCGTCGCGCGCACGGACGACGCGTTCCACCACTTCAACTTGAACACGGCGATCGCGGCGATGATGGGCTTCCTGAACGACGCGATGAAGACGCCCGAGGCCTTCACGCGCTCGCAGGCGCTGCGCTTCGTGCAGGTGCTCGCGCCGTTCGCGCCGCACATGGCGGAGGAGCTGTGGCAGCGCATGGGTGCTCCGGGCGAGGTCGCGCGGAGCGCCTGGCCGCGGCCCGACCCCGCGTTCCTCGTCGACGACGAGATCGAGATCCCCGTGCAGGTGAACGGCAGGCACCGCGCGACGGTCAAGGTGCCCAAGGACGCCGAACCGGCCGCGGTCGAGGCGGCGGCGCGGGCGGGGGCGGGGGCGCACCTCGACGGCAAGGAGGTGGTCAAGGTGGTCGTCGTGCCGAAGCGCCTCGTCAACTTCGTGGTGCGGTGACCGGTAACGCGCTCCCGCGCCGGGACGTAGCGCGGCCGCCGCGCTCGCGTCCGCGTTCCCTTTACCCGCGCGCGCCTGGAAATCCGCCGCGGAAGAGCGCGCACTGCGTGCCCCTCATCGATTCGAAGGACGAGACCCGACCATGAAGCTCCTGATCCCCGCCCTGTTCCTCGCCGTTCTCGCCCCCGCGTGCATCATCGTCGTCTCGGACGACGGCGTCGGGGCCTGGGACGGCACGCATTGGGGCTCGACCCCGACCAAGACCGAGCTGCGTGCGTGCGGTGAGTTCCACGCGCTCGAATTCCACGGCGCGGGCAAGGTCGACGCGCGCGCCGGCGAGACGGCCGCCGTCGTCGTCACGGCCGAGGAAGCGCTGATTCCGTTCCTGAAGACGGAGGTGCGGGACGGCGTGCTCGTGATCGAGCGCGCGCCCGGCGCGCCTTCGACACGGAGGGGCGTGCTGGTCACCGTGACCGCGCCGAAGCTCGACTCCGCGGCGGTGTTCGGCAGCGGCGACGTGCGCGTCGCGAACACGACCGGGCCGGCGTTCCACGCGGCGATCACGGGCTCGGGCGACCTCTCCGCGACCGGCGCTGCGGACGAGCTCGTCGTCGAGGTCGACGGCTCGGGCGACGCGAGCCTGTTCGGCCTCGCTTCCAAGTCGGCCAGGGTGCGCGTCTCGGGCAGCGGCGACGTCCACGTCTCCGCGTCGGAGGTCCTCGACGTCGTGCTCACGGGCAGCGGCGACGTGCGCTACCGCGGGAGCCCGCGCGTGACGCAGACGATCCACGGCTCGGGCGACGTCCAGCGCGACTGACCGCCGTCGCGAGCGGTGGAGGCGCGCAGCTGGTGGCCGCGCGCCGCGTTTGGTAGGAACTCGCGCGCATGCAGGGCCCCCCCGGCGAAGGTGCGCCGCGCTCGGAAGCGCTCGCCGGACGGCCGCTCCGCGGTTGGATCGGGATCGTGCTCCTGCTCGCGATCGTCGCGGCGCTCTCGATCACGACCTTCGACTCGATCGTCTACCACCCGGAGTCGGACGAGGGCGTCTACCGAGCGTACGCCGCGCAAGTCGCCGAGCACGGGCCGAGCGCCCTCCCCAGCCAGTTCGCGGCCTACTGCGCCGACGCGAAACGCTGGATCCTGCCGTCGCCGCTGCGCGTGGGGTACGTCGCGCTCCTCGCCGCCGTCGGGAGCGTGTTCGGCGTGACGCTGAAGACGATGACCGGGCTCGCGCTCGCGGCGCACCTCGCGCTCGTGGCGCTCACGTGGTGGTGCGTGCGCCGCGCGCGTGGAGAGCTCTTCGCCCTCGCGACGGCGGCGCTCGTCGGGTGTTCCGCGCTGCACCTCGGCATGAGCCGGTCCGCGCTGATGGACTCGGTCGCGGCGCTGTTCCAGGCGGCGAGCTGCTGGTGCTTCCTCGAACTCCTCGCGCGGCCCGAGCGCCGCCTCGCGCGCGCCGCGTTCGTCCTCGTGTACGCGGCGACGCTGCTCGTGAAGGAGCCCGCGGTGCTCTACCTCGTGCCCTTCGCCGCGCTCTGGCTCGTCGAACGGCGCCTCCGCGCCACCGAGCTCGGCGCCGGTACGGTCGCGGCGCATCTCGTCGCGCCGCTCTTGATCGCGGCCGGCGCGTGGACGCTCGCCGCCGGCGGACCGGCGCCGCTCGTCGAGACGGTGTCGGTCGTGCGCCGCTCGCTCGCCGCGAACACGTGGGCGCAGGACTTCCTCACCGGGCCGTGGTACCGCTACGTCGTCGACGCCGTGCTGCTCTCGCCCTGGGTGACGCTGCTCGGCGTGGCGTGGATCGGCGTGGTGCTCGTCCGCTGGCGCGCGGGGAACGGGAGCGCCTTCGACCGGCGCTGGTGCGTCCTGCTCGTGCTCGCGCTCGTCGCGTTCAGCTTCGTCGAGAAGGACATCCGCTACACCATGGCGTTGCACGTCCCGCTCGCGTACTGCGCCTGGTCGACGATCGACGAGGTGCTCGTGCGCGCGCGCGGCGCGGCGGGGCGCGCACTCGCCGCCGTCGTCCTCGCGCTCGTCCTCGGCTCGGAGATCGCGAGCTTCCGCTACGTCTTCGTCGAGCGTTCGACCTACGACCCGATCACCGCCGTCCTCGTGCACGTCCGCGGCTTCCTCCCGCGGCCGCGGTGATCCACCGTGACGGCGACCGCCTCCACGCCCACGGCCGTGCACGGTGCGCTGCACCGCCTCGGTTTCGCTCGACGCGCCGGCCGCGCGCTCGCGGCGGTCGCCCTCGCCG
>JACRIO010000087.1 GCA_016220035.1 Planctomycetota bacterium | reverse complement strand
GACGTGCGCGATGCGTGCAAGGGCACGGACAACCTGCTCGCGCGCTTCGTCGCCGCCGCGCACGCGGACTGCACCCTCGGTGAGATCGCCGACGTGCTGCGCGAGTGCTTCGGCAAGTACAAGGAGCCGAGGATCCTGTGATGCGCGTGCTTCGAGTGTTGATGGTGGAGCTCGCGTCCGCCGCTTGGTTCGTCGCGATCCTCACGGGCGCCACGCTGCTCTTCGCGGGCATCGGCCAACTCGTCGACGGGCTCGTGACGACCGACGATGGCGTTCTCCTCGTGGTCGCGGGAGCCTCGGTGCTGCTCCTGCTCCATCCCGCGCGCGTCGGCCTGGGCGAACTCCGCCGCCGGTGGGGCCTCGACCGACAGGCCTTCGACATGCGCGCTGCGATCCACGAGCGCGCGTCGGCGAACCAGCGGGAGGCGCGCGAGAATGCGCCCCGCATCCTCCTCCCCTGAGGCGCGACGGAGCCGAACCATGGGAACCCCGCGATCCGACGTGAAGCGCGCGCGCCGTGCTTCGATCGTCAAGACGGTCTGGAGCGTGGTGATGAGCATCCTGGCGGTGCTCGCGCTGCTCCTCGGCTGGATGGGCGTGCGGTCGATCGCGCACGGCGTCACCGACGCCGCGGGCGAGACGGCGAACACGAAGGGCGTGTTCCTCCTCCTCGGCTTCTTCCAGCTCTTCGGCGCCTTGATCGGCCTGTTCGCGCTCGTGCGCTTCGCGCGCGCGTGGCGCCTCCTCCCCGGCGGCACGAGCGCGCCGTCCGCCGAAGCATCGATCCGCGAACGCGCGCTCGCGAACTTGCGCGCGGCGCAGAACTCTCGCAACTGAACCCCGGACCCGACGCATGAACGAACCGAAGATCCGCGTCCTCGTCGCCAAGCCCGGCCTGGACGGTCACGACCGCGGCGCGAAGACCGTCGCGAGCGTCCTGCGCGACCACGGCATGGAGGTGATCTACACGGGGCTCCACCAGACGCCCGAGATGATCGCCGAGGCGGCGCAACAGGAGGACGTCGACGTCGTCGGCCTCTCGATCCTGTCCGGCGCGCACATGTCGCTCTTCCCGCGCGTGCGCGACGAGCTCGTCAAGCGCGGGATGTCCGACGTGCTGCTCATCGGCGGCGGGATCATCCCCGGCGAGGACATGGAGAAGCTCGAGGGCTCCGGCTACGCCAAGCTCTTCGGCCCGGGCACGAATACGGAAACGATCGCGAACTACGTGAAGGACGAGATGGCGCGCCGACGCGCCGCGACGGGGGGACGGCGATGACCGGGCAGCGCGACATCTTGAACATCGACGAGGCGGCCGAGCTGCTCGGCGTCAGCGTGAAGACCTTCAACAAGGTCCTCCACGCCGAGAACATCCCCGCGCGCAAGATCGGCCGCGAGTGGAAGTTCTCGCGGCAGGCGCTGATCGACTGGGTCGGCCACGGCCGATCGCAGGACTTCTACGAGGGCGCGAACGGCGTGCTCGAGGAAGCGCGCGAGCCGCAGCGCGAGATCCTGCCGCACGCGGGCTCCCATTCGACCGCGCGTGACGACGGTGCCGCCGCCGACGCGAAGGCGCGCGCGCGCCGCACCGCTGGTTGGTCCATCGACCTCGACTGACCGCGCACTCCAACTCTCACTCGAACCGCTCTCCACGCGTCCGCGCCGGTCCATGCCGCCACCGCACGCACAGCCACGAACGACGACATGCAGACCGAAGCCCAGACGCCCTACACGCTCCCCGCGATCCGCCACGCCTTCGACCTGACGGAGGAGCAGCGGATGATCCGCGACTCCGTGCGCGAGTTCGCGCTCGCCGAGGTCGCGCCCATCGCCGGCGAGATCGACGAGAACCACCGCTTCCCCGTCGAGACGTGGAAGAAGATCGTCGACATGGGCCTGCCCGGGATCCCGTTCCCGGAGGAGCTCGGCGGCTCGAACGGAGGACACCTCGCGTACTGCATCGCGGTCGAGGAGCTCTCGCGCGTGTGCGGTTCGACGGGCCTGACGCTCGCCGCGCACGTTTCGCTCGGCACGTTCCCGATCTTCAAGTGGGGGAGCGACCGCCTGCGGAACACCTACGTGCCGAAGCTGGTGGCGGGCGAGTTCATGGGCGCGTACGGGCTCACCGAACCGAACGCGGGCTCCGATTCCGGCGGCACGGAGACGACGGCGCGGCGCGACGGCGATTCCTACGTCCTCAACGGCGCGAAGTGCTTCTGCACGAACGCGAACTACTCGGGAACCTTCATCGTGACCGCGGTCACGGATCCGAAGCTCGGCGCGAAGGGCATCAGCGCGTTCGTGATCACGCGCGATACGAAGGGCTTCAGCGTGGAGCCCGGCGAGAAGAAGCTCGGCATGCGCGGCAGCGACTGGGCGAGCCTGATCTTCCAGGACGCGCGCATCCCCAAGGATCAACTGCTCGGGCCCGAGGGCGAGGGCTTCAAGACCTTCATGAAGACGCTCGACGGCGGGCGCATCTCGATCGGCGCCCTGTCGCTCGGCATCGCGCAGGGCGCGTACGACGTGGCGTTGAAGTACGCGCAGGAGCGCGAGGCCTTCGGCAAGCGGCTCGCCGACCTGCAGGCGGTGCAGTTCAAGCTCGCGAACATGGCGCTCGACATCGAAGCGTCGCGCCACCTCGTCTACCACGCGGCGCGGCTGAAGGACGCGAACCAGCCGTACTCGAAGGAGGCGGCGATGGCGAAGCTCATGGCGTCGGAGTGCTCGATGCGCGTCACGTACGACGCGATCCAGATCCACGGCGGCTACGGCTACTCGCGCGAGTACCCCGTCGAGCGCATGTGGCGCGACGCGAAGCTGTGCGTGATCGGCGAGGGGACGAGCGAGATCCAGCGCTTGATCATCTCGCGGCAGATCCTGAAATCCGGACGCGGTTGAGCGCGCGCGCGGGTTCCGCGCTCGTCCCGTGCGTTCCGTCCGCGCACGCGGCGCGCCGCTTCGCGCGCTTCGGCCTTCCCTCCGCGGTGATATCCTCCCGCTCGGAGCTCCCCCCGACCCACCCGTGGCCCGCCCCCGTCCCACGACGAGCCTCGACGGCGATCGCAAGCCCTCGTCGAGGACGTGGGAGCTCGCCGGGATCGCGGGGCTCGTGCTCCTCGCTGCGTACTTCCTCGGAGTCTCGTGGCGCAAGTGGCCGGATCCGCTCACGGACTTCGGCCGCGAGCTCTACATGGCGTGGCGGCTCTCCGAAGGCGGCGTCCTCTACCGCGACGTCGACGAGTACTACGGTCCGCTCTCGCAGTACCTGAACGTCGCGCTGTTCGAGTGCTTCGGGCCGGGGCTGATGGTGCTCGTCACCGCGAACCTCGTCGTGTTCGCCGCGATCGCGGGCGTGCTCTACGCGCTCCTGCGGCACGCGTTCGGCGTCGGCGCGGCGCTGGCGGGCTCGGCGGTCTTCGTTGCCGTCTTCGGCTTCTCGCAGCTCGTCGGCATCGGCAACTACAACTACGCGACGCCCTATGTGCACTCGGCGACGCACGGGATGCTCGTGATCCTGTGGCTCGCGTTCGTGCTCGAGCGATGGGTGCGCGAGCCCCGCGCGGGAAGCGCATTCGTCGCGGGGCTGCTTTTCGGTTGCACGGCGATCCTGAAGCCGGAGTTCATGCTCGCCGGGTGCGCGCTGATGCTCGCGGCGCTCGCGCTCCGGCTGCGGCGCGACCGTCGGTCTGGACTGCGCGCGCTCCCGTTCTGGGCGCTGGGTGCCGTGTTGCCGACGCTCGGGTTCGTACTTCACTTCGCCCGCTGCATGCCGTGGAGCGACGCCGTTCTCTCCGCGGGCAAGGCGTGGTCGAGCGTGCTCACGACGATGCGGTTCAGCAAGGACCCGAGCCAGCTCCAGTTCCTCGGGTTCGACCACCCGGGCGCGAATCTGGCGAGCCACGGGTTCGCGGCCGGAGCCGCGTTCCTCCTGATCGCGGGCCTGGCGGTCGGCGTTCAATGGGCCGAGCGCGTGCGCGGCGCGGCGCCGCGGATGCTGCTCGCGAGCGCGCTCGTCGGCGGGATCGCGTGGCTCGCGATCGCGGGCATCGAGTGGATCCAGGTCGGACGCTCCTTCCTCGGCCTCACGCTCGCGTACGCGGTGTTCACCACCGTGTCGGTCGTGCGTTCGAAGCCGGGCGACGAGGGGCGCGTGAGCGTGCCGCGTGCACTCCTGTGCGTCCTCGCCGTCACGCTGCTCGCGCGCATGCTCCTCAACGGGCGCGTGTACCACTTCGGCTTCTACCAGGCGGCACTCGCGGGTGTCTTCCTCACGGCGGTGCTCGTGGGCGAGCTCCCGCGCCGCGTCGCGAGCTCCGCGTTCGGACGACAGCTCGCGATCGTGTGCGGCCTCACGCTGCTCGTTCCAGGCGTCGTGCGGATCGCGCAGAGGTCGGAAGGGATCCTGCGGCTCAAGACTCAGGCCGTGGGCGACGGCGTCGATCGCTTCTACGCCTACCCGCCGAACATGGACCCGACGGCGGAGATGGTGCGCGAACTCGGCGCATGGCTGCGCACGACGCCGAGCGGGAACACGGCGCTCGTGTTGCCGAGCGGGCCGATGGTGAACTACCTCGGCCGTCGGTTCATTCCGGTCCCCGAGACGCTCTACTTCGCGGGGCACACCGCCGACGGACAGGAAGCGCGCATCGTCGAGACGTTGAAGCAGCACCCGCCCGACTGGGTCGTGTTCCTGAGCCTCGATCTGCGCGAGTTCGGCATCCAGCGCTACGGCGAGGCGCCCGGCAAGGGGAAGCTCATCGTGGATTGGGTCCACGAGAACTACGTGAGCGCGAGGACGATGGGCGGGGATCCGCTCGACGGTCGTCGACGCGGCTTCGCGATCTGGCAGCCGCGGACGGAGCGCTGAGCGCCGCGAACGCGCGGCCGGAGTGGGAGTGACCCTGGCGCGCGAGTGACGCGGCGCTCTCGGCTCGATGACGGAGTTCGGGCGCGAGTCCGGAGCCCCCGTGGCTCGGACCTCGACACCGCACTGCGGAGCGGCACCTCACTTGACGAAGCGGAGCCGCGCGAGCCCGTTCGCGAGCTGTATTCCGCCCACTCCAAGGTCCGCTGGAGCTTCCATGGGTGGGCGCGGACGTTGTCGCCCGCGCGCCTCAAGCGCGTGAAACGCGGGGGACGATGACCGCACGTCGCTTCGACCCCGGCGTTCACCGCGCCGACGTCCAACTTTCCCCAAGCGAGCTCCGCGTGTGCTTCGAACTCCTCCCCTATCCCCCCGCGTCGGGGCCTTGCGGTCCGCTCGACCGGACCCTGACGCTCACCACCCTCCGCGAGGAGTAGCCGAGTGACGAGCAAGTTCCTGCTCCGCCAGCTCCTGCGTTCGGGCGCGGGCGATGGGTCGACGCCGCCCGGCGTGGATGCGTGGCGCGTGTTCCTCGAGTACGTCGAGCGGACGTACGAGCAGCACGGGCAGGACGCGCGCCTTCAGGAGCACGCGCTCGAGACGTTGTCGAGCGAGATGCTCGCGCTGAACGAGAACCTGCGCGTGTCCGAGCGGCGTCTGCAGGCGGAGCGCGACACGCTGCAGGCGATCCTCACGTCGGTCAGCGACGGGCTGTGCGTGCTCGATCGCGCCGGCACGTGCACGTACCTGAACCCGGCCGCGGAGCGTCTGCTCGACTGCATGGACTGCGCCGGCGACCTCGACGTGACCAAGCTGTGCGACGCTCCGCTCCTTCAGCATGTCTCCGCGGGGACCCCCATGCGTGAGGAGGAGGTGTCGTTCCGACGCTGCGACGGGACGCGCTTCCCGGCCTCGTTCACGCTCGACGCCATCCATCGCGGGGGCTCCGTCGACGGCGCTGTGCTCGTGTTTCGCGACATCACGCGACAGACGGAACTGCACCAGGCGCTGGAGAAGGAGCACCACAAGCTGCTCAACCTCATCGCCAGCGCTCCGATCCCGATGGCGATGTTCGACCGCGAGATGCGGTACCTCGCGCACAGCGAACGTTGGCTCCTGGACTACGACCTCCCCAGCGAGGTCCTTCACGGCAAGTCGCACTACGACGTGTTCCCGGACATCTCGTCGGAATGGAGGGAGTGTCACGAGCGTTGCCTCGCGGGCGAGATCATCACGCATCCGGAGGACCTGTTCGTCCGGTCCGACGGCACCAAGCTGTACCTGCGCTGGGCGATCCATCCATGGCATGCGGTCGACGGCTCCGTCGGCGGCATCATCATGGTGACGCAGCGCATCGACGACCTCGTGCTCGCGCGCCAGGCCGCGCTCGAGACCGCGCGACTGCGCAGCAACTTCCTCGCGAACATGAGCCACGAGATCCGCACGCCGATGAACGGCATCGTCGGCATGCTCGACCTCCTGCTGGAATCGCAACTCGACAAGGAACAGCGTGAGCTCGCGAACGTCGTGCGCAGCTCCGCCGACGCGCTGCTCGCGCTGTTGAACGACATCCTCGACTTCTCGAAGGTCGAATCCGGACGCATCGAACTGGAGCGGATCGAGCTCGATCCACGGCACGTCGTCGACGGCGTGCTCGACCTGTTCTCCGAGGCGGCCCAGCGCAAGGGCCTCGAGATCGTCGGCCTCGTCGGTCGCGACGTCCCACGCAAGCTCCAGGGCGACCCCGTGCGGTTGCGCCAGGTGGTCGCGAACCTCGTCGGCAACGCGATCAAGTTCACGGAGCAGGGCGAGGTCGTGGTCGAAGCGACGCTGAAGGAGGACGCGACGGGCGCGAAGCTCGAGTTCGCCGTGCACGACTCCGGCATCGGCATCTCGGACGAAGCTCGCGAGCGGCTGTTCCAGCCGTTCGTCCAAGCCGATGGATCGATGACGCGACGGTTCGGCGGCACGGGCCTCGGGCTGGCCATCTCGCGCGGCCTGGCCGAGCAGATGGGGGGCTCCATCGAGGTCGAGGGCCGACCGTCGGGCGGCAGCACCTTCCGCTTCCGCGTCCCGCTCGGAGGTGGATCGACGGCGGCGCTGGAAGTCGTCGACGCCGGTGTGGCCGGGATGCGCGTGCTCGTGGCCGATGCGCATGCGAGCGTCGCGCGGGTGTTCGAGGAGCTCGCTTCGGTCGCGTCCTTCTCGCTCACGCACGTCGCGGACACGGAGGCAACCCTGGAGGCCGTGCGCACCGCCGTGGAGCGCGGGAACCCGTTCGATGCCTTGATCGTCGACCAGAGCCTGTTCGACCGGACGGCTCCGGGGTTCGGTCGCGAGCTTCGCACGGCGGCGGGCAGGGCCCCGTCGATCGTCCTCATGCGCGCGCCGGGGGAACGTCGGCGCCTGTCCCAGGAAGAGCTGGCCGCGTTCGCGGCGCATTTGTCGAAACCGGTGCGCGAAGCCCAGGTCCTCGCTTGTCTCCGCGAGCTCCGCGCGGGCGCGCCCGCCGCTCCACTGCCCTCTCCCGCACTCTGCGACGACCGACGCTCGCTCGTGGAACGGCGACTGCACGTCCTGCTCGTCGAGGACAACCCCGTGAACGCGCGCGTCGCCGGACTGATGCTCGCCAAGATCGGCTGCACGTTCGAGCACGCCTGGAATGGACGCGAGGCGCTCGAGAGCCTGGGACGCGGCACGTTCTCGCTCGTGCTGATGGATTGTCAGATGCCCGAACTCGACGGGTTCGAGGCCACGCGTCGCTTGCGCGCTCATTCCCATCCGACGGCGCGCGAGCTGCCCGTCATCGCCCTCACCGCGAACGCGATGCACGGCGACGAAGCGCGCTGCCGCGATCCGGGGATGGACGATTACCTCTCGAAGCCGTTCCATCTCGTGCAACTGCGCGCGCTGATCGAGCGGTGGAGCCGTCCGAACGCGCGTGCGTCGGCGCCGAGCGTCGATCGAAGCTGATCCTCGCGGGCACGACGGAGCGAACGACGCATCCGCGTCCCTCCGCGATTCGCACCGCGCGATTCACTTCGCGGCCGCGAAGCGGACCAGCACGGGCTGGCTCGCGTTCACGACGCGGCCCTCGGCGAGGTTCTTCGCGTCCACGAGCGCGCGGCCGTCGGCGGTGAGCTCCAGGACCGTCTCCGCGCTCGGGAATGGGCACAGCGCGATCCCGTCGTCGTCCGTCTTCACCACCGCATGGCCGCCGACCGCGAGCGTCACGCTCGCGAGCGCCTGCAGGTGCTCCGCCGCGAGGTGGGCCTCGTCCCCGCGCGCGCGATCGACCAGCGGCGTCGCGTCGCGCGCGATCACGAGCGCGCCGTCGCCCGGCGCGAGCTCGACGCGCAGCACGAGCTCGCCGCCCTCCAACTGGAAGTCCGCGCGCACGCCCATGCGCGGAACGAAGCCGTTCGCGAGCACGGCCCAGCGCCAGCGCTCGCCGGGACTCGGACCGACGGTCCCGTCGCCGTGCTCCAACGCCGCGACGAAGGGCGCGGCGTGACGGTCCGTGATCAACACGACCGTCGCGGCGGGCACCGGCGTCCCCGCCGCGCTGCGCGCGATCACGCGCAGCGGAAGACCGCCCGCGGCGAGCTCGAACACGATCGGGTCGCACGGCACCTCGAGCTCGCGGAACTCCGGCTCCGCGGCGCGGTCCTCGCGCTCGAAGGAGAGCGCGTACTGGCCGGCCGGGAGCTCGCCGAACGCGCGCGTCGAATTGCGCTCGACCGTCGGCGCCATCCACGCGTGCGAACCGATGGAGCTCCAGCGGTCGACGGCGCCGTCCGCGCGCGACCACAGGTGCAGCGTCCCCTGCGTGCCGAGGTCGAAGCCGGGGCCGTCGAGGCGGACGACGAGCTCGTGCAGCCCCGGCGCCTCGTCGAACTCGACGTCCTCGAGGTCCGTGAGGCCGGGCGGAATCGAGAGGTCGTAGCGCAAGCCCGGGCGCGCCGAGGGCGTGAAGCAGACGACGTGGAAGCCCGGCGTGAAGTCGCGGAACTCGACGCGGCCCTCGGCGTCGCTCTTCGCGCTCTTCCAGTGCTCGATCGTGCGCGGGAGGCCGTCCTGCGTCTTCGGGACGAGCAGGCACGGCGCGTTCGCGATCGGGACGACGTTCACGTCGACGAGACGCGCGCGCAGCGTCGACGTGCGCGGGGTCTCCGCGGCGACCGGCGCCTTCGACGCG
Organism: Planctomycetota bacterium; assembly: GCA_016220035.1. Taxonomy (GTDB): domain Bacteria; phylum Planctomycetota; class UBA1135; order UBA1135; genus JADJNY01. Next base: position 19,097 of record JACRIO010000087.1, on the reverse strand, counting down.
CGCGGCGGTTCGTCGACACGCGCGGCGCGCTCGCGCTCGAGCACGGCCGAGGGCGGCGGCTCCGAGCGCGCTTCGACCTCGAGCGGCGTGGGTGCCTTCTTCGCGGGCTCGGCGACGGGCGGCGCGGGAGCGTGCTCCGGCTCCGCGCGGCCGATCAGCACGAGCCCGACCCAACCGCACGTGATTCCCAGCACCAACGCCGCGATCACGCGACGCAACCACCGCTTCTCCGCCGCGCGCATCGCGGAGATCGTACGAGCGCCGGCCGCCCGCGGCGACGCTCGAGTGGGAGCCCCGTTCAGCTGGAAGCGCGGCGGCCCGACGGCGCGGTTCCCTCCGAAAGCGACTCGGAGCGCCGCGAGCGCTTGCTCCCGCGCGGCGGGGCGGGCACGCTGCGCGTTCGACCTCGATGCGCGCCTTGCTCCCGATCCTCTGCGTGTTCGCGGCGGCCTGCGCCACTGGACCCGAGCCCGCGTTGCGCCTCGGCGTGTCCGGCGTGCCCCCGGACGTCGACCGCGTGCTGCGCGCGGCGCAATCGACGCTGCAAGGCGCCGCGCAGTCGGGGACGGCCTGGTGCGACCTCGGCGAGGCGTGGCTAGCGGCCGCGCGGAGCTCGCACGAGGTCGAATCCGTGAAGCGGGCGCTCGCTTCGATCCGGCGCGCGCGCGTCCTCGCCGGTCCCGAGGAAGCTTCGCGCGTGCGCCGCCGCGAAATCGAGCTCGCGCTGTTCCGCGAACGCCGCGCGGAGGCGCTCGCGCTCGCCGACCGGGCCGTCGCCGAGTTCCCGCACGACGTGGAGCTCGTGAACACGCGCATCGAGGTCCTGCTCGCGAACGAGCGCGTCCCCGAGGCCGCGGCGGCGCTCGCGGAGCTCGACGCGCGCGGCTCGGCCGAACCCGCGGCCCGATTGCGCGTCGCCGCGGCGCGGCGCGATCGCGCGCTGTTCATGCGCGTCTACCTCGCCCAGCAGGACGCGGTGGACGTCCACTTCGCCCGCGCTCTCGCGTCGACCGCCCTCCAAGTCGGCGACCTCGCCCCGGTCGGGAGGATGCTCGGGCGATGTGCGCGCGCGGCGTCCGACGCCGAGGTCCGACGGACGCTCGAGCTCGCGCTCGCCGAGGCGGAGCTCGCGGGCTTCGCGGTGCGCGGCAATCCCGCGTACGCGCGCGCCGCGCTCGAGCGCGCTGAACGGCTCGTCACGGAGGCCGAATCCCCGCTCGCGCGCGTCGTCGCGGCGCGTGCGGCGCGCAAGCTCGTGATGCGCGACGAGGAGCGTTGGCACGCGAACGCGGCGGAGGCCGTGTTCCGCCGGTCGGTCGACGCGGGCGAGGTCTACGCGCTGGCGCCGCTCGCGCGGCTCCTGATGGAGCACGAGCTCGACCTCGACGAGGCGAACGAGCTCGCGCGACGTTGGGCGCGGCTCGTGCCGGACGCCGACGCGCGCGCGCTCGTGGAGCAGATCGAGCTCCTGCGCGCCAAGCGCTGACTCGCGCGGCTCGGCGCGCCGCGCGATACTCCGCGCATGAGCACGACGAGCCCCGCCCTCCTCCCCGCATCGAACGCGCCCCCTCCGTGGAAGCCGCGCTCGATCCAAGTCGGCGCGTGGACGATCACGGCGCTGAGCGACGGCTTCCTGCGGCTCGACGGCGGCGCCATGTGGGGCGTCGTGCCCGCGAACCTGTGGCGCGCGTGGACGCCGCCCGCGGAGGACAACACGATCCTCATGGCGCTGCGCCCGTTCCTCGCGGTGAACGGCGCGCACAAGGTCGTGATCGAACCCGGCGTGGGACAACGCTGGGAGGAGAAGTGGCGGAAGATCTACCACCTCCTGCCGACGGAGACGCTCGTCGGCACGCTGCGCGCGTGCGGCGTCGCGCCGAACGAGGTGACGCACGTGATCGGTTCGCACTGCCATTGGGACCACGTCGGCGCGCAGGTGGTGGAGCGCGAGGGCGCGCTCGTGCCGCTCTTCCCGAACGCTAGGCACTTCGCGCCGGCGATCGAGCTCGCGATGGCGAAGAAGCCGGGCCACGCGCGCGCGGGGAGCTATCGCGCGGACGACGTCGTGCCCATCGAGCGCGCGGGGCTGTACGAAGGCGTCGAGGGCTCGCGGGAGCTCCTCCCCGGCCTTCGCATGCACGTGCTCGGCGGCCACAGCGACGGTGTCAGCGTGATCACGATCAACGAGCACGGCGAAGGCGAGCGCGCGATCTTCTGGGGCGACGTCGTGCCCACCGCGCACCACATCCAGCCGCCGTACATCATGGCGTACGACCTCGACGTCGTGCGCAGCTTCGAAGTGCGCTCGCAGTGGCTCGAACGCGCGGCGAGCGAGCGTTGGATCGGCCTCTTCTATCACGACGCCGACCACGCATTCGGCCGCATCGTGCGCGAGGGGAAGCGCTACCGGTGCGAGCTCGTGTGAGCTTCGAGCGACGCGAGGTCGGGCAGCTTCTCGACTCCAATCGAACGAAGCACCTCGAGGACGATGACGAGATGATGCCGCGCGTGCACTGCGCCGAAGCGTGCCCATTGCGGCGCGTCGAGCGGGCCGAGGATCTGGTGGGGGATCTTCATGTCGCTTGCGACGAGTTGCGCGGCGTCGATCGATGCGAGCTCGCGCTTCCCGTCCGCGAGCCATTGCAGCAGGAGCTCGCGCTCCACCTTCTCCGGCGGCCGCACCATGCGCGGCGCCTCTGCTTCGCCGCGCGGCAGGCGGCCCGCGGCGAGCAGCTCGAGTGCGCGCGGGTGGGCTTCGCCGCCCTTCACGACGAGCATGCCGCTCCCTTTCGCGAGGCTCTTCAGGTTGCGCAGCACGAGCTCGTTCGCGAGCGCGACGTGCGCGACGTGTTGCTCGGGCGACCAGCCCGACACGCTCGGCGCGACCGCCGACAGGACCGCCGGGTCGAGGTCGAGCAGCGTATCGATCGCTCCAAACAGCGCGCGCAGCGCGTCGAGGTCGCGTCGGACGTCGAGCGGGTTCATGCGCGGCGGATTCTAGCCGCCGGAACTACCAGACGATCTGCAGCGCGTTCGTGATGTTGAACGTCGCCGGCGCGCAGAACGCGGCCGCGTTGCGGTAGTAGTCCTGGTAGTACGCCGTCACGCCGCTCCCCGGCACGTTGCCGCCGCGCACCGACACCGGCACGCCGCCGGTCGGCGGGTACTGCGCGCTCCCCGCGGAGTTCTGCACGGTGCCCAAACGCACGATCGGTGCTTCCACGCAGCGCACGCCGTCGCCGAACAAGATGCCGCTCGCGACGTTCGTCCCGCCCTTCAAGAAGAGCGACGACGCGGCCGCGGGCATGTGCGTCGCCGTGAGCACGATCGTGTCGGGGTTCGTCGTCCCGTTCTGCACGAGCAGTCCGCCCGACGCGTCGGCCGAGTTCGCGCAGCCGTGTCCGAGCCCGCCGTAATTCGAGCACGGGCAGTTCACGGTGAGCACGGGATCGACGCCGTCGCCGAAGCAGTACGACGGTCCCGGCGCGACCGGCACGCCGATGTACCACGCGGTCGCCGACGGATCGGTGTGGCAGAGGCTCAGGATGGCGTTCGCCACCTTCGTCGATCCGGTCGGGTTGGGGTGCGTGCCGTCCGCGTTGTAGTCGGAGCACAACCACGTGAGCCCGTCACTGCGCGGCACGAGACCGTCGGCCCACATGTACGGACCCCAGGAGACCCACGGCGCCAGCACCGGTCCCGCGCTCGCGTCGTAGTTGAGCGCCGCCGATCCCGCGATCTGCTGCTCGATCGTCCACTTCACCGCGAAGCCGCTCTCGTACGCGTAGGGCTCGGGGTTGAGGCTCGTCGTCGCGTAGCCGGCGTAGATGCGCGACGTGAGGTACGCGATCTGGAGGTTGGGGTAGCGGGTCTTCAAGATCTGCAGGATCGTCACGAGGTAGCCCTGCAGCGCCGTCGTCGCACTCGGGAACCCGCCGGTCGGGCCCGCGATCGCCTCCTTGATCCACACCACCTGCAGCTGCGCGGGCGTCGCGCCGGCGGCGGCGAGCTGGCTGTCGACGTAGGTCCAGTACGCGGCGGTCGGGCTCGCGATCACGTTCGCGGCTTGGCCGCCCTGCGCGCACATCACGACCTGCACGTGACCGTCGCGCAGCGCGTCGGCGTTCGAGAGCGGCATGAACTGCGTCCACTCGTTGACGCCGTTCGACATGCCGATCGACGCGAACACGATGCGGCCCGAGGGCGAGGGCGCGCCGGTCGCGTCGCGCGGGACGACGAGCGCCGCCTGCGCGAGCCCGGCGGCATCGTGCGCGGCGGGACGCACGTTCGAACCGCCGGGGTAGAGACCGCCCTGGAAACCCGCGTAGGTCCCCGCGCCGAGATCGGAGAGCGGCGTGAACCCGACCGAGGTGTTCGAGCAGAGCTGGGCATTGGCGAAGGAGGCGGTGGCGAGGACGGCGAGGAGGAAGTGGGGGGCGCGCATGTTCAGCTCCGCGAAAGAAGGTCTCCAGGAAGTGTATTCTCCAACCGGGATGGACCCGGGCGGTCCCGTCCGAGTTCCCCCTTTTTCCCCAGAAATGCGCCTCGTTTCCCTCTGCCCGAGCCTCACCGAGCTCGTCTTCGACCTCGGCCGCGGCGCCGACCTCGTCGGCGTCACCGATTGGTGCGTCCACCCGAAGGAGGGCGTCGCGCGGGTCGAGAAGGTCGGCGGCACGAAGAACCCGAAGGTCGCGCGCATCGTCGAGCTCCGCCCCGATCTCGTCCTGATGAACGACGAGGAGAACCGGCGCGCGGACGCGGACGCGCTGATCGCGGCCGGCGTGGAGATCCTCTCGAGCCTGCCGCGCGACTGCGCGGGCACCGCGGCCATGGTGCGCTCGATCGGCGCGGCCCTCGACCGCGCGCGCGAGGCCGAGGCCATCGCGCTCGACATCGAGGCCCGCAGCGCCCGCGTGCGCGCCGCGGCGCAGGAGCGCGTTCCCGTGCGCTTCGCCTACCTGATCTGGCGCAAGCCGTGGATGGCCGCGAGCGCGGACACGTTCGCGAGCTCACTCCTCGAGCAGGCCGGCGGCGTGAACGTCTTCGCGACGTCGAGCGTGCGCTACCCCGAGATCACGCCCGACGAACTCGCGCGCGCCGCGCCGGAGCGCGTGTTCCTCTGCACCGAGCCGTTCCCGTTCGAAGCGAAGCACGCCGAGGAGCTGGCGCTGCTCACCGGCCTCCCGCGCGAGCGCTTCGTGATCGCCGACGGCGAGTACCTGTCCTGGCACGGCAGCCGCACGCCCGCGGGCATCGACTACGCCGCGTCGTTGGTGGGTTGAAAACGGTGCCAGTCCACTTCTTCACCCTTCGATGCGTGCTCGGGACGCCAGTTCGTGACCACCGCGTCGAGCGGGGACCTCGAGGCGGGCTTCGCGGCTGTCGACCGACCGAGGCGACTCGTCGGTTCGATGTGCGCCCTATCGAGATTGGGATTGGCGCGACCTCGATGGTGCCGTGTGTTTCAGCTTCGGCGGAGATGACGCTCCATCAGCAGCCTCGGACTGGGATCGCCGATCGCGTCCCCGTCGAGACGACGTCTCGACTTGCGTGATGAGCTCGCGCCATCCCTGTCGCTACCGGGAGGCAGGTAGGAACCGTGGGCGTCGGCCTCAGCGATCGAACACGAACACGTCCGACCAAGCGGGGCCACCGACGGTCCCGCCGCAAGCGAAGAGCAGCCCGCCGCTCGCCGCGATCGCGGCGCCGTACACGGGTTGCGGCGCCGGCGGGAGGGCGACGAAGCCCGCGAGCGGAGGCGTCGGCGCCATCCTGCGAGCGAGGCCGCGGCCCGGGTCCACGGAAGCGTCGTACTCCCAGCTCCAGAAGCTCCCGCTGCCCTGCAGCGCGAACAGCGTCCGGCCGATGCGCTCTGCCTTCACCAGGCCGGTGAACGGCGTCGGCGATAGCTGACTCCAGCGATCGAGTCGCGGCGAGTACACCAGAAAGCGCGAGTAGACGGCGGGCTCGTAGGAACCGAGCGTGAAGAGGTCGCCGTCGATCGCAACTCCGGAGTTGTCGCCGAGCGGCGTCGGCAAGTCGACGGACGCTCCCGTGCTCCACGCATCGCCGTCGGGCGAGTAGACCAGCGTCGTGCTGCAGTAGGTCCACACGGGCGTCGTCCGCCCGCCCAGCACGTAGATGCGCCCGTTCAGTTCGACGACGGAGGCCTGCAGTCGAGCCTCGGGCATCGGCGCCCGCGCGTCCCACTCGCCCGTCGCCGGATCGAAGCGCCAAACCTGGTCGCTGATCGCGTAGTCGTAGAGGTAGCCACCGAACAAGTAGACGAACCCGCCCGCGCTCACCGCTGCTGCACTGCGGATGGGCGGACCCGGGTAGTCGGGCAGGGCCTCCCAGGTGTTGGTCGTCGGCGTGAAGGCGCGCACGCTCCGGCTGCGCGCGTCGGTCTGCGTCGTGCCGCCGATCGTGAAGAGCCTCTTCCCCGACGCCGTGCACGCCGCGTTGAAGCGCGGTTCGGGCATCGAGGCGAGCGCGTGCCATGCGGGCACGCGCAGCTCGCCAGCGGGACCTCCGTACGCCCCCATGTCGTTGCGCGAGCCGTCGCGGTCCACGTAGTTCGCGCCCAGGTCGCCGCGATCGCGGGCGGGCGACGTCGGCAGGAGTCGATGGCCGCTCTCGGCGAAGAGCGGATCGCGATCGATGCACCCCGGACCGAACCAGGGCGCCGTCGCTCCGCCCTGGATGTCGCTGAACTCGGCGAGGAAGTTCCCGCCGGGCAGGATCGAGAAGGTCGGACCGTTCGGCGCCCAGGCGATGCAGTTCCGAAGGACGAGCGTGCCGTCGCCACAGGCCACGGACCCGTTCGCGGAGGTGTTCAGGACGAAGGTACAGTTCACGAGCGCCGTGGACGAATCGTTGCGCTGGAAGTAGGCGCCGCCGAACCCAGCACCGTTCGCGACGAAGACGTTGTTGCGGAGGGTCGAACCCGTGCCCGGGCTCGTCATGCCTCCGCCCTGCCCGACCGCCGTGTTCGACTCGACCGTGTTGCTCTCGAACACGATCGCGTTGCTGCCGTAGGCGTAGACGCCGCCGCCGTCGGCGGACGCCGTGTTGCCGCGGATCACGTTGCGGCGAAGCGTTGCTGCCGCGCCTGGTTCGAGCCGGACACCGCCTCCGTATCCACCCGTGCCACCGGTGATGACGAAGCCCTCGAGCCGCGCGTTCAGCGTGCACCCCGCGGCGAAGGTCACGGTCGGGCCCGGCGCGCCGCTCCCGTCGATCGTCGCGGAACCCGGCGCGAGCTCGCTCGTGAGCAGCACGGACTTCGCAGGAAAGACGACGTGCTCCACGTACACACCCGGTGCGACCCGGATCGTGTCGCCGTCGACCGCGGCGGCGAGCGCGGCGGCGATGCTCGGTTGGTCGGCGGGGACGCGGAGGTCGGAGGCGCGCGCAGCGCTCGCAAAGAACACGAGGACGAGAAGCATGTGGCCGCGCGGCGGAAACGACGCAGGAACGAAGTTCTCGAGGTGTGTACCGGTCATGGGAGGCTCCTTGCTCCGCCCGGAAATGGCGGGGCTGCACGCATCCGTCGATCAGCTGCGTTGAGGCGTAGTTTTCTTCGGATCGTTCGCCCAGGACGAATCCCAGCGCCCGCGCCAGTCCGTTTGCGGAACCTTGTACGCGGCGCTAGGTTCTGCAAACACAATGGCGCGTCACGCCTCCTCACCGCCGGGCTTCCTGTCCGGCCTGGTCGATCGGTTCCAGGCCGGTGGTCGCTACACGTTCACGCGCGAGGAGGTCGTGCGCGAGACCAAGCTCTCGGCCGTCGCCGTCGAATCGGCGCTCCGCCGTCTGCGAGCCGCGGGCAGGATCGCAACGCTTCGACGTGGCCTCTACGTGATCGTGCCGGTGGAGTACCGCACCGCGGGCGCTCCGCCGCCGCCTTGGTTCGTCGACGATCTGATGCGCTTCCTCGGGCAGCCGTACTACGTGGGGTTGCTCAGCGCGGCGGCGCTGCACGGTGCCGCGCACCAGCAGCCGATGGTGTTCCAAGTCGTGACCGACCGACCGACGCGGCCGGCGCGCGTCGGCCGTTCGCGGATCGTGTTCCACGCGGCGCGCAACGTTCAGCGCATCCCCGCCGTCCGGAAGAACACGGAGACCGGCACGCTGCTCGTGGCGACCCCCGAAGCGACGGCGTTCGACCTCGTTCGATTTTCGGCCGCGGCCGGGCAGTGGAGCCACGTCGCGACGATCCTGTCCGAGCTCGGGGATTCTTTGTCGGGAGACGCGCTCGTGCTCGTCGCGGCGGAACACGCGGTGCCGGACACTCAGCGTCTCGGCTACCTGCTGGAACTCGTCGGCGAGGGGCGCTGTACGCAGGCGCTCGCTCGATGGCTCGCCGGTCGTCGATTTCGCCCCGTGGTTCTCGCGCCCGGCCGACGCGGCGGAAAGGCGAAGCCCGATTCACGCTGGCGCGTCATCCCCAACGCCGAGATCGAGGTCGACGGATGATCCCGAAGGCGTATGTGACGCACTGGCGCAAGCACGCGCCTTGGCCCGAGGACGCCCAGGTCGAGCAGGATCTCGTCCTGTCGCGCGCGCTCGTGGAGCTGTTCCAGGACTCTGTCGTTTCCGAAGCGCTCGCGTTCCGCGGCGGAACCGCACTCCACAAGCTCGGGTTCGACGCGCCTGCTCGTTACTCCGAGGACCTCGATTTCGTGCAGGTGTCACCCGGCGGAATCGGCCGGGTGTTCGATGCGATTCGAGATCGACTGGGACCCTGGCTGGGCAACGCGCGATGGAAACAGGGCGAAGGCCTCGCGACCCTGGTTTTCCGCTTCGAGTCCACGTCGCTGCCCGTCCAACGGATGCGAGTGAAGGTGGAGATCAACACACGCGAGCACTTCTTCGTCCTCGCCCCTCGCATCGTTTCCTACTCGGTCGACAGCCCGTGGTTCGCGGGCACAGCGGAGGTCCGGACCTTTCGTACGGAGGAACTGCTGGGCACCAAGCTGCGTGCGCTCTACCAGCGTCGCAAGGGGCGCGACCTTTTCGACCTGTGGCGCGCGCTGAGCCAGCTCGCGATCGACGATGGACGGGTGATCGAGTGCTTCACGCGCTACATGGCCCACGTCGGATCCACCGTGTCCCGCGCGGAGTTCGAGGGCAACCTGCACGAGAAGCTCGCCAACGAGGTCTTCGTCGGAGATCTCCGGCCGCTGCTCGTCGACCCGGGCGACTACGCCGTCAGGCAAGCGGCGGAACTCGTGCGCGACCGCCTCTTGTCGAAACTTCCAGGTGAACCGTGGAGCCCGCCGGAGGCTCGACCCTGATGGCAGTCGAGCCACGATCGATCGTCAGGCCCGCAACACCTTCCCCGGCCGCGCCTCGGTGAGTGCGCCGCGGCGCACGACGACCTCGCCGTCGACGAGGACGAACTCGATGCCGGTCGGCGGGCGGCGCGGGTCGGTAAAGGTGGTCTCGTCCTGCACGCGCGCGAAGTCGAAGAGCACGAGGTCGGCGTGGAAGCCGCGCTCGATCCTCCCGCGGCGCGCGAGCTGTGCGCGTTCGGCGGGCATCGCGGCGAGCTTCTTCACGGCGCTCGCGAGGTCGAGCGCTTTGCGATCGCGGCAGTATTCGCCGAGCACGCGCGCGGCGGTGCCGAAGCTGCGCGGGTGCGGGTTCGAGCTCTCGCCGGCGGGCGGCGTGCGCGCCTGCACGTAGCCGTCGGAGCCGACCATGACCAGCGGGTGCGCCAGCACCTTCGCCACGTTCTCGACGCTCATCGCGTGGCCGATGTAGCTCGCGGTGCCGTGCTCGGCGAGGACGAGGTCGAGCAGCGCGTCGATAGCCTCGCAGGCCTTCGCGGCGGCAAGGTCGGCGATCGTCTTGCCCGAGAACGGCGCGTTCGCACCCGCGAGCTTGCTCGCGATCTGGATGAGCTCGTACCCGCCCGGCTCCTCCGCGACGCGCTCGGCCACTTCGATGCGGAGCTTCGCGCGCAACGCGGGGTCGGCGAGGCGCTTCGCGAGCTCCGCGTTGCCGCCCTCGCGGGCCCACGACGGGAAGAGCACGGTGAGCGTCGTCGAGTACGCCGTGTACGGGTACGCGTCCGCGAGGACGTCGAGGCCGCCCGCCCGCGCCTTCTCGATGCGTTCGAGCGCGCCCGCCTGCTTCCACCAGTTGCCGCGGCCCGCGCACTTCAAGTGCGAGACCTGCGTGCGCGCGCCCGTCGCGCGCGCGAGCTCCAGCGCCTCGTCGACGGCCTCGAAGAGCCGCACGTCCTCGTTGCGCATGTGCGATGCGTACAGCCGTCCGCGCCGCGCGACGGTCTTCGCGAGCGCTTGGAGCTCCTCGGGCGGCGTGTAGATGCCCGGGACGTACTCGAGACCGCTCGAAAGCCCCACGGCGCCCTCGTCGAGCGCTTGCTCGAGTTCGCGCGTCATCGCCGCGAGCTCCTCCGGCGTCGTGCGGCGGTCGATCTCGCCGATCGCGTTCTCGCGCAGCGTGCCGTGGCCGACGAGCAGCGCGTGGTGGATGGCCGGACGCGCGCGCTCGACGTCCGCGAAGTACTGCTCGACCGACAGCGCGGGCTTCGACTTCGCGACGTCGGCCTTGCGCGGCGCGGCGGAACCCCCGCAATTGCCGGTGATCTCGCACGTGTAGCCCTGCAGCACGCGCGAGTCGGCGCTCGGCACGTTCAGGAGCTCGCGATCGGAGTGCGAATGGATGTCGACGAACCCCGGCGCGACGCAGAGGCCCGTCGCGTCGAGCGCTTCGCGTCCGGCGGACCTCGGGAGCGCGCCGATCGCGGCGATCACGTCGCCGCGGAGCCCGAGGTCGGCCGCGTACGTCCGTCCGCCGGAGCCGTCGACGATCGTCCCGCCGCGGATCACGAGGTCGAAGGAAGGCTCGACGCTCCAGCGTGAGCAGCTCGCGAGCGCGGCGCCCGCCGCCGAGGCCTTCAGGAATGCGCGCCGATCGAAGCCCGTGCTCATGTTCGCTCCCTCCGCGGCCTCGACGATCGTCCGCGGATCATCCCGTTCCCCGGCCCGCGACGAGCCGCGCGCCCAGCCCGTGCTCGCCGTTCGTGCGCATCCGACCGCGCTCGAGCGTGAACCCGCCCGTGCCGAGATCGCGCGCGAGCTCCATGTGCCCGTCGAGGTCGAGCCAGCGCGTCGCGCTCGACGCGAACGCCGCGTGCAGCGCCGCCGCGATGCCGATGCGGCTCTCGTCCATGCAACCCCACATGAGCGCGACGCCTTCCTCGCGCGCGATCGCCGCGAGGCGCAGCGCGGGCGCGATGCCGCCGCACTTCATGAGCTTCACGACCCAGCCCGCGCACGGCCGCGGATCGCGCAGGAGTTCGCGCGCGTCGCGCTCGTCGTGCACGCTCTCGTCGGCGACGATGCGCACGCGCATGTCCATCGGCAGGTGGCGCAGGCCCGGGAACTCCGCGCGCTTCACCGGCTGTTCGAGGAACTCGATCGTGAGCGCCTGCGTGCGCTCGAAGAACGTCGGCACCTCGTGCAGCCCGTACCCGCCGTTCGCGTCCGCGCGCAGCGCGATCGCAGGGCCCAGCTCCGCGCGCAGGACGCAGAGGCGTTCGACGTCGAGGTCGAGGTCCTCGCCCGTCTTGATCTTGAGGCACCGGAAACCGTTCGCGACGTGCTCGCGCGCTTGCGCCAGCGTCGCCTCGACGCTCTCGATGCCGATCGTGACCGACGTCTCGAGCTCGTGGTGCGCGCGCCCGAGCAGATCGACGAGCGACGCCTCCATCTGCCGCGCCCAGAGGTCGTGCAGCGCCATGTCGAGCGCCGCGCGCGCGCCGGGGTTCTTCGGCAGGCGCTCCTCGATCCGCTTCCCGAGCACGTGCACGTCGAGCGCGTCCTGCCCCACGAGCCAGCGACAACCCTCGAGCGCGGCCTTGCAGCTCTCGAAGTCCTCGCCCGTGATCGAAACCTCGGGCGTCGCGCTGCCGAGGCCGACATGGCCGCTCGAATCGCCGAGCTCGACGAAGAGCATGCGCACGGCCTCGGTGCGCTCGCCGGCGATCGCGTAGGGGCGCGCGAGCGGAACGTCGACGGCGCGCACCTCGAAGCGGCGGATCGTCATCGAGGGGCGCCTTCGATGTACGCGACGATCGCGGGCACGAGCCGCGCGACGCCTTCGCGCAGGGGGTACACGGCGGCGAGGCCCGTCTCGCGCTCGACCGCGGCGCGCATGGGCTCGAAATCGCGCTCGGCGAGGTGCTCTTGATTGAGCGCGATCCCGAGCACGCGCGCGCCGTACATCCCGATGAGCGCGATCTCGCTCGCGAGCGACGGGATGCGGTTCCCCAGGCGCTCCTGGTCCTCGAAGAACGCGCGCGCCGGCGCATGTTGGAGCACGACGCCGCGCGCTTCCGCGGACAAGACGAGCTCCGCGCCGCACGGCCCCGAGGGGTTGCGCAGCGCGGACTGGCCCTCGACGAAGATCACGTCGGGCGCGAGTTCGCGATCGCACCGGACGATCGCGTGCTCCAGCTCGCCGCTGACGAAGTCGTTGGGCGTCGAGTCGAGCACGAAGCCGTGCTCGATGCCCTGCAGCCACCCCGTCTGGCCCGTCGCGACGATCGCCGCGCGTTTCCCGGCCGCCTGCAGCGCATCGACGAGCACGTGGCACGTCGTGCGCTTGCCGAGCGCGCAGTCCGTGCCGAGCACGGGGATGCGCGGCGCGCGCACGGAGCGGATCGCGCCCGACCAGAAATGGAGCTCGCGCCGCGGCTTCGGCTTGCGCACGTCGACGAGCTCCGCGCCCGACGCGCGCGCGGCCGCGACGAACGCGGGATCGTCGGAGAGGAACTCGTGCAGGCCGTTGACGACGCCGATGCCGCGCTGGACGAGCGGCAGGAGCGCCTGCTTCATGTCGTCGGGCAGGACGCCGCCGCTGGTCGCGACGCCCACGACGACGTACTTCGGCGGCGTGGGGAGCGCCGCGAGGCACGCGTCGAAGCTCGCGTGGCACGGGATGCCGCGCCGTTTCCCGTCGAGCACCTCGCCCGCGTCGCGGCCCGCGCTCTCCGCGTCGACGAGCGCCAGCACCGCGTAGCGGCACGGCCCGCGCACGAGCCCGTGACCCGTCTTCGCGTCCGAAGTGTGGAAGCGACCGCCGGTGTAGACGATTGCGGTCGGCCGGGTGTCCATCGAGCGCAGGATAGCGGGCGACGGCGCGGGGACAAGTCGCCGTGGAGCGCGCTCATCGGCTCGACGCGATGCCGTCGGGGTGACAGACCCAGCACTGGTCGGAGTCGTAGACGTAGCCCTTCACGCCGACGTGCTCGCGTGCCATGCGGCGCTGCTCGTGCTCGTGGCAGACGAGGCAGCTCGCGTGGCCGAACACACTGCCGGTCGCGTGGCACACGGTGCAGGCGTGGCCCGCGTGCGTCCCGCTCTCGATCGGGAACCAGAAGTGCACGAAGTAGCCGCCGCCCCAGCTCTGGTTCCCGTAGTGACAGAAGAGGCACTCCGTCGGGTAGCCGCCCCCCAAGTGATCGGGGTGGCGTGCGCGATCGAAGTCGTCGCGGTGACACAGCACGCACTGGAAGTCGCCGTCGCGGTGCTGGAAGCGCGCGTCGGGCCAGGCGTGCGGCGAGTGGCAGCGTCCGCAGTCGTTCGTCCAGTTCTCCACGAAGTGGTTCGGAGCGAGCGCGCGTTGGAGGTCGTTCGCGTGGCAGCTCTCGCACGCGGGGTCCGCGCCGGAGAAGTTCTGGACGCGCTCCCCGGGATGGCAGCGCTCGCAGGCCGCGGACGCATGCGCGCCGGTCAGCGGGAAGCGCGTGCGGGCGTGGTCCGCGCGCGCGCCGTGGGCGCTCCAATCGCGCACTCCGTGGCAGTCGGAGCACGCCGCGCCGAGCCGTCCGCGGTGCGTGTCGGCATGGCAGCCGGCGCAGCCGCGCGCCGCGAACAGGGCGACGGGCCCGCGATCGTTGTGGCAGCGCAGGCAGCGTGCTCCCGCATGCGCGCCCTCGAGCGCGACGCCGGTCTCGCGCTCGTGGTCGAACTGGAAATCGGTGCGCAGCGTGTGCCAGTCCGAGTCCACGTGGCACAGCGAACAGTCGGCGGGGAAGCGGTCGTGGGGGACGACGGGGCCGAGCTCCGCGCTCCAGCCCTGCGCCCGCGCATCCTCGGTCCGGGGCGCGAGGATCTGCACGGCGCAGGAGAGCGCGCCGAGGCACGCTGTGGCGGAGAGGAGGAGCTTGCGGGTGCGGTCCATGCGCCGGTGCGTGCATTGTCGCAAGCCGGCGCCCCAACGGCAGGGGTCAGTCGTCGGCGCGGCCGTTCGGGTGGCAGTTGTAGCAGGCGCTGCTCAGATAGACGTAGTTCTGGACGCCCTGGTGATGACTGTTCGTCGTCGTCGCGCTGTGCGTGTGGCAGTCCGTGCAGGTGAACTGCGCGTAGCTCCTCGGGTTGAGGTGGCACTGCGCGCACGTCAGCGTGCGGTGCGGGCCGCTCGTGATCGGGAACTGCGTGTGCGCGAACGTCGCACCGCTCCACGTGTTCGTCCCGTGGCACGACTGACACGTCGTCGGGAAGCCCGCGGCCGCGTGGTTCGGATCCGTCGTCGCGGTGTAGTCCGCCTGATGGCACTGCACGCAGTTGCGCGTGACGCCCGCGTGGTTGAAGTTCGCGCGCGTCCAAGCGACGGTCGTGTGGCACTGCTCGCACGTCGTCGGGTATCCGGCCGACGCGTGGTTCGGGCTCGTCGTCGCGTTGTACTCCGTCTGATGGCACGCAGCACAGTTCGTCGGCAGGCCTTGGTACACGCCGCCGCCGTGGCACGCGCTGCACGCGGCCGAGAGATGCGCACCGGTGAGCGGGAACCCGCTGTGATCGAAGCGCGCCGGCGACCACGACGACGTCGAGTGGCAGTTCTGACACAGCGTCGGGAAGCCTGCGGCTTGGTGCGGCGGGTCCGTGGTCGCGTCGTAGTTCGACTGGTGGCAACCGACGCACGTCGTCGGCGCGCTGGAGAAGTCGTTCCCCGTGTGGCACGCCGAGCACGCGAGCGGTGCGTGCGCTCCGGTGAGCGGGAACGCGGGATGGTTGAACCCCGCGCCCGTCCACGACGTCGGGATGTGGCAGCGATCGCAGCTCTGCGTCCATCCCTGCAGCGCGTGGTCGGGGCTCGTCGCGCGCGCGAGGTCCTGTTGGTGGCAGTCCTCGCATCGCGTGCTCGTGGCGTCGAAGTTCGAGACGCTCGCTCCAGGATGGCAGCGCAGGCACGCGACGGCCGCGTGCGCGCCGACGAGCGGGAAGCGCGTGCGGTTGTGCTTCGTGATCTGGCCGCTGGGCTTCCAGTCGCGCTCGCCGTGGCAGTCGACGCAGTTCGTTCCGAGCTTCGAGCGGTGCACGTCCTCGTGGCAGCCCGCGCAGCCCTTGTCGGCGAAGAGCGCGACGGGTCCGCGGTCGTTGTGGCAGCGCAGGCACTGCGCGGCGGAATGGGCGCCGTTCAGCGCGACCCCGGTCTCCTTCGCGTGGTCGAAGCGGAAGTCCTGCTTGATCCGGCTCCAACCCGGGCCCGCGTGGCAGAGCGCGCAGTCGCTCGGGAAGCCGTCGTGCGGCACGACCGGCCCCTGACGCGCGTCCCACTGTTGCGGCGGAACGCGTGCGCCGTCCTCGAGGCCGGTGATCGCACAGGCGAACGCGAGCAACGCAGCGCCCGCCGCGAGCAGGAACCGGACGACGCGCGCGCGGGCCGGACGATCGGAAGGACCGGTGCTCATGGCTTCTCTCGCTCTGGTGATCGTCTCGCCTGGAAGGATGCACGCGTCAGTCCGCGTGGCCGTTCGGGTGGCAGCTGTAACAGGCGGCGCTGTTCCAGGTGTAGCCTTGCACCCCATTGTGTTCGCTGGCCATCTCGCTCTGCGAGTGCGTGTGGCAACTGACGCAGGTGAACTGCCCGTAGTTGCGCGCGTTCGGATGGCACTGGAGGCACGTGAGGTTGTGGTGCGGACCGCTCGTGATCGGGAAGTCCGTGTGGTTGAAGGTCGCCCCGTTCCAGGTGTTCGTGTTGTGGCACGTCTGGCACGTCGTCGGGAATCCGGCCGCCGCGTGGTTGGGGTTCGACGTCGTGTTGTAGTCCTGCTGATGGCACGTGATGCAGCTGCGCGTCACGCCGGCGTGGTTGAAGTTGGCGGGGATCCACGCGTTCGTGCCGTGACATTGCTGGCACGTGTTCGGGTAGCCCGTGGCCGCGTGCGGTGGCGCCGTCGTCGCGATGTAGTCGGCCTGATGGCACTGCTGGCAACCGCGGATCACGCCCGCGTGGTCGAAGTTCGCTCGACGCCAGGCGATCGTCGTGTGGCACTGCTCGCAGGCGGTGGGATAGCCCGAGGCCGCGTGGTTGGGCGCCGCCGTCTGCTGGTAGTCCGTCATGTGGCAGGCCGAGCACTGGGTGGGCGTCCCCGAGTAGACGCCGCCGCCGTGGCAGCTCGCGCACGCCGCCTGCGTGTGCGCGCCCGTGAGCGGGAACGAAGCGTGGTCGAACGTCGACGGGGTCCAGTGCGTCGTCGTGTGGCACGTCTGGCACGTCGTCGGGAAACCCGAAGCGGCGTGGCTGGGTTGCGAAGTCGCGTTGAAGTCGACGAGGTGGCACTGCGCGCAGTTGCGCGTGACGCCGGCGTGATCGAAGTCGGCGCGCGTCCAGGCGACGGTGTTGTGGCACTGCTCGCAGGTGTTCGGGTAGCTCGCCGCGACGTGGTCGGGAGCCGTCGTGCCGGCGAAGTCGGCCTGGTGGCAGGCGACGCAGCTCTGCGGGAGCCCCGCGTAGACGCCGCCGACGTGGCAGGCGCTGCAGTCCGCCTGCGCGTGCGCTCCCGTGAGCGGGAAGCTCGAGTGATCGAAGGTCGTCGGCGCCCAGGCGGACGTCGAGTGGCACGCGCGGCAGTTCATCGCGAAGCCCGCGGCGGCGTGCGGCGGCTCCGTGGTCGCGCCGTAGGCGTCGGCGTGGCACCCGACGCACGTCGCCGGCGCGTCGCCGAAACCGCCGCTCGTGTGGCACTGCTCGCAGGACGTCGCGACGTGCGCGCCCGTCAGCGGATACGCGGTGTGCGTGAAGCCGCCCACGCCCCAACTCGTCGGCGCGTGGCAGCGCTGGCAGTCGCCCGTCCATCCCTGGGCCGCGTGATCGGGGCTCGTCGCGCGCGCGAGGTCGGCGGCGTGGCAGTCCTCGCACGCGGTGCTCGTGCGGTCGAACGTCCCCACGGTCGCTCCGGGGTGGCAGCGCTGGCAATCGACGGCGGTGTGGGCGCCGACGAGCGGGAAGCGCGTGCGCGCATGGCGCGCGACCTCGCCCTCGGGTTCCCAGGAACTCTCGCCGTGACAGTCGACGCATCCCTGACCGAGCCGGCCGCGGTGCACGTCCTCGTGACAACCGGCACAGCCCTGCGCGACGAAGCGCTCGACCGGACCGCGGTCGTTGTGGCAGCGCAGGCACTCGGCGCGAGCGTGCGCGCCGTTCAACGGCACACCGGTCTCCTTCGCGTGGTCGAACTGGAAGTCGCGCCGGATCGTGCTCCAGCTCCCACCTTCGTGGCAGAGGGCGCAATCGCTCGGGAACGTGTCGTGGGGGACGACGGGCCCGCGGCTCTCGCTCCATGCCTGTCGCGGCCCCTCGCCGACTTGCGCCGGGCCGCCGATCGCGCAAGCGAGCGCGAGGAGCACGAGCGCCGCGCACAACAGCGCCGCGCGTGCGCGTTCGACGTTCCAGAAGGAGCTCTTGGTCATGGTGAACACCTCAGAAGCGCATCTGGAGCATCAGCCCGAGACCCCATGCGCTCTGCTCGTCCCCGAAGCGGTCCTCGCCTTGGATGGTGAGGTTCCACTTGTCGCCCAGCGGGAGGTCGAGCGTTCCGTACAGCGCGTGGTGCGCGAGGGTCGACTGCGCTCCGGTGAAGTCCTTCTGGTCGAAGCTCGAGTACTCGTACGAGAGCATCCCGAACGTGCGCTCCCACGCCTTGCTCGCGGAGGCACGCACGCCTTCGCCGGAGCTGAACGAGCCGTCGGCCTTGTAGACCGACAGCGACACGGTGCCGTTCGCGTAGAGGAGGTCGCGCCACGCCATCCCGAGGTCGGCGGTCGTGCCGCTGTCGTCCTGGTCGGACCATGCGTCGACGCGCGCGTCGATGCGCGTCTTGCGCGAGAAGTCGTGCCACAACGCGATCGAGCCGCGATCGAGCTTCCCGTTCTGGATCAGATCGGGCGAGAGGTTGACGAACTCCTCGCGCAGGAGCTCTGGGTAGCGCCGATGCGACGCCGTCGCGGAAGCGCCCCAGTCGTCGCCGAAGCGCCAGCGTCCCTGGCTCGTGAACTCGGTTAGCTCGAAGCCCTGCGACTTGAGCGTGTCGCCGGAGTCGTAGTAGTCGACCCACGCGAGGTTGCGCCACGAGAAGCTCTTCGACGGCCGCCACTCCGCCTCGGCGAGGAACAGGTTGCGGTCGGTCGCGCCGTCGTGCCACGTGTTCTGCAGCGCGCCGCCGAGCCGCAGCTCCTCCTTCTCGCCGCTCACGTAGCGGCCGAAGAGCGCGAACCCGAGGTCGTGGAACGAGTTCATCTTCTGGGGGAAGGGCTCGGGTAGCCCGCCCGCGTTCACGCCGAAGCGGCTGCCGCCTTCCGCGCGGCGCGTCCACTCGACGCCGTCGACCAGGCCGAGCTCGGGAAACTCGTGCGCGAGGAAGCGTCCGGCCTCGAAGCGCGTCGGCTCGTCGCGCGTGCCGCCCACGGCATAGGAGAAGCGGCGCAACACGAAGTCCGTGTCGCTCTCCGTCGGCGCGTCGGGGAACGAGAAGTCGCGCTTCTGCACTTCGGCGTCGAACTGGAGCTCGCCGCCCGCGCCGAACGGGTTCGTCACGCGCGTGTCCGTTCCGAGCCGTCCGAAGTCGTAGTTCTTCGTGCCGCCGACGTCGTCCGTCGTGTGGTGCAGGTCGAGCCACGCGCGGCCGTGCACTTCGCTCTCGCGCTCCTCCGGGCGTCGACCGAACGCGGGGGCGAGCAGCGGATGGTCCGCGGCCCAGTTCTCGGGCGGATGCGTCCACGGCGGATGGACCGGCGGCGGCTTCGGCGGGACCTCGGCGCCCGCGTCGGGCTTGGGCT
>JACRIO010000090.1 GCA_016220035.1 Planctomycetota bacterium | reverse complement strand
GTAGGGCGAGCGTCTCCGGGGGGACGATTCCGGAGCCGCTGAACGCCTGCGTCAGCGACGCCGCGAGGGCGATCGAGGCGATACTGCCGAGGAGCGTCGTGGCCGTCGCCCAGGTCAGCGCGGTGCGGAAGCTCGCGGCGCCGCTTCCATAGAGGGTCGCCACGCCCTTGAAGTTGTCATTGGCTCCGTTCGCGAAAGCGAGCCAGAAGACAACGATGAGCAAGGCGACGTACATGGACGTTGGACTCTGTTCGCGCTCAACAGCACTCGGGACTGGTGCAAGCCGTCCCGTCGCTCATCCGCGTCGAGCGGTAGTCCGCACCCTTGGTCACGGCGGGATCGCGCAGCGCAGTCGCCTCGCATGCGGACGGCCGTGCGTCTCCGAGCGGAACGTCGGTGATCGGCGGCACGCCAACGATCGCTGCGGAGTAGGGCCCCCTGACGTTCGTGAGGATCTTGAAGGTCTTGTCGCAGACCGCGATGCGCTGGCCACGAGCCAGTACGTGCCCGTCATCGTCGGTCACGGACCGCCAAGGTCCGCGGTAAACGACGGCCTGGTTGCGCTCGAGGCAGGGCCCTTCTTTGCCCTTGAAGGCGCGCACAGTGATCGAGCGGAATTCGATGCCGGCGACCGTGTGCCATGGCTCCTCGGAACGCGCGACGACCTCGATGCCGTAAAAGCCCGCGCGCTCGAACGCCTCCAGGAACTTGTCCTCGCGGAAGGCGCCCGAAATGCAACCGCTCCACAGTTCCGGGTCGGCCATCAACTCCGGGGTGGGATCCTCGTCGGAGACGATGTCCGAGATCACGACCCGGCCGCCGCGCTTGAGTACGCGGTGCAACTCGTCGAAGAGCTGAGTCTTGTCTGCGGGACGGACGAGGTTCAGCACGCAGTTCGAGACCACGAGGTCCACACTCCCGTCCGCGATCAGCGGCTGCTCGGACCGAATGCGCGTGCACTCCGCCTCGAGCGCGAACATCTCGTGGACGGAACCGACCGGGTTCTTGTCAATCCATGCTTCGAGCGCGTCGAGGTCCAGGCGTAGGTCCTGGATGCGCCCCTTGGCGAAGCTCACGACGTCGTGCCCGATGCGCCGCGCGACGTCGGGAGCGTGCCTGCGGGAAAGGGCGAGCATGTCGTCGTTCGCGTCGACGCCGATCACCCTGCCTGTTGGACCGACCCGCTGGGCGATCATGAAGCACGCCTTGCCCGACCCCGAGCCGAGGTCAACCACCGTCTCCCCTGGGCGGGCGTACTGCGAGGGGTCGCCGCAGCCGTAGTCGACCGACAGTACCTCATTGGGGATCGCGTCGAGCAACCTCGTGTCGTACTCCGCGATCGGGCAGCACAAGGCCGCTTCCGGCTTATGTGCGGCCGCGCTGTACCGGCGGGCCACCTCACGCTCGATGCTGAACTGCGCGGGACTGGTCGTGGATTCGCTCATGAGTGTCGTTTGCGGTGCTGCGGTCGTTCGGCGTCGGTCGACTTGAATGGAGGTTCGGCGAGGAGGCGGGTCCAAGGCCCCTGGTGTCCAACCATGCGGTCCCCGTGGGTCCGACCGTTCTCCAGGTTCAGGACCCCACGCGGACAGACGGCCGAGCACACGCCACAGCCAACACACGAGGCGCGGACGATATTCTCGCCCTTCTGGGCGTAGGCGCGCACGTCGATTCCCATCTCGCAGTACGTGGAACAGTTGCCGCACGAGATGCACTGGCCACCGTTCGTCGTGATACGGAAGCGCGACCACAGACGCTGCTGCAGGCCCATGACTGCCGCCATGGGGCAGCCGAAACGGCACCACACCCGGCTCCCGAGCAGCGGATAGAACCCGACGCCGACGACGCCCGAGAACACCGACCCGATGAAGAAGCCGTACCAGTCACTGAGGCGCCGTCCGGCGCCGCCGAGCCAGGGTGCATGCCCGGAAGCGTGGGTCCATACGAGGGCCGTCGTCAGCACGATGAATCCAAGGACGGCGTAGATCGAAACGCGCTCGATCCGCCAGGCGGTGGATGACTTGCTCGAGAGGTGGCGAAGGGGGTCTCCCAGCGTCTCCGCGAGGCCGCCGCAGCCGCAGACCCAGGAGCAATACCAACGCTTTCCGAAGTAGTAGGTCAGCACTGGGGTCGCGACCAGCGAGGCGACCGCGCTCCACACGAGGAGGAACACGCCCAGACCGCCAGGATGACCGCGCAGTTCGCTCACCCCCGAGGGGAAGACGTAGCTCCACTTGAGCGGCCAGAAGTACGTGAAGTAGAACTCGGGCTGGCGCGCGAGTTCCATCAGGTGTGGGAGGAGGAACGCAAACCCGAGCTGAAAGGCCATCAACGAGGCCGTGCGCCAGAGCTGATAGGGGTTCCCGCGGTGCTTGACGAGCATGCGCAGGCCAAAGACGAGCACGGCGATCGTGTAGACGAATCCGTAAAGGAACCAGTGGTCCGCCGCTCGCCCGGCGAGCAGCGTCGCTACCGGATCGAGCAGGTGTGTCATCCGCTCCAGGCGCTCTGGGAACCAGTAGAGGATCACGTAGAACCCCGTCATCCCGACGGCGAGGGCCCACGCGACGATGCCTTGTGATTGGGCGGAACGAAAGAAGACCCCGTGGTTGTTCGACGCCGCGAAACGTTGCGACCAGACCGCCACGAAGGTGCCGGCCGCACCGCAGGCGATGGCACCGAACCCCACCAAGCCGAGAACGACTCGCCCTTCCTGCTGGCCCTCGATGGCCGCGAGAAGGGCCAGCAGGCCCAGCACGATCAGGCCCGAACCGAGGCGCACTCCCCAGGATCCCGAGGGAGAACGCGAAGACCCCGGATCCACGAGGGCGTGGTGCTCCTCGTCGCAGGCCGAGGTGTGTTCCCCCACGATGCTCACGCGTACAACTCCATGGCCCTTCGCATTCCGGATCTCACGACCTGTGCTCGCAGGGAGGCGTCGCCCGCGCGGCCCCAGCGAACGCGGCGTCGATGGGGGTGGCGGCCAGATGGTTCGCGTAGTTCGACAGCGTCTTCAAGCCGATGCCGAGGACGACTTCGAGTGCTTGCGCGGGCGTGTATCCGGCCCGGGTGAATTGGTCCACGGTCTCCCTGGATGGCCAGCCGCGCTTGCCAACGACCTCTGTCGTGAACTGGCGCAGCGCCTGGAGCGAAGGACTCGCGATGGGCGCGCACTCGCGGATCGAACGAACAACCTCCGCATCGACACCCTGCATGCCTGCGATGACGGTGTGCGCGGCGACACAATACCCGCAGCCGTTCTCGGAGCTTGCCGCAAGGAGGACCACCTGTCGCTCCGTGGCCGTGAGCGTAGACCTTTCGAAGATCGTGGCGAGCACGCGGTAACCCTCGAGCAGGGCTGGAGCATTTGCGAGCACGCCCATGAGGTTCGGGACGAACCCATAGGTGGCCTGCACCTGCGAGAGGGCATTGCGCGACGCCGCGGGTGCGTTTGTGACTGACTGGACAGGGAGATGGAAGAGTGGACGAGTCATTGGAGGGGTCTCCGATCGAGGTGGACAAGACGAGTGGACGGCGGGCGTTGTGGGCACATCGGGCGAACGAGAGTTCTCGTGCTCTGCCGACGCCTCACGCAAGCTGTCCTTCGAGCGCGCGGGCGATCTCGGGCTCGCGGCGCCTGAAGAACTCAGGGTCGAAGTTCGCCTCGCTCAGGTTTTCGATCACGTGATGCACCGGAGCAGCCTCGCGAATCCAGCGCTCGCACACCTCGTGACGCAGACGCAGGCCCATGGCGTTCACGCCGATCAGGGCGGCGTCCTTGTGGACGAGCCGCAGAGAAGCACGACCATCCTGTCGCTCCCAATACGAACTGCGCTCCCCGGGCACGCTGAGGTTGACGCTCCCGTAAACCTGGTACTCGAGGTCCAGGAACTTCGCCGAGTTGAACCACACGCCCGGGTCGTACGCGCGGGGGCTGCCAGCCATCCCGGCCGCAGCGACGTCACCCTGCATGCGTCCCGTGTACCAGACCTGTTGCACCAAGCCACGTTGGCCAGCTTCCCCCACGATCTCTGCGCAGTCACCGGCGGCCCACACGCTCGCATCTCGGGTCTGCAGACTTCGATCGACGAGAACCCCCCGGCCGACGGGAAGCCCGCAACGCTTCGCCAACTCGATATTCGGGCTGACTCCCGCGGTCAGACCGACGAATTCGCACTCGATGCGCTCACCGGTGCTCGTGACGACCGCGCTCGCTTGGCCATGCCCGTCGTCGACGACCTCCTTCAGCTCCGTCTGGAGTCGCAGGTCGAAACCCGCCGCCCGGATGAGGGCAGTGACCATCTCGGATTCCTCCTTCGGCAATATGTTGTTCCAGTACGAGCTCTCGCGCACGAGCAAGGTCACTGGGATTCCGCGCGAGTGCAGCATCTCCGCGAGTTCGATCCCGATCAGACCGCCGCCAACGATCACCGCACGCCGAGTGCGTCGCAGCGTGCGGGTCATGCGATCCAGGTCGGCGAGTGAGTAGAATCCCTGCACTCCATCCAGGTCCTGACCCGGCCAGCCGAACTTGTTGGGCTTGGAACCAAGCGCGAGCAAGAGCCGGTCGTATTCCATGATCTTGTGCTGGCCGACACTGAGGCGCCGGCCGCCGACGTCGATCTCCTCCACCCAGGCACGGACGAGGTCGATGCGTACGTCGCGCCAGACACGATCCTCGTACGGCTTCGTGTCTTGGTAGCGCATGTGCCCGAGGAATACGTACATCAGAGCGGGCCTGGAGAACGGGAAGGTCGATTCCCCGGAGACCATCGTGATGCGCCACTCAGGCTGCATGTGGCGTAGTCGTAGCGCGGCGGTGTACCCAGCGATGCCGTTCCCCACGATGACGGCGTGCGTCGCGCGGCCGCCCCTCACGTCAGCGCTCCGGCACAGGACGAGCCCTGCCCGGCGGTGCATCCGAAGCAATGATCGCCGGTGCGGATCCGCCGTTCGTGAAGGGCCAAGGCATTCACGTCGCGGATGTGCTGCGGTGCGGATCGATCGACCGACAGCCCCAGGACGAAATTGAAGTCGCAGTCCGAGAGTTGACCATCCCAGCCAACGTGCAGTTGGCTTCGGCACATCAGCGCATCGACGGTAGCTGGATTGAAACCAGCTCTGAGCTTGTCAATGTACGACTCCAGATCTCCGTCCCGCTCGAGGTCCCGGGCGAACCGGCCGATGGGCATGTTGGCCATCACATACAAATGACTGAATTCAACTCCGAATCGGGTGCTTAGCTCTCTCCGGTAGTCCTGCTCGAGCGTGGCTTCGGGAGGGGGCAGGGACATGCCGGCGGGGTTGTAGACGAGGTCGAGCGGGAGCGTCGCCTCCTTGCCGTATCCGTATCCGTTCAGGACCCTCAAAGCATCGATGCTGTCGCCGAACACTCCTGCGCCACGCTGTACCTCGACGTTCTTGATGGAGTAGCAGGGCAGGGAAGCGATGAGATGCACTTCATTGTCGGCGAAGAAGGCCGGCAGATCGGCGTGCTCGGGTTGTAGAAGGATGGTCAGGTTCGTCCGCAGCATCACCCTGAGCCGCCGAGCCCTCGCCTCCGCGACGAGACCGCGCAGGCCTGGGTGGAGTTCGGGCGCCCCACCTGTGATGTCCAGACAGCGCGCTTTCAGCTTGGTGGCGGCATCGAGGACGGACTGCATCGTCTCCCAGCTCATGCTCTCCGTCCGGCGGGGCGAGCTCTGCACGTGGCAATGACGGCAGGCCAAGTTGCACGCGGCCCCGATGTTGACCTGAATGGTGTCGATGGACCGAGGCCGAAGGTAGCGTCCACAGGCCTCGTCGAAAGAGGCTCGGACGTGCTGGGTGTTGCTCATGCTCAGTCCTGGCTTCGGTGCACCAAGGTCGCCGACCGCAGGTCCGAGAGATCGGAGCTCGCACCAAGGAGGTTGCCTGCGGCCGGCGAGGGCTTGGAGTAGGATCCGTAATGCGAACACGCGGACGGCGCTCCTTATTCCCGCGCTTCTGGAGAGTCGCGCAGCGGAGGGTGGGGTCTCGGGGACTTACACTTGCCTTCGTCTCCGTCGCGGCGAAGGCAGGGTGTGCTGGCAAGGAACACGTCGCGCCCACCGGGTCGTGCAACTTGTCCCCACCAGCGCGTGAATCAGGTCCGGAGGGCCATCCCAGATGCGTCGATCCACGAACGCCGCCGAACCTGATCGTGGAGCAGTCGCAGGCCCCGGTGAACGCGAATCACCGCTGCGTTCACGCTGACGCCCAGGCGAGATGCGACACGTTCATACTCTGCCTCCTCGAAGTAGCGCATCTCGACCGCGACGCGGACGCTCGATGGAAGGGACGCAACGGCGCGACGGACCAGCCGACGAGTTTCCTCGGCCTCGAGGCCACCGGTGGCCGGCGAGGTCCGAATCGTTCCAGATGCGTTCGACGCCGCGTCGGTGGCCAACTCGAGAAGCTCCAGGGGTCCTTCCAGACGACGGCGCAGCGAGGCGCTGCGTCGGCGTCCGATGGCCGCGTTCCTGGCCACGCGGTACAACCACGTGGAAAGGGCTGATTCCGATCGGAACGATCCGAGCCGACGGTAGACACTGAGCACCGCATCTTGGTAGGCGTCCTCCACCTCCCCCTCATCCGAGAGGACGCGACGGATGGCCCGCAGCATCACCGCACGGTGTTCCGCGAGCAGGGCCTCCAGCCGGGCCGCGCCGTCAGGAGCGTCCGCGGTCAACGAACCGGGTGGAATGGGGACGGTGCCCTGGGAAAGCTCGGTCATCGGGGATCGCCCACCGCTCGGCGCGGACATCGAACCCACTCCCATCCTCATCGTTGCCGTCGCGAACGTGCCTGCCACGCCCGGCCAACGCGGCACCCCCTTCTGCTATTCGCGGCGCGAGCTTGGCCGCTGCGCCCTGGCGAAGTAGCCTGGGCTCGGATCGGAAGGCCCGCTTCGAAGTTCGCCGTGAGTGCGAATACCAGCGGCGCCCGACTGGTTGGGAGGCTTGGCGCGCTTGGATCGCACACGATTCCTGGAGCTGGCGACCGCCGAATGGAAGGCTGTCTATCGCTTCGCCCTGCGGCTCACCCGCGATCCCCACCGTGCCGAGGACTTGGTCCAAGACGTGTTCACACAGGCTCTTCGCCCCGAACGGATCGCTGCCTTCGAGCCGCGCGGGGGTGGCGTTCGCTCATGGCTCCTCCGCATCACCTACCGAGCGCACTTGTCGAAGGCGGATCGCTCGAGGCTCGAAGGAACACTTTTCACGCCGGTCGACGAGTCCGATCCGGCTGCTGGCGTGGCCATCGAGGCGACGCGAGTTCAAGACTTCGACTGGGATGGCGTGGATGAACGCCTGCGTGCGGCGGTCGGGGAACTCGACGCGGGCTCCCGCGAGGTCCTGATGCTGTGGGCCGTCGAGCACCTCCAGTACCAGGAGATCGCGGGCGTGCTCGACATTCCGATCGGTACGGTGATGAGCCGACTGCACCGAGCGCGGACAAAGGTCTCGCAAAGCCTGTTGTCGGATGCCGAGGCCGCTGATGACCTCGGGTTGAGACGCCTCGGACCGTCGCCGACTGCTGCGGCAGCGCCGAGGAGGGAGACCCAACCATGACTGCGCACATGGAGAACCACCCGCCCGATCCGCTGGAGCGCACGCGACTCCTGCGCGCGGCCGCCGACGGCGAACTCACCCCCGCCGAGCGGCGTGACTACGAGATCCATCTGGCTAGGCACCCCGAAGACGCCCGCGTCGTCGAGTTCGAGCAGCAATTGCGCTCCCGTCTCGGGACGGCATTGACCGTGGGCGAGAAACCGCCCGAGCTCGAGGACCGTGTCCGCCGCATCGCCGACGCATCTCGTCCCGGTCGTGCTCGCAGATTCGTTCCCTACCTCGTTGCAGCTGGGATCCTCGCCGTTGCGGCGGTCGGTCTTCTCCTCGCCCTACGGCGGAACGTCGACGATTTCGGGTTCCAGGGCCGGGGCAAGCTCGTGGACTTCCTCGGGGCCCACGCCAAGGAATGCCCGATCACGATCCAGCGCACGATCGAGGAGTTCAACGTCCATCGCTTGGGTGAGGCCGTTACGGACATCGAAGCGCGGCTGGGAAGCGCTCCGGTGCTCGGCGACCTGGATTCCGTCGGGCTCTCGTTTCGGGGCATGGGCCTCTGCGGCATCCCTGGCCACGGAGTGTCCCTGCACCTGCAGTTCATGGGTCAGCAGGGAAGTCGCCTCGAAGGAACCATGCTGAGCGTCTACGTCCAGGGTGACGACGGGCGAATGCCCCTCGTCGACGGCGTCACGTACCGGCTCCAGCCGAAGACGGAGGAGCTCGCATCGGTCCAGATGTACGTGTGGCGTCGAGCCGGGATCGACTACTTCGTCGTCACGCCGCACGTCGAAGCGGGACTCGCAGTCCTCGCCAGCGCTGGCGTCGCGCCTCCGACGCAGATGCTCTGAGCAAGCGCTGCACGTCGGATCGCACGGGCGCGTATCGGAGGCCGGTCAAGCACCACCCCAGGTTCGTCGACTCGCTCTGACCATCGCCTCGACCGCGCCCGCATGGTCGCAGGCTCACACGCATGAATAGCGCCATGCTCCCAATGGGCTCGACACGATTCCGCGTCGCGCCAGGTTCGTGCACGGGAGCGACCACTCAGCGCGACCGCCGCGCGGGCGATCATGCAGCGGTACCGCCTCACACTTGAACTCCGCACTGTGCCGCCGTTGCAATCCGGCCATCCACTTGTCCTTGCCGGGAACCTCGCTGCTCCCCCCTCTGGGTGTCCACTATTCCGGTAACAGATCCCTACGCCGGCCTTGCGGTCCGCACGACAACCGGAGGCGCCCAAGCGAAGTTCTTCGGAATACGCGCGCCGCGCAGCACCTTTGTCTCCGATGCGGGGGCTCGTTCCCCCCTGAAACTCGGAGGACACGATGATCAAGAAGCCCTACTCCAAGCAAGATGCGGAGCGCCTGCTGCCCCTCATGATAGCGATCGGGCACGAACTCGACGAGCGCTCCACAGTGATCGCACAACTCGAAGCTAGGCTTTCTAGCCTGCCATCCGCTCACGATCCGCAGGGCAAAGAGGCGGCGGGGATCGTATCGGAGCTCTCCGCGCACAGGAGAGAGCTGCGCTACACCGAGAGTGAGTTGTCGCGCTTGGGTTGCAGCATTGATGCCGACCAACCACTGCGTATCGTTTGCCCCGCCAACATCGGGGTCTGGGCCTACGACCTGACATCAGGCCGAGCGCACAGCGAGACCAAGCCTAACAAGCGTCGATCTTGACAATCCAGCAAGGATCGCGTGCCGTTCGACAGACCCATAGGCCAGGCGTTGTGATCAACACTGGCCTGATGACTCATCCACGAAGTTGGAGGCCTACGTCACGACAAGAAGTCACCTCCGATCATCGATTGCGAGTTGCCCCCGGAGTTGCCGCGCCATAAGGCAACCGGAGCACATTCCCGCCCTCTTCTTCACCCCACCACCACAATGATCAAGAAACGCGTCACTGCACAAGACAACCCTGCTCTGCCCGACAATCCCGCGCTGCCTACCGAGGAACAGATTCGTATTCGCGCCTACGAACTCTTCCAGTTCAGAGGATGTGTCGATGGGTGCGCGGAGGAGGATTGGATCGAAGCCGAGTCCCAGCTTCTCTCAGCGAGCTGGCATGAATCGAGCCGCGAGGGCTCTGTCGACTCCCCATCTGCGGACGCAGTTCGCACCAAGCCGTGAAACTGCTACAAGTACGTCAATCGACTCGCCGAGGGCGTAGATGTCGACTTGGAGTGATCGCGCCGGCGCCCGGATCGATCCGTCGCGAGTGAGTGAGCGCCACGTGACTCTCCGTGAGCTCGTCCCTCTTCGTTTGTATCAATCTCAGCCACATTGAACGGCGACGACGGTCTCGGTCCCATCGGATTGAAGCGGCGATGACGCGAGCGACATGAAGACCCCTCGCACACTGATCTGCATCCTGGCCAAGGCGCCCGTGCGCGGAGAGGTGAAGACGCGCCTTGCGCGGGACATCGGGACCGAGGGCGCCACAATGCTCGCAGCCGCCTTCCTTCGCGACACCGTGGCTCTCGCGCGATCCCGTGCGTGGGCGCGCGTGCTCGTCGCGCATTCAGGTGACGTGGAGAAGATCGGATTCCTCCCTCCCGCTGTCGAGACGTGCATCCAGGGTTCGGGAGACCTTGGAGAGCGAATGGAACGCGTGTTCCATGGCGAATTGCAGCGCACCCCACGCGTCATCATCATCGGCACCGACTGCCCCGCCCTGTCGGGTGAGATGCTCGATGCGGCGGAGGCTGCGCTCGACACCCACGACGCAGTCATTGGACCGACGTCTGACGGCGGCTTCTACCTGCTCGGCCTGCGCCGCTGCCCACACGGGCTCTTACGTGGACTACCCTGGAGCACTTCCGACACGCGCGGACGCTTGGTCGCGCGCCTCGCGTCATCGCGCTTCCAGGTCGCTGATACGGGTTTGTCCTTCGATGTCGACGACCTCGATGGACTTCAGAACGCGCGGGAGCATCTCGCCGTATCTGCCAACCTCGCGCCCGAGTCCCAGCGCGTGATCGCAGAGCTGACTCCCGGCGTGCCGCTCGACAACCGGTCCGCACGTGACTTCGGTCAGTCGGGACTCCGCGTGTCGGTCGTCATTCCTGTGCTCGACGAAGCCGCACGCATCGCCAAACGACTCGAAGAACTGCGGCACCACCCGGTCCACGAGGTGATCGTGGTCGATGGAGGCAGCACCGACGCGACCCGCTCCATCGTGCGGCAGTTCCCCGACGTGAGGCTGATTCTCGCGGCGCCCGGGCGGGCCCGGCAGATGAACGAGGGCGCGCGGGCGGCCGGCGGAGACGTCGTCCTCTTCTTGCACGCGGACGTGGCCCTGCCCGCGCATGCAATGCCCCTCGTTCGACAAACGCTGGCGGATCCTCAGGCCGTGGCCGGGGCCTTCCGGACCTGGACGGTGGCCGACGACGACGCGCAAGCACCTTGGTGGAGATTCCTCCTGCACTTGGCAGATCTGCGATCGCGGTACTCTTCTCATCCCTACGGGGATCAAGCGATCTTCGTTCGGCGCACTTCGTTCTGGCGAGTCGGTGGCTTTCCAGACCAACCCTTGATGGAAGACCTAGAACTCAGTTGCAGACTCCACTCCGAGGGGAAGCTGCGAATCCTGCCGGTCAGGGTGCTCGTCTCGGGGCGACGCTTCCTGTACCGGCCGATCTACTACGCTCTCATGATCAACCTCTTTCCGCTGCTCTATCACATGGGAGTTTCCCCGACCCGGCTCGCCAGGTGGTACGGAAACCCCAGAGCACCGGTGGCGACATCCTCAACGCTGCACTCGCGCCCAGGCCTTCCTTCGAGTCTTCCATTCCCGCGACCTCGACGGCGCGAGTCCTCGACACGCCGACACTGAGCGAGTTTCATTCCTCGCCGGTACAACCGACCTTGGCGGTAGTGGCCTCCGGCGCCGCTCCTGCCCGAAGCACGGACCACTGCGCTCAGCGGCCATCCAGCAGCTTCCCGAGCGCTGCCGGGTCGATCGTGGGAGCCTGACACGTGAAATCCCGGCAGAAGTAGGCGGTTGCGTGCCCGTCCAGGCGGGTCAGTTCCTTCGTGAAGGGTGCGAGCTTCAGGAGCGGAACGTCGTCGCCCGGTGCCCGTAGGAGCACGACCGTGCGCGGGAGGAAGCGAGCCCGCACCTCGCGCAGCAGCGCGCGCGTGTCCTCGGCCTCGGGCGCTCCCGAGATCACGACCTCGCTCGACGGTCCGACCTCGAAATCCAGGGCCAGCATCGCCTGAGTGAACGCCGATGGGCTGCGCGTGATCTCGCGCGAGCCCGCTGCGAGCGTCTTCCTTGCTCGCTCGGCGTGAGCCGGGTCGCCCGTGAGGTGGGCGAGGCGCAGCGAGTTCGACGCCGCGATCGAATTGCCGGACGGGAGCGCGCCGTCGTAGAACTCCTTGCCGCGCAGGAACAGAGCCTCACCGTCCGCGGCGGAGAGGAAGTACCCTCCATTCGCGGTGTCGGCGAACCGCGCCGTCATCTCGGCGTCGAGGCGCAGCGCCTCCGCGAGCCAGCGCGGGTCGAGCTCGGTCGCATGGAGCTCGAGGAGCCCCCACACGAGGAACGCATAGTCGTCGAGCACGGCGGGCAGGGCGGCCTCGCCGGCGCGATAGCGTTTGAGGAGCCGGCCCTTGTCATCGCGCAGGCGCGTGAGGACGAACTCCGCCGCGCGATGCGCCGTGCGCGCATGGTCGGGCCGGTCGAAGGCGCGCGCGGCGGACGCAAAGGCGGCGATCGCGAGACCGTTCCAGTCGGTCAGGACCTTGTCGTCCTTGAACGGGCGGACGCGCTTCTCGCGCGCATCGAAGAGCTTTCCCCTGGCCAACGCCATGCGCTTCCTCAGCTCGGGCTCCGCGATTCCCGTGGATCGCGCGAGCTCGGGCCAGTCGGCCGTGAGATGCAGGATGCTCTTGCCCGTGGGTCGGCCCTCGTGGTCGGGCGCGTTGCCTGACGCATGGACGCCGAAGATGCGCGCGAAGACGGCCCCTTCCTCCGCTCCGAGGACGCCGTCGAGCTCAGGCGGTGTCCAGACGTAGAATTGCCCCTCCTCCCCCGCGCTGTCGGCATCTTCCGCCGACAGGAAGCCGCCCTCGGGCGAGAGGAGTTCGCGCTGGACGTAGGCGAGCACGTCCTCGGCCACCTCGCGGTACTCGGCCTTGCGCGTGACGACCCAGGCATCCTGGTACGCGAGCGCGAGCAACGCCTGGTCGTAGAGCATTTTCTCGAAGTGCGGCACGAGCCACGCGCGGTCGGTCGAATAGCGATGGAAGCCGCCGCCGAGTTGATCGTGCATCCCGCCGCGCGCCATCTTCGCGAGCGTGAGCTCGACGAGTGGCAAAGCGTTCGATCGGCCGCGCGCGTGCTCACGCAGGAGGAACCGGAGATTGTGGGGCGTCGGGAACTTGGGCGCGCCCCCGAAGCCACCCTCTCGAGCGTCGAACCGGGCCTCGAGTTCGAGGAAGGCGCGCTCGAGAAGCGCCACGTCGAGCGCCGCTCCGCCCGTCTTCGCTCCCGACTCGCGCATCGCCGCCACGATCTTCTCGGCGTGCCCCACGACGCCCTGACGTTCCGTTTTCCACGCCTCGGCGAGCCGCGGTAGGAGCTCCATCATCCCCGGCCGGCCCTGGTCTCCCCGCTTCGGAAAGTAGGTGCCGGCGAAGAACGGTTTCTTGTCCGGGGTCATCACCACGGTCATCGGCCAGCCGCCGGAACCGGTCATCGCCTGGGTGACCGACATGTAGACCTGATCGACGTCCGGACGCTCCTCGCGGTCGACCTTGATGCACACGTAGTGGGCATTCATCAGCGCGGCGACCTCGGCGTCCTCGAACGACTCGTGCTCCATCACGTGACACCAGTGGCAAGTCGAGTAGCCGATCGAGAGGAAGATCGGCTTGTCCTCCTTGGATGCCTTTTCGAACGCAGCCGGTCCCCAGGGGAACCACTTCACCGGGTTGCGCGCGTGCTGGAGCAGGTAGGGACTCTTCTCGAAGGCGAGGCGATTGAACTCGGGCCCGCCATCGGGCGGCAATTTAGCGAGCTCCTCGGCCGTCGGGACGTGACCGCGCTCCTGAGCGGGCGCCAAGAAGGAGCTCAGAGTCAAAGCGAAGGAAATCGGGAGAGCTCGCATGATCGGCTCCGGAGAATTGCGCCCCGCGGCGAGGTCTATCGAGGTGAAACCGACGACGCGCTTCGCGTCGTCGCCGCCCCGACGAGAGCGCGGCAACGAGCGAGTCTAGCCGCATCGGGTGGAGGTCGCAGGCAGGGCACACCGAACCCGCGACGACCGGGACACGTCCCGGGCGTTCGTGCGCCCGAGGAGGGTGCCTGCGTGCTCGTTCAGTGCTTGACGGGCACCGCGCAGCCGCCCTGTCCCTTGCAGGAGTTCATCCCGGCGCACGCGTTGCTGCTGGTCTTGCAGCCGCCCTGCCCCTTGCAGGCGTTGAGCCCCTTGCACCCGTGCTTGTCGGCGGTGGCGCAGCCGCCCTTGCCCTTGCAGGCATTCTGGCCCGCGCAGGAGTTCTGAGCCGTCGAGCACCCACCCTTGCCCTTGCATGCGTTGAGCCCCTTGCAAGCATGCTTGCCCATCGAGCTCGCGTCCGCGGTCGCCTTGTCGCGCGGCGCGGAGCAGCCCGTGGTGAGGCCCGTCGCGGCCCCTGCGAGGGCCAGAGCAAGCAGAGAGGGCGTGAGGAGCGTGGCGCGGCCACGATGCGAGGGCTTGATTCGATTCGTCATGAGTGGTGCTTCTCGAACGAGGGACGTGATGGAGTAGTGCCTCGGCCTCGATGCTCTCGCGGCATCGAGACCGAGGCTTGCGACAGGGGATTCCGGGGACAGGTCGGCGCAGCCGCTGCCCGCCGCTTCCACCAACACCGAGCTCCTCCAGCTCATTCCCGAAAACCGGGGTCGTGTCGATGTCTCGATGGCAGGGGGTCCGGATCGACGGGTAGTCGTCGACGAGCCGCGCGATGCGGCCGGGAGCCTCCCCTCGGAGAGCACGCCGCGGCGCACGTCTGCGAGCAGCTCCTCGTGTGCTCTGATGGGCTCCTCGGCACAGCCCTCCGCATGATCGCGGCGCGCACCTCCCACGCGGAGGCATGAACGGGAGGCCGGCGTGCGGGTCAGGGCGACGAGCATCCCGACTTGCGCCAGGGGCATGTGAGGAGATCTTCCGCGCGATCACGGCGCGCCTCGCGCGACGCGCCGAGGCGCCCGCCGCTGAGCGAGCCGCCTCCCGCCTCTGCCGCGGAAGTGTGGCCTCGACCGGAATCCTCGACGAACCCCTGCCTGAGCTCGAACGTCCCCTGAATACCCACTCCACCCCACCCCCACACCCTTGACCCACTGCGCAGAACCCCCGACAACCACCCCCACACCCCGCGCGACACCCGGCCCCACAAGCCCCCGAGCCCCGCCGCCCGATAACCACGCGGCCCCCCCATGCTCACCCACCTCGCGCCCCCCCTCCTCGCCGCCGTCCTCGCCCTCTTCCTTCTCTACAGAGGCATCGGCTACCTCGCCTGGCTCCTCCCCATCGCGGCCCTCTTCACCACCTGGGCCCTCGGCCACCCCGAGGCCGCGACGACCCCCGCGTTCCTCGCGACCGCCATCCCCTTCCTCCTCCTCGCGACGCTCTTCGGCCTCCCCCCGCTCCGCCGCGCGGTCGTGACGCCGCCGATCCTGCGCTCCCTCTCCCGCATCTTCCCGAAGATGTCCGACACCGAGCGCACCGCCCTCGAAGCCGGCACCGTCTGGTGGGACGCCGAGCTCTTCTCCGGCGCGCCGAACTTCGCGCGCATGCTCGCCTTCACCCCGAAGTCGCTGAGCGCACGCGAGCAATCCTTCCTCGACAACGAAGTGAAGGAGCTATTGACCCTAATCGACGACTACGACGTCCACCAACGCGGAGACCTCACCCCCGCCGCCTGGAACTTCATCAAGACGAAGAAGTTCATGGGCATCATCATCCCCGAAACCTACGGCGGCCTCGGCTTCAGCGCGCTCGCGAACTCGACCATCGTCACGCGCATCTCCACGCATAGCACCACCGCCGCCGTCACGGTGATGGTCCCCAACTCCCTCGGCCCCGCCGAACTCCTCCTCCACTACGGCACCGACGAGCAAAAACAAAAGTACCTGCCGCGCCTCGCCGTCGGCGACGAAGTCCCCTGCTTCGCGCTCACCGAACCCCACGCCGGCAGCGACGCCGGCAGCATGCGCGCGCGCGGCATCGTCTGCCGCGGCACCTGGCAAGGCCGCGAGATCACCGGCATGCGCCTCACCTGGGACAAGCGCTACATCACGCTCTCCTCCGTCGCGACCCTGATCGGCCTCGCCTTCAAGCTCACCGACCCCGACCACCTCCTCGGCGACACCCCCGACCTCGGCATCACCTGCGCGCTCATCCCGCGCGACACGCCCGGCCTCGAGATCGGCAACCGCCACGACCCGATGTCGACCCCGTTCATCAACGGCCCGACGCGCGGCAAGGACGTCTTCGTCCCGCTCGACTTCATCATCGGCGGCCCGAAGATGGCGGGGCAAGGCTGGCGCATGCTCATGGAGTGCCTCAGCGCCGGCCGCTCGATCTCGCTCCCCGCGAACGCCTGCGGCGGAGCGCAGCTCGCGACGCGCGTCATCGGCGCCTACGCGACGATCCGCGAGCAGTTCAGCCTCAACATCGGCCGCTTCGAAGGCATCGAAGCCCCGATCGCGCGCATCGCCGGCACGACCTACTGGATGGACGCGCTGCGCCGCATCACCGCCGGCGCCGTCGACGCCGGCGAGAAACCGGCCGTGATCTCCGCGATCGCGAAGCACTGGTCCACCGAGGCCACGCGCCGCGTCTTCGCCGACGCGATGGACATCCAAGGCGGCGCCGCGATCTCGAAGGGCCCGCGCAACACGCTCGCCAACGCGTACCAAGGCATCCCGATCGGCATCACGGTCGAAGGCGCCAACATCCTGACGCGCACGATGATCGTGTTCGGCCAAGGCGCGATCCGCTGCCACCCGTTCGCGTTCCAAGAGATGGAGGCCGCGCGCAAGAACGACCTCGCCGCGTTCGACGCCGCGTTCTTCGGCCACGTGAACTTCATCGCGCGCAATGGAGCGCGCTCCTTCGTGCTCGCGCTCACGAACGGCGCGCTTGCGTCCGTCCCGCGCGGGGGCGAGAGCGGCCGCGTGCTGAAGCAGCTCGCGCGCTTCAGTGCGTCCTACGCGCTCGTCGCGGACGGCTGCATGGGCACGCTCGGCGGTTCGCTCAAGCGCAAGGAGATGATCACCGGCCGCCTCGCCGACGCGCTCGCGTGGATGTACGTCGGAACGTGCGTCGTGAAGCGCTTCGAGGACGACGGTCGGCCCGAGCGCGACCGTCCGTTCTTCCGTTGGGCGACGAGCGAAGCGCTTTGCCAAGTGCAGGAAGCACTCGCGGGTGTGCTCGACAACCTGCCCAACCGCATGACCGCGCTCGCGCTGCGTCCGTGCGTGTTCCCGCTCGGGAAGCCCGTGCGTCCGCCGAGCGATCGCGTGTGCGCGTCGGTCGCGCGCGCGATCCTCGACGGCGGCGCGGGACGCCTCGCGCTGACGCCCGACGTGACGCCGCCCTCGAAGACGACCCCCGGCCTCGGCGCGCTCGAGAACGCGCTCGCGCTCACCGTGGCGAGCCAGCCGACGCGCGAGAAGCTGCGCAACGCCGTGAAGGCCGGCACGCTGGAGCGCGCGAAGGAGCTCGACCTCGTCGAACCCGCGCTCGCGAAGAAGGTGATCACGCCCGAGGAAGCCGCGACGCTGCGCGCCGCCTCCGCCGCGCGCGACGACGTGGTGCAGGTCGATTCGTTCACGCCCGAGGCGTACCGCGCGTTGCGCGGGTGAGCGCGCGCTCGCCCGACGACGAGCCTGATTCCAACGGGAAGTTCGCTCGCGAGCGGGCGCGAAGGAGCGTGGTGATGGCGGCCGCCCGCTCGGGCCCTACAATCCCGGCGTGATCCTCGAACAGTACTACCTCGGCTGCCTCTCCCACGCTTCCTACCTCATCGGCGACGAGACGACGCGCACCGCGGTGATCGTCGATCCGCAGCGCGACGTGCAGATGTACCTCGACAAGGCGCGCGCGCGCGGGCTCGAGGTGAAGCACGTGATCCTCACGCACTTCCACGCGGACTTCGTCGCGGGGCATCTCGAGCTCGCGCAGCACACGGGGGCCGTGATCCACCTCGGCGCGTGCGCGAAGGCGGAGTACGCGCACCACGCCTGGAAGGAAGGCGAGGTGCTCGCGTTCGGCAAGGTGCGCCTCGAGGTCCTGGAGACGCCGGGCCACACGCCCGAGGGCATCTCGATCCTCGTCTACGACCTCGCGAAGGACGCGCAGCGGCCGCAGGCGGTGCTCACGGGCGACACGCTCTTCGTCGGCGACGTCGGCCGGCCCGACCTCATGGCGTCGATCGGCATCACGGCGCGCGAACTCGCGGGCCAGATGTACGACTCGCTCCACGCGAAGCTGTTGAAGCTCCCCGACGACGTCATGGTCTACCCGGCGCACGGCGCGGGCTCGATGTGCGGCAAGAGCCTCTCCGCCGACACCTACTCGACGATCGGCGCGCAGCGCGCGACGAACTACATGCTGCAGCCGATGGACAAGGAGCAGTTCATCGCGCTCGCGACGTCGGACCAGCCCACGGCGCCCGCGTACTTCGCCTACGACGCGACGCTCAACCGCAAGCACCGCGCGCTGCTCGACGACAACCTGAAGCAGTCGTCGACGTCGGTCTCCCTCGAGGAACTGCTCGGCGTCCAGAAGGACGGTGCGCTCGTGCTCGACGTGCGCGAACCGGCCGCGTTCGAGCCCGCGCACCTCGCCGGCAGCCTGAACATCGGACTCTCGGGCAAGTTCGCGACGTGGGCGGGCTTCCTGATCGACCCCGAGCGCGCGATCGTGCTCGTCGCGGAACCCGAACGCGAGGCGGAGGCCGCGATGCGCCTCGGCCGCGTCGGCTTCGAGCGCGTGCGCGGCTTCCTGCGCGGCGGCGCCGAGGCGTTCGCGCAGTGTCCCGACCTGATGCGCCGCGTCGAGCGCGTCGAACCGGCGGGGATGAAGACGCGCCTCGCGAGCGGCGAGCGTCAAGTGGTGCTCGACGTGCGCGGCGCCGGTGAATGGCGCGAAGGCCACATCGAAGGCAGCTTGAACGTCCCGCTGCAGGAGCTCGACCGCCGCGTCGCCGAGCTCCCGCGCGAGAAGCGCATCGCGCTGCACTGCCAGTCGGGCTACCGCTCGTCGATCGCGTGCGGGATCCTCGAACGCCACGGTTTCACGGGCTTCACCGACCTCGTCGGCGGGATCGCCGGGTGGCGCGCAGCGGGACTGCCGATCGCGACGGCGGCCGCCGTGCGGAGCTGAGCATGGCGGAGACGAGCGGCCACGCGCGCGTGCTCGAGCTCTTGCGCGCGCTCCCGCCTGGACGCGTGCTCGACATCCCCTCCGGCGGCGGGCCGGTCGTCGACGGAGCGCGCGCCCACGGTCACGACGTGGTCGAGCTCGACCTCTTCCCGCGCGAGGGCATCCGCGGCGTGCTCGCCGACGCGTGCGCGCCGCTGCCCTTCGCGGACGGCGCGTTCGACGCGGTCGTCAGCATGGAGGGTATCGAGCACTTCGAGAACCAGACGGGGTTCCTGCGCGAGTGCGCGCGCGTCTTGCGGCCCGGCGGCACGCTGGTCCTGACCACGCCGAACGTGATGCACCTCTCGGCGCGCATCAGCGGGTTCTGGACGGGCCAGCGCCTGATGCAGCAGGGTTTCGTCAACGAAGTGAGCACGCTGCGCGCGCGGAACGGCAAACGGCTCTACCACGGGCACGCGTACCTGATCGATGTCTTCCGCCTGCGCTACATCCTGCGCGTCGTCGGGATGAAGCTTGAACGCCTCGACGCGCCGACGAAGAGCCCGAGCTCGATGGCGCTCGCGCCGCTCGTGCCGTTCGTGTGGGCCGCGACGCGCTGGTCGCTCTTCTCGGGCCGCAAGCGCCTCGAACGCCACCGCCGCGCCGCGCCGCCGCCCGACGTGGAGCGCGAGCTCGCGCACGTCGCGCTCGATCCCGCGCTGCTCTTCGGCAAGAAGCTGATCGTCGTCGCGCGGCGCGAGGGCGCGATGGCGCCCGCGGGAGCGCCGCGAACGACGGCCGCGCCCGAACCCGCTCGCTGAACCCCGCGTTCGCGCCAAACCCCATGCGCAAGGTCTGGATCTTCTCCGCGCTGCTCGTGCTCGGCCTCGTCGCGTCGCAAGTGCTCGGCACGTCCGACACCGTCGCGCATCCCGGCGTCGCGACCTTCGTGCGCATCGCGACGATGGCGTGCCTGTCGTTCATCATGATCCACGTCGGGTACGAGTTCGAAATCGACAAGTCGCGCATCGGCTCGTACGCGTGGGACTACGTCGTCGCCGGCACGGCCGCGGCATTCCCGTGGATCTTCTGCTGCGCGTACTTCGTGTTCGTGCTCACCCCCGAGGCGCAGTGGTGGCTCGCGGACACGTGGAAGGAGCTCCTGCTCGCCGCGCGCTTCTCGGCGCCGACGTCGGCGGGCGTGCTGTTCTCGATGCTCGCGGCCGCGGGATTGTCCGCGACGTGGGTGTTCAAGAAGGCGCGCGTGCTCGCCATCTTCGACGACCTCGACACCGTGCTCCTGATGATCCCGCTCAAGATGCTCATGGTCGGGATGCGCTGGCAGCTCGGAGCGATCGTCGTCGTGATGTTCGCGCTGTTGTGGATCGCCTGGCGCCGGCTGCACGCGGTGCGCTGGCCGGTGACGTGGCCGTTCGTGACGTTCTACGCGCTCGTGATCACCGCCGCGTGCGAGGCGATCTACGTCGGCAGCAAGATCATCGACGACACGGTGCCGGTGCACCTCGAGGTGCTCCTGCCCGCGTTCGTGCTCGGCTGCGTGCTCGCGCGACCCGCGGGGCACGATCCGCACTCGGACGACGCGCGCGAAGGCCACCTGGAGGGTCCGGAGGACGCGCACGAGCAGGGCGTCACGACGGTCGTGTCCGCGCTCTTCATGGTGCTCGTGGGCCTGTCGCTGCCGCCGCTCGCGAGCGTCGCCGGCGCGGGTCAGGCACTGCCTTCGTGGAGCGTGATCGCGTGGCACGTGCTCGCGATCACCGTGATCTCGAACGTCGGGAAGATGTTCTCGCTCCTCTGCTATCGCAAGGAGGCGAGCTGGCGCGAACGCCTCGCGGTCTCCGTCGGGATGTTCCCGCGGGGCGAGGTCGGCGCGGGCGTGCTGGTCGTCTCGATCGGCTACGGCATCACGGGACTGCCGCTGACGATCGCGATGTTCTCGCTCGCACTCAACCTCGTGCTCACGGGCGCCTTCATCCTCGTCGTGAAGCAGCTCTTGTCGGCCGACGCGCGCGCGAAGGCGGCGGAGCACACGCCCGTCAGCTGCCGTCGATCGCCGACAGCATCACGACGGCGACCGCGCCCACGATCATCGAGCCGACGAGGCCCGCGACGCCGGCGACGAAGGTCGGGAGCTCCCACGGCAGATGCTCCTCCGCGTGCTTCGCGCGCAACGCGATCAGACCGAAGAGCCCGGACAACGCGAGCGCGAGCCCGACCCAGCACGCGAGGAAGACGGCCGCGAGCGGGACCCAGCTCGCCGCGCCGCGATGCGCGGCGAGCACGGCGCTGCCGAGGAACCACGGGGCGCACGAGAGGCGCGCACACCAGGTCCAGATCGCGTGCCAGCGCTTCATCGCGCCGACCCCGCTGCGAACGAAAGCGCGCTCCGGCGATTGGATTCGGGCCGGAGCGCGCGCATGCGATGCGAGGACGGGGTGATGGAGTGGACTCGCACCGATCTCAACCGAGTAGCCCGCGCAGCACGTATTGGAGGATGCCGCCGTGGCGGTAGTACTGCGCTTCGTTGGGCGTGTCGATGCGCAGCAGGGCCTCGAACTTCGTCGCGTTGCCCTTCGCGTCGGTCGCGCTGACCGCGATGCGCAGGCCGGGCGAGAAGTCGCCCTCGATCGCCTTCGCGAGGCCGGTGATCGAGAAGGTCTCGTGGCCCGTCAGGCCGAGCGAGTCCTGGTTCTGCCCCGCGAGGAATTGCAGAGGGAGCACGCCCATGCCGACGAGGTTCGAGCGGTGGATGCGCTCGAAGCTCTCCGCGATCACGGCGCGCACGCCGAGCAGGCACGGACCCTTCGCGGCCCAGTCGCGGGAGCTCC
>JACRIO010000089.1 GCA_016220035.1 Planctomycetota bacterium | reverse complement strand
GCCGCTCCCGCCGGACGCGAGCTTCGCGAGCTGCTCTCGGACCCACCGCTGCGTGCTGGACGACGCCGCGGCGCGGCCGAGTTCCTCGAGCACGCGCCTCGCCTCCTCGACGCGACCCAGCGCGAGGAGCGCTCGAGCCCGTCCCATCCGCGCGCGCTCGGCATACGTGCGCTGTTCCGCGGAGACGGCGCAGAGCTCCTCCCAGGCCCTCAGCGCGTCGGCGTGCTGCTCGAGCGTCTCGATCGCGTTCGCGCGGCAGTACAGCGCGAATCCCCGTGCGAGCGGATCGGGGGCGGTGCGCAGCACCTCCTCGGCCCGCACGAGCAAGGCGGGCGCGCCCTCGCGCATCGCGCGCCCGAGCGCGAGCACCGCGGGCGCCGCCTGCTGCCGCAGCACCTCGAGCCGCGCGACGGCGTGTGCGCGTGCCTTTTCCATGTACGCTTCCGGAGCGAGCCCGGTGACGGTCAGGAGCGCCGCCTCGAAGCGCGCGCCGCCGGCCATCGCCTGCACGAGACGCCGGCCGCCCTGGCCGTCGGCGAACGTCTCGAACAGCCGCGCCGCGAGGCCCACCTCGGCGCTGGGCGGCGTCCGGCAGTCCGAGTTCCTGAACGCGAGCGGGTGGCGGTCCCAGAAGTCCGGAGCGGCGAAGGCCTCGGGGTCGGGCGCGACGAAGCGGTCGAGCCACAGGCGCTCGGCGTCGTTCAACTCGCCCGCGAAGGCCTGGGCGAGCCCCTCCGTCACCCAGTCCGGCAGCGACTCGTGGGCGAGGCCGAGGCGCAGCATCATTGCCGCGTGAACGAACTCGTGCGCGAGGAGCGCCTCGGGATCGTACGTCCCGCGCGCGAGCAACTCCGAGAACACGACCGTGGTGGGCGGGAACGCCGGCCGGCGGAAGTCCGCGATCGTGTGCGCTCCGATGATCGGCCCCGTGCCGCTGACCGGCCCGTCGGCGACGCCGACGAGCACGAGGGGCAGCTCCTGCTCGGGCCAGCCCAGGGCGCTCGCCGCGCGCGCGCGGGCGCCCGGAACGTGCGCGAGCAGCGCCTCCACCCGCGGGCGGTGCTCCGGAGACTTCTGGAACTTGCCGCGGTACGCGTCGAGCCCGTCCAGGTCCTCCAGGAGCACGGTCGCGACGCCGGCATCCTGGCCCGCGCCGTCGTTGTCACGGACCGCGGCGAGCAGGACGCGCGCCGCGTCCGGCCGGCCCAGGCGGAAGTAGCTCTGCGCGGCAGCCACACCGGCCTCGCCGGCGAGGGAGTCCGCATCCTCCACCGGTCCGGTCCTCAGGTCGTCGAGCAGCAGGCGCAGGTGGCCGATCGCCTCCTCGTGCCGGCCGCGGGATTGATCGAGCATGGCGAGGGCGATCGAGACCTTCGCGACTCCGGACGCCGCGCGCGGGCTCATCGGGCCGAGCCCGCTCTTCCGCGTGTAGGGTTCCGCGCGGCGCGCGTCGGTCGCGACGGCGAGCACCGCGCGCGCGAGCGGCTCGAGCTCCTCGGGCTCACCGAGCTTGAAGTGCGAGATCACGCCCAGCGCCTGAGTCGCGTACCAGGGATCGCTTCCCTGCCGGAGCGCTGAGCGTGCCTCGCGCGCGGCGGCTGCGAGCGCCGGCCAGTCGCAGCGCGCGCGGGCCTCCGACACCCGCTGCTGGGCGGCGTCGCCCGCGTTCGCTACAGCGGGCGCCTGCGCCCGTGCAGCGCCTGAGGCAGGAGCAAGCGTCAACGTGGAGGCCAGCGTCGTTGGCAAGACCATGCTCCAGCACGACCGTTCCAGTTGCATGGGCGTCAGTGTCGGACTGCGCGTCGGCGCTGGCAAGCGGTGCCGCTCGAGCTCACACTCGCGCCGCGGCCGAGCTCGCGGGCGGGCCTCCGCGAGCTCCCGGCCCTTCCATCCCGTCTCACGGCCGCCCGCGACCCCGCGCTGACGAGGCCAGCGTCCGATCGGCGGGCGCGGCCGTGCTTGCCGACAGTCAACGCCCCGGCCCGCGCGCCGCGGCTTCACGACGAGAAGTTGAACGCGACCGCCAGGATCTCGGTGCGCGCCTCGTCCTTCGGGTCCTGCAGCGACCAGTCGAGCTGGAAGAACGCGCGCGGCGTCAGCGTGTAGCGCATCTGGCCGCGGTAGCGATCGACCTCCGAGCTGCCGGACGAATCGACGCTCACGTGGTCGTAGTCGAGCGTCACGTCGAGCACGCCGTCCGCGAACGGGATCCAGTCGGCGCGCGCGCGCTGATCCAGGCCGTTGCCGGCGAAGTTGTCGACCCACGCGAGCTCGAGCTGCATCACGAGCTGGTCGCTCGGCTTGTAGACCCAGATCATCTCCGTGCGCCGCTCCGAGGGATCGGGGATGTCCAAGGCACCCGTTCCCGCGACGTCGGCGCGGTCGTCGCGCCAGCCGAGCGTGAGCTCCAGCGCTGCCGTGAGCTCGGCGACCAGCGACGCGCCGGTGATCCAGTGGTCGATCTGGCGCTGGTTCGTCGTGTCGTCCTGCGTGCTCTTCTGCACCGTGACGTCGGCGCGCAGCGTGTCGAGCAGTTGGGCCGAGGTCAGGCCCTGGAGCGCCTCGGTCTCCAGGCTCTGCGCGCCGTCGAGCTCGCGATCGGTGTGCGTGTAGCTCGCGTTCAGGTCGAGCGTCTCCAGCGGACGGTACGCCACCACGCTCGTCAGCGTGGCGATGTCCTCGTCCTGCACGAGCGGGTCGCGCGTGCGCTGCGTCGCGAAGCGCACGTTCGCGTCGACCTTCGCAGGCGGCGTGTAGTTGGCCCAGAGCCCCTGGTCGATGCGCTCCTCGTCGCGGACGTCGACGCCGCTCGTGTCCGTGTTCGCCGTCTGGAGGAAGAGATCGAGACCGACGATCCACTGCTCGTTCAGACGGTACGTGAGCGCCGTGGTCGCGCTCTCCGTCTCGTCGTGCGTCGTGATCGTCGGCGACGCCGAGGTCGGCGACGCGAAGAAGCGCAACTCCGACACGAGCACGGCCGGGGCGCCCGGCGGCGACGTGCGGTTGACGACCTTGACGTAGTTCGCGGTGATCGGGGGGACGACGAGGCGGAAGCGGTGGAGCACGACGTCGTAGTCGGGCGCCGCGATGTTCCCGACCTGCGTCCAGAACGCGTTGTCGTCCGAGATCCAGACCGTGAACACGAACTGCGACGCGAAGACCGAGTCCACGGTGTCGACCGTCGAGACGTGGATCGTGTCGATCGTCGAACCGGCGTTGAAGTGCGCGCCGAAGTTCCAATCCTCCTCGCCGCCGGACGCGAACCCGCCGATGTTGATGCCCGCGGTGGAGGTGTCGATGTCGTCGACGAGCGCGGCATTCGTGGGCAAGGTCGAGATCTGCGGCGTCGTGTCGCGCTGCGCGAGGCCCTGCGTCGGCGTCACCACGACGCCGGGCAGTCCGCCGGAGCTGCCGCTGAGCTCGTTCTTGCGCTTGTTCGCGAACACGCTCACCGTGCTCGTGAAGCGTCCTTCCGCAGCTTCCTCGCGCCAGGAGGCGCGCAGCGTGTGCTCGAGACGATCGTTCTCGACGCCCGAGCGTTCGTCGTCGTCGACGCGCGAGAGCAGCGTGTACTGGTAGTCGAGGACGGGCAGCGTCTGCTGCACCTGGAAGAAGGACTCGACCGTCGTCTGCTCGACGAAGAGCTCGTCGTCGACGGTGCGGAAGTTGAGCCACGTCGTGAACTGCGGCAGACCCGGGGGCGTCCACTCGAGCTTCTCGAGCATGTCGTTGCGCACGAGGCTCGTGTCCTGGCCGAGGCTGAACGTCGAGCGCGTGCGCAGCGTCTCGAAGCGCTGGCTCCAGCGCAGCGTGTCGGACGAGAGCACGAGCTCCGCGGACGGCCGCGCGGTGAGCGTCGTGTCGTGCGAATCGACGCCGTCGGTCGTGCGATCGGACGTGCCCTGCACGACCTGCGCGTCGACGCGGTACTCGAGGCCGGGCCCCAGGTTGTCGTGGACGCCGAGCTCGG
Source organism: Planctomycetota bacterium (assembly GCA_016220035.1). Taxonomy (GTDB): domain Bacteria; phylum Planctomycetota; class UBA1135; order UBA1135; genus JADJNY01. The sequence continues at coordinate 43,166 of JACRIO010000089.1, read as the reverse complement.
CGAGGTTCGCGATCGAGCGCGATCGGTCCGAGCCGGTGCGCGCGTTCTCCGCGGAGCTGCGGAACGTGTGCAGCGGCCCGCTGATGCATCCGCTCGCGGCGCACGCGCTCGCGAGCGCGCCGAGGAGCAACGGCGGCTTCACGCGTCGCGTCCGTGCGGCTGGGTCAATCCGCGACGAGCACATCGAGCGGCCTCCCGCCGCAGCGGATCGGTGCGAGTTCCCGGCCGAGGACGAGGTCGATCACGACGAGCGCGCCCAGCTCGGGCGCCGCGCCGTAGAGCTCCGCGCCGTCGATCGGCTGGGCCAGCGCTTCGACGCGCCCGGACAAGGGGATGCGGCGGAGCACGCTGCCGAGCTCGCGATCGACGACGACGAGCTCCGCGGGCCGCGAGCGCGCGACGTACACGCGGTCGCGGCGGCGATCACAGAGCACGGCGGTCACGTCGGCGCCGACCCAGATCGACGCGCGCGGCGCGAGCGAACGCGCGTCGAAGACGAGCAGGTTGGCGGAGATCGCGTGGCCGACGAAGAGCTCGCGCGCGCGTCGATCGACGGCCGCGTCCGACGGCCGCGCCTCGGTCGCGACGCGGCCCGCGACGGCGCGCGCGGCGAGGTCGACCACCTCGACGGCGTCCGAGCCCGTTTCGACGACGAACACGCGGCCCAAGTCGGGCGCGGCAGCGAGGCGCGTGGGCATGCGGCCGACGGAGACGTCCGAAACGCGCGTGAAGGTCGCCGTGTCGACGATCGAGACCTTGTCGAGGTCCCGCTGCGCGACGGCGAGCAGTCCGCGCGCATCGAGGAGCGCGACGTCGCTGCTGCGCGCGGAGAGCCCGAAGGTCAGCGTCGACAAGGCGCCGCCCTGCTGCGCGTCGACGAGCCCGAGCGATCCGTCGCCCGCGTTGGCGACGTAGAGCCGGCGGCGGTCGCGGGCGAGCGCGATCGCGCGCGGATCAGCCCCCGACTTGAAGGTCGCGACGACTTCGCCCGTGCCGCGGTCGACGGCGAGGACCGAACTCGACGCCCCGTCCGCGACGTAGAGGAGTCCGAGCGCCGCGCGGGGGCGTTCCGTCGCGACCGTGAAGAGCGGCGCGAGCTCGGCGCCGCCGGTCAACGACGCGGCGACCTGCCAATCGACGAAGAGCGAGAGCGCATCGTGGCGGCCGAGGCGCGCGCGGATCGGGAGCTCGAGGGTGAGCGACTCGGCGTCGGGCGGCCCGGGCGGCCCGGGCGGCGCGGGCGCGGCGTCGCGGGCGGCGAGACGCAGCGCGATCACGCCGTCGGGCCCGACGAGCTCCGCGCGCTGGACGCGCAGCACCAGCATCGAGTACTGCGCGGGCTCGACCGCTCCGCCGGCGAGCGGCAAGCGATGCGCGAGCTCCTTCGAGACGAGACGCGGGCGCAGGAGCTCCAACGCCGCCGTGCGCCCGTCCTCGGCGCGCAGCTCGACGGATGCGAGCTCCAGCGTCACGGGCCGCGCCTCGGGGTCCGTGCACCCGAGGAAGACGTCGACGCGCGATGCATTGGCTTCGACCGGTCGCGTCCGCTCCCGCCGCGGCGCGTCGCAGCCGCTCCAGGCCGCGGCGACGATCACGATCAGGAAGGCGAGCGCGAACGGAAGTCGGCGGACGGCGCGCTGCGACCGCGCGGAGGCTCGAAGGTCACGATCCATGGGTGGGGGGCGGCGCGTGGTGGCGGGTGCGCGGATCAACGCCGCGCGCGCGGGCGTACGCAGCTTCGCACGGTGCGGAGGCGCGCGTCGCCCTGCCGAAGTCGCACGCGGGCTTCGAGGAAGTGCGTACAGTGTGCGGGATTCCAAGAAGGGAGCGCGATCCTCGTTGACCGCGCTCCGGTGTTCCTACCTTAATTACCGGGATGGTCGCCGGTCCGCGATCCTCGTGCGGACCCATGCGAAGTAGGCAGGCGCGCACAGGGCCAGTAGGCGTAGGTCGACCTACGAACCGGGTGAGTAGCCTGTCCAGGACGTACAAGGAGGCTCGAAGTCATGCACCGCACGCACATCCATCCACTGCAGAGCGCCCTCGCCGCGAGCCTTCTCGCGCTCGCCGCCTGTTCCCCCGGCGCGGACGACGCGTTCGCGAAGGAACGCGTCTACCAGCCGATCGGGACCGAGGTGCAGTGGGGCGCCACCACGGCGGAGCGCTTCCGCCTCGACCGTTCCGATTTCAAAGGCGCGCGCGCCCCCGAGCCGGGCGGCCTGCACTGGACGACGCCGCAAGGGTGGAGCGAGCTCCCGACGACGTCGATGCGCGTCGCGAACTTCCGGGTCGCCGGCGACGAGCGCGCGGAGTGCTACCTCACCGTGCTCGCCGGCGAGGGCGGCGGACTCGACGCGAACGTGAATCGCTGGCGCACGCAGATGGCCGCGGCACCGCTGTCGCCGCAGGACGTCGCCGCGCTGCCGCGGATCGAATGGTTCGGCCTTCCGAGCGTGCTGGTCGAGATCGACGGCACGTGGAGCGGGATGTCGGGTGACAAGAGCGGCGCGGACTTCCGCATGGTCGGCCTGCTGCTCGTCGATCCTTCCGGATCGAAGTTCCTCAAGATGGTCGGGCCGCGCGAGCTCGTCGCGAAGGAGCAGCAGCGCTTCGTGGAGCTCGCCGCTTCGTTCCACGAAGGCGGGCAGGACGACCACGACGCACACGCCGCGAACGTCGCTCCCGACGCACAGCGCACGATGCCGAAGGACGCGGTGCACGGCGCGATCGACGACGGGATGCCGATGCCGAGCGCGGGCGGGAGCTCCTCCTTCGCGTGGACCGCGCCCGCGGGTTGGACGCAGGGGCCCGAGAAGGCGATGCGCGAGGTCACGTTCCTCGCCGGCGGGAAACGCGAGGTCGAGTGTTACGTCACGGCCCTCGGCGGCGACGGCGGCGGGCTCGCGTCGAACTTGAACCGCTGGCGCCAGCAGATGGGCCGCGCGCCGCTCGGCGCCGACGAGATCGACGCGCTGTCGAAGGTCGCGATGCTCGGCGCGCAGGCGACGGTCGTCGAGATCGAGAAGGAAGGCGGCGGCGACATGGTGCTCGGCGCCGTGTGCCTGCAGCCGGACCGCTCGGTGTTCGTGAAGATGCTCGGCCCGAAGGCCGCGGTCGAAGCAGAGCGCGCGGCGTTCCTCGAGTTCTGCAAGTCGATCCGGAGCGGGAGGTGATGCGATGAAGCCCGTCCTCGACGCGATCGTGAAGGTGTTCTCCTCGCTGTGGCTCAGCGTCACCCTGCTCGTCTTCCTCGCGCTGCTCACGTGGCTCGGGACGCTCGAGCAGGTGCACACGGGCCTGTACGAGGTCCAGCGCAAGTACTTCGACTCGCTCTTCCTCGTGCACCAGGCGGGGAGCGTGCCGATCCCGCTGCCGGGCGCGCGCCTCGTGATGATCGTGCTGTTCGTGAACCTGCTGCTCGGCGGCATCGTGCGCCTGCGCAAGGGCTGGGCGACGGCGGGCGTGCTCGTGACGCACATCGGCATCGTGATGCTGCTCGTCGCTGGCTTGGTCAAGGCGTGGTACGCGGTCGAAGGCCACGTGACGCTGTACGAGGGCGAGAAGGCGAACACGTTCGAGAGCTACCAGCGCTGGGAGGTCGCGATCGCGGAAGACCTCGGCGGCGGCCGCGTGCGCGAGTTCGTCGCGCAGGAGGAGGCGTTCCAGGACGCGACCGGCGCCGCGCCCGCGAGTTTCGCGCCCGCAGCGCTGCCGTTCGAGGTGCAGCTCGGACGCTTCCAGAAGAACTGCCGCGTGCTCCCCAATGGTCCGATGTTCGAGGCGCCGACGCCCGTGATCGACGGCGCGTTCCTCCAACCGGCGCCCGCGGACACGCAGGTCGAGCAGAACGTCGCGGGGCTCTACGCCACGCTCGTCGAGAAGCAGGGCGGCGCGCGCCACGAAGGCATCCTCTGGGGGCGCGAAGCCCAACCCTGGACCGTCGAGGTCGGCGGCAAGCGCTGGGCGGTCGAGCTCCGGCGCGAACGCCACCCGATGCCGTTCACGATCGCGCTCGGCGACTTCGTCAAGGAGGACCACCCGCGCATCGACATGCCGAAGTCGTTCTCGAGCGACGTCTCCGTCACCGAGGGCGCCTCGACGCGGCCCGTGCGCATCTCGATGAACGAGCCGCTGCGCGCGGGCGGGCTCGTCGTCTACCAATCGTCGTGGGGACCCGCGGACGCGCCGCCGGGCACGCCGCTCTTCTCGACGCTCGCCGTCGTGGCGAACCCGGCCGACCAGTACCCGCTCTACGCGTGCATCGTGATCGCGATCGGTCTCTCGATGCACTTCTCGCGCAAGCTCGCGCGCCACGTCCGCTCGGAGGCCAAGAAGTCATGAAGTCCATCCTCCGCATCGCCGCGCTCGTCCTTCTCGTCCTGGGTTTCGCGCCCGCGAGCCGCGCGCAAGACGCCTCCGGCACGCAGCGCGCCGCGCCCTGGTCGAAGGAAGTCGTCGACCTCGCCGCGCGGCTCCCCGTGCAAGACGGCGGGCGCGTGAAGCCGCTCCACACGTACGCGAGCTACCTGCTCCTGCGGCTCAACCACAAGCGCAGCGTCGCGACGCCCGCGGGCGAGAAGCTCGGGCCGGTCGAGTGGCTGCTCGACGTCCTCTACTACCCGCAGGCCGCCGAGGAGTACGCGGCCTTCATGATCGACGACGTCGAAGCGGCGCGCGCGATCGGCATCGTGGTCGACGAGAAGAAGAAGCGCGATCGCTACTCGTTCCACGAGCTGCGCCCGGGCGTCGGCAAGCTCTTCGAGCTCGCGAACGAGTACCAGAAGATCGAGGAGAAGGACCGCAGCACCGTCCAGCAGCAGGTCTTCCTGCTCGCGATGAACGTGAACGACTTCATGCGCGTCCTGACGCACATGGACCTCGCGCGCACGAAGATTCCGATCGGCGCGGGCGCGGGCCTCGCGCAGATCTTCGCCGGCGCGGAGGAGGCCGCCTTCTCGCAGGTGCTCGACCGCGTGCCGCAGTTGCGCGACCTGCAGGCGAAGCTCGGGCGCGACCCGGCCAACGCCGCGGAAGCGAAGGAGGTCGGGAAAGTCCTGCACGCGGCCGCGGACCTGACGAGCGGCACCGAATCGCTCGCGCTCCTGCCCGCGACGGGCACGCTCGCGGCGGACCCGGCCTGGCACACGCCCGCCGACCTGATGACCCTCGCGCTGCGCGACGGCGTCGTCGACGCGAAGCACATCCAGATGCTGAACGCGATCGAGGGCATGGCGCGTTCGGGCGCCGACCAGACCGCCTTCGAGCGCGAACTCGCGCGCTTCAGCGGGGTCGTCGTCCCGATCGCGGAGCGGCGCGGCGAGTACGCGAAGGTGGGGCTCGAAGTGACCTACCACCGGCTCGACTTGCTGAGCTACGCGCAGGTCGGGTTCATCCTCGCGTTCGTGCTCGCGGCGGTGCTCTGGCTCCGGCCCAAGAGCCGCGTGTTGTTCGGGCTCACGACGCTCGCGGTGCTCGTTCCCACGGTGCTCGTGACGATCGCGATCGTGATCCGCTGCATGATCCGCGATCGTCCGCCGGTGAGCACGCTGTACGAGACGCTGCTGTTCGTCACGGCCACGGGTGCGCTCACCGCGCTCATCGCCGAGTTCTTCACGAAACAGAAGGTCGCGCTCTCGGCCGCGGCCGTGCTCGGGATGATCGGCCTGTTCGTCGCGAACGGCTACGAGATGCTCGACAAGCGCGACACGATGCCGACGCTCGTCGCCGTGCTCGACACGAACTTCTGGCTCGCGACGCACGTCACCGCGATCACGATCGGCTACTCGGCCGGGATGGTCGCGGCGCTGCTCGCGAGCATCTACCTGATCACGAAGGCCGTCGGCTTCCGGCGCGCCGAGCCATCGTTCCACCACGGGCTCGGGCGCATGGTCTATGGCGTCCTGTGCTTCGGACTGATCTTCTCGACGGTCGGCACGATCCTCGGCGGCATCTGGGCCAACGAGAGCTGGGGCCGCTTCTGGGGCTGGGATCCCAAGGAAAACGGCGCCTTGCTCATCTGCCTCTCGCAGCTCGTGATGCTGCACGCGCGCATGGGCGGGCTGATCCGCGAGCACGGGCTCTGCATGGCGGCCGCGTTCGGCGGCACCGTGATCGGGTTCTCGTGGTTCGGCGTGAACCTGCTCGGCGTGGGGTTGCACAGCTACGGCTTCACGAGCGGCATCCACACCGCGCTGTGGTCGTACTACGGCGTCCAGTGGGGCATCGTCGCGCTCGGCGGCCTCACGTGGATGCTCGAGCGCGCCCGCGCGAACGCGCGACGCGAAGCGGCCTCGGGGGCGGGGTTGTCCGCCGCGCAGGAGCCGGCGAGCTGAACCATGCGACGCGCGAGCAGTCCCCCTCGAGAACTGGAGTCGACGATGAAACGCATCTGGAGCACCGCGCTCCTCCTCCTCACGCTCGGCGCCGCCGGTTGCGCGAGCAACCGGATCGAGCCCGCGGTGTACATGCACCCCAACGCGGACCTTTCGGTGTACGAGCGCGTCGCGGTGCTGCCGCTCGAGAACCTGTCGACGGAGCGCTTCGCCGCGGACCGCGTGCGCGAACTCCTCGTCGTCGAGCTCAGCGCCAAGGGCCTCTTCGAGGTCGTGGAGTCCGGCGAGGTGAACCGCGTGATGCGCATGAAGAACCTCGCCGGCGCGGCGGAGGTCGGGCCCGAGCTCATCCAACAGCTCGGGGCGGAGCTGAAGGTGCAGGCGCTGCTGACCGGAAGCGTGATCGAGTTCCGCGAACAACGTGCGGGGACGCTCAACGCGCCGGACATCGCGCTGTCCTTGAAGCTGCTCGACGTCGAGACGGGGCTCGTGATCTGGTCCGTGACCGACGCGCGCACGGGGCTCGGCGTGTGGACGCGCCTCTTCGGCGTCGGCGAGGAAGACCAAACCACGGCCGCGCGGAAGCTGATCCGCGATCTCCTGTCGACCCTGGGGTGAATGGGGTGCGGACTTCGCTCCTTCTACTCGGGTTGTGGTTCGCGATCTCCGCGTTCGCGCAGCGCCCGGCCGTCGAGCCCGCGGCGCAGAAGCCGGCGTCCGTGCGCTACGCCATGCTCCCGCTTCGCAACCTGAGCGCGGACGCGACCGGTGCGACCGAGATCGGAACGCGCCTTCGCGACGAGCTCGGCCGGCGCGGCGCGTCGTTCGTGCCGGCGGACGAGCTCGACCGCGTGCTGCTCGAGCGCCGCGTGCGTTACACCGATTCGCTCGCGGCCGACGACGCGCGCGCCATCCGCGCCGCGACGGGCGCGAGCTTCGGCGTCGCCGGCGTGCTCTTCGACTTCGCACGCGGGGACGAGCCGCGGATCGCGGTCGGGCTCCGCGTGATCGATCTCGCGAGCGGCGAGCGCGTGCAGTCGGCCTTCGTCGCCCTGCGTGGACAAGACGGCCGCGGGCTGCTCGGACTCGGCGCCGTCGAGGACGTGAACGAGCTCGAAGAGCGGGCCCTCCCGAGCTTGTTCGCCGCTTTCGGCGAGCACGGCGGCCCGCTCGTGCGGCCCTCCGTCGCCGCGGCCGCTCGCGCGCGCACGCAACCCGCGGACACGGCGCCGGAGGCCGAGCGCGTCGCCGTGCTGCCGTTCATCAATCGCTCGACGCGCTCCGACGCTGGCGCGAGCTTCTCCGAGATCCTCGCGCACGAGTGGTTCCGCGCCCGCGGCGTGCGGGTCGTCGAGGCGTCCGAATTGCGGGCCGCGCTCCGCCGCGCGCGGATCCGCACGCTGCAGGAGATGGACGCGGCGACGATGGCGTCGATCGGCGAGCTCCTCGGCGTGCGCTGGTTCGCGCTCGGGAGCGTCGATCGCTTCGGCGAGGAGGCGGTGGTGCGGGACCAGCGTCATCCCGAGATCGAGGTGTCCATGCGCGTCGTCGACGCGCGCACCGGTCTGGTCGCCGCGAGCAGGAGCCTGCGCCTGCGCGGCGACGCGTACTAAACGTTGCTGCGCATGGGCGTCGAGCACGACGTGCTCCGGCTCGCGCGGCAGGTGGCGCGCGAGCTCGTCCTCGCGCTGGAGGTCGGATCATGAGAACGATGAAGTCGAGCGCTCGTCTCGCGGCGATCGCGTGGATCGCGCTCCTCGCATCGGTTGCACCGTCGATGGGCGCGCCGCGGCAGGACGCGGTCGGTCCGCAGGCCGCGAACTCGCGGGCCGAGGCCGAGAAGATCGTGCTCGTGGACGTCGACGGGCATCCGCTCACGCTCTCCGACGCGATGGACGCCTTTACCTCGACGCACACGGGGCACGGCGTGCTCGTGCGCGGTGAGCCCGCGCTGCGCGAGCTGATGGGCCGCGTGATCGAACGGCAGCTGTTCCTCGCCGAGGCGGAGGCGCTCGGCCTGCACGACGACCCGGTCGTGCGCGGATCCATGGAGAACGCGCTGCGCGAGGAGGTCGTGCAGGCTTTCTGGAAGCGCGAGCTCCACGACAAGCTCCAGGTCACCGAGGACGAGGTCGAGGCGTTCTACTCGAAGACGGACGTCGCGCTGAAGCTCACGCTGATCGAGACGCGCGAGCGCGCGAGCTGCGAGAAGCTCCGCGCGCGCGTCGAGGCGGGGGAGGACATGGGGGTGCTCGCCACGACCGAGTCGATCCACGCCTCGCGCTCCTTCGGCGGGCTCCTGCCCTATGTCCGGCGCGGCGAGATCGAGCCGGCCTTGGAGAAGGAAGTGTTCGCGCTCGAGACACCGAACAGTCTGAGTCCGGTCCTCGCGACGGAGAAGGGGTTCGCGTTCGCGCGGCTCGAGGAGCGCTCGGTGAACCCGACGCGCCTGCCGCGCGAGGTGGCATTGCCGCAAATCCGGAAGATCCTGCACGATCGCGCCGAGGACAAGCTGCGCACCGAGCTCGAAGCGCGCCTCGAAAAGGAGGGCGAGGTCACGTACGCCGAAGCGCTGTTCCTGCCCGAGATGGTGCTCGACAAAGGCGATCCCGCGGCGATCGCGGCGCGGTCGCGTGGAAAGACGCTCGCGCTGAAAGAGCTGCGCGAATCGCTCGACGTCGAAGCGCTGCGGGAAAAGGACCCCGAGACCGTGCAGGGCGCCGCGCGCTACATCGCGCGCGACTGGGCCATGCGCGTGGTGATCTGGGACGCTTCGGAGAAGGACGGGACGCGCGCGGATCCCGACATCGCCCGGCGCATGGCGCGTCAGGAGCGCGAGTCCGTGCTCACGCTCCTCTGCGAGCGCTACGTCTACGCCGACATCGATCCGAAGGAAGAGGACCTGCGCGCCTACTACGAGGCGAACAAGGCGACGTCGTTCACGCGCCCGCCCGAGCGTCGGCTCGCGTACATCGTCGTCGCGACGAAGGACGAGGCCGACAAGCTCCTCGCGCGCATCCGGGCCGGCGAATCGTTCGAGACCCTCGCGAAGCAGGCTTCCATCGACCGGACCAGCGCCGCGCACGGCGGCCGCATCGGCTGGATCAAGAAGGGAGACATCATCGCCGAGGTCGAAGCGCGCGCGTTCACCATCGCGAAGGGCGCGATCGACGGGCCGATCGAGACGTCGTCGGGCTGGTTCCTCGTCGACGTGCTCGACACGAAGGACGCGGAGCTCGTGCCCTACTCCGGCGCGCGCACCGCGGTGATGAAGCGGCTCGTGAAGGAGCGTCAGAAGGAGGCCTGGACGAAGTGGGCCGCGCGTCTGCGCGAGCGCGCTTCCGTGCGCATCGACGAGGAAGGTCTGCGCGCGGCGGTCGAGTGGCTCGCGAAGCAGCCGAGCGCGGAACCCAAGCCCATCGACCCGAACACGCCGCACGGCCTGCCGGGCGAGAAGCCGGGGGAGCCGAAGAGCGGTGAACCGCTGCCGAAGGACGGGAAGGGGTGATCGTGAACAGCGCTCTCCTTGCGCTCCGCGGCGCACGACGGTTCGTCGCGACGTGCGTGTGCGCGCTCCTCGCGCTCGGCTCCGCGCCGCTCGGCGCCCACCCGAAGGACGCCGGCGCCTCCGCGCGCGAACTGCTCGCCGCGAGCGCGTGGCGCGCGCCGAACGCAGCGCTCGACGTGCTCGAAGGCCTCGACACGAGCGAACCCGGCGTCGAGTCCGCGCAGGAGCCGAAGAAGCCCGCGCAAGAGCGCCCGAAGCCCGGACAGAAGCCCGCGACGAAGCCCGGCGCGAAGAAGACCTGCGTGGACTGCCACCAGGACTTCATGAAGAAGCTCGAGGGCGCGAAGCCGCACCTCCCGGACCTCGCACAGCGCTGCGAGGAGTGCCACGACCGTCACGGGCTCGTCGGCGTGCTCAAGTTGAAGCAGGACGAGCCCGCGCTCTGCATCCGCTGCCACGAGAAGGCCGCGCCGTTCGCCGCGCCCGAGAACGCGCATCCGCCCGGCGCGCAGCAGAAATGCAGCGCCTGCCACGATCCGCACGCCGCGCGGCAGCCGAAGCTGATCGCCGCGAAGGGCGCGGACCTGTGCTACCGCTGCCACGACCGCGCGGCGTACGAGAAGGACAACGTGCACAAACCGGTGACCGAGGGCTGCCTCGCGTGTCACACGGCGCACGGGACGAACGCGGTCGCGTCCGCGCCGGCGAAGGGCGGTGCGGAGACTCCCGCGAAGGCCGGCGCGACGGCCCCGAGCGCGAACACCGCGGCGCCGAAGCCGCACAGCGCGCTCACGCCGCCCGCGCCCGAGCTGTGCCTGCGCTGCCATGACGCCAAGAAGGGCGCGTTCGCGACGAAGCACGACGGCTTCGACGTGACGCGTTCCGACTGCAACTCCTGCCACTCGCCGCACAAGTCGAAGCGCGCGGGCCTCGTGCGTCCGGTCGTGCACAAGCCGGCGGAGGACCACGACTGCGCGTCGTGCCACGTCGGTCCCGACGAGATGACCGCGGAGCAGAAGGCGCTCGCGACGCCGCCCTTGCGCGCGCCCGCCGAGAAGCTCTGCCGGCTGTGCCACGCCGATCGCATGCAGGACTTCGCGGGCCGCGCGGGCGCGCACCCGCCGGTGAAGGACGGCAAGTGCCTCGACTGTCACGCCGCGCACGCATCGGAGGAGAAGGGCCTCCTTTCCGCGAGTGCGAACGCGGCCTGCGCGAAGTGCCACGACCTGAAGGCCAAGCTCGAACCGTTCGCGCTGCCCAACCGCTCGCCGCACCCGCCGGTGATGGAAGGCAAGTGCCTCGACTGCCACGATCCGCACGGCGGCGCGGACGCGGCCGCCTTGAAGAGCGCGCAAACCGAGCTCTGCGTCGGCTGCCATCCGCAGCTCGCGAAGGAGATGCAGCGTTCGGTGCAGCACGCCGCGCTCGAGGTATGCACGAGCTGCCACGCGGGCCACGGCTCCGTGCAGCCCGCGATGCTGCGCTCGGTCGGCGCGGACCTCTGTCTCCGTTGCCACAAGGACCACGCGGAGCGCTACAAGAACGATCAGCTCCACAAGCCCGTCGCGCAGGGGCAGTGCCTCGTGTGCCACGAGCCGCACGCGTCCGACGAGCACGGCATGCTGCGGAAGCCCGCGGCGACGTTGTGCCTCGACTGCCACAAGAACGTCACCAAGACGCTCGAAGGCGGCAGCGCGCACCCGCCCGCGCAGAAAGGCGAGTGCCTCGTCTGTCACGATCCGCACAGCGCGCCGCGCAAGAACCTCCTGAAGCAGGACGAGGGCAAGCTCTGCGCGAGCTGCCACGGCATCACGCAGAAGGAGATCGAGGGCTTCGCGTTCCGCCATGCTCCCGCGCAGGCCGGCGCGTGTCTCGCGTGCCACTCGGCGCACGCGGCGCCGCGGCCGAAGCTCCTGACGCAGGCGCCGCGCGAGACGTGCCTCGCCTGCCACGGGAAGCTCGACCTCGAATCGAAACAGCCCGGCGCCGTCGCGCACAAGCCGTTCGCGGAAGGCGAGTGCCTCGGGTGTCACAAGCCGCACGGCTCGAACCTGCGCGGGCTCGTGAAGGAGTCCGCGCCCGCGCTGTGCCTGAAATGCCACGACCCGAAGAAGGACACGATGGTGAAGAAGCACATCGGCCAGCCGATCGCGGAGGTCGACTGCCTCACGTGCCACACGCCGCACTCGGCGCAGGGCGCGGGGCTCTTCTGGCCGTTCCGCCACCAACCGTTCAGCGAGCAGCGCTGTCAGGAGTGCCATGAACCGGGCAAGTAGGACGATCCTCGGCATCGTGCTCGTGGTGCTCGGGCTCGCGAGCTCCCTCGATGCGCGCTCCAACGAGCCGAGCTTGCGCGAACTGCTCGACGCGAGTCCGTTCGGACCGCGCGTCGCGGCCGACGCGGACCACGCCGCCGACGTGAACGACTGCCTGCGCTGTCACGCGAAGATCCAGGAGGCCGTGAAGCTCGCCGTCCCGCACAAGCCCGCGGCCGACGGCGAGTGCACCGGCTGCCACTCGCCGCACGCGGCGCGCTTCGAGAAGCTCCTCAACGCCCGCGAGCGGCCGCTCTGCGCGACGTGCCACCGCGATCAGGTGATCGAGTTCATGAAGGGCAGCGTGCACACGCCCATCAAGCAGGGCCAGTGCTCCGCATGCCACGAAGTGCACGGTTCCGCGAACGCCGGCTTGCTCGTGCGCGACGGCAACGAGCTGTGTCTCGGTTGTCACAAGGAGCTCGCGCAGCGTGCGTCGTCGCCCTCCGTGCACGAGCCGTTCGCGAAGGGCGCGTGCCTCGACTGCCACAAGGCGCACAACTCGCCGTTCCCGAACCAGCTCGCCGCGCCCGAGGGCCGCTTGTGCCAGCTCTGCCATCCCGCGGAGGAGCCGAAGTACGTCGAGGCGCACAGCGGCATCCCGATCAAGGGCTCGAAGTGCACGCAGTGCCACGATCCGCACGCGTCGCCGACCAAGAAGCTCCTGCGCAAGGTGACGCACCAGCCGTTCGCGGAGGGGAGCTGCGAGATGTGCCACCTCGTCGACAGCGCGACGCCGCAGGTCGTGCGCGCGACGGGCGGCAAGCTCTGCGGGATGTGCCACAAGGACCACCCGCGCAAGGACGACAAGGTGGTGCACAAACCGGTGGAGGACCGGAACTGCACCGCGTGCCACCTGCCGCACGCGAGCGATTCGAAGGGCCTGCTCGTGTCGCCGGCGCCGGAGCTGTGCTCGTCCTGCCACGCGGCGTTGATCGAGCGCGGGCAGAAGTCGAAGTCCATGCACCCGCTGAAGACGGACAAGGTCGTGTGCACGTCGTGCCACGCGGCGCACTCGTCGAACGAAGCGAAGCTCCTCGTCAGCGGCCCGATCCGCACCTGCCTCTCCTGCCACCAGACGGCGAGTCACGGGCATCCACTCGGCGAGGACCGCCTCGACCCGCGCACCGGGAAGCCGATCACGTGCGTCACGTGCCACGATCCGAACGGCACGGCCTTCTCGTACACGCTGCGCGGCGATCAGTCGCGCGGGCTCTGCCTCGAGTGCCACGACTCCGACCACGAGAAGAAGGGCGATGGGAAGCGCAAGTAGAGCGCTCCTGCTCGCCGCGGTCGCGGCGTTCGCCGCGCACGCGCGCGCGCAGTCGTCCCCGAGCAAGGACGAACGCGTCGTCCCGCCGTCCTTCCCGTGGACGGTCGAGCCGCTGGATGCGCTCTACGGGCACCTCACCGAAGGCGGCTTCCAGGAGCCGATCGGCGTGTGGTTCGAGCCCAAGGGGCGCGAACTCTACGTCGCCGACTCGCGCAACGGGCTCATCGGCATCTTCGACGACGAGCGCATTCCGGTCTTCGCGTTCGGCGGCGCGGCGCAGCTCGTCGAGCCGAAGGCCGTGGTCGCGACGGAGGACGGCGCCATCTACGTGCTCGACGCGCAGCAGTTCGAGTTGCGTGCGTTCACCTACCGCGGCGAGCCCAAGCCGGTGCTGCGCTTCGCGCGTCCGCCGCTCGTGGTGAAGGCCTCGAAGGAGGGATCGCCGAGCGACGCACCCGCGAAGGCCGCGAAGCCCGTGGGTGCGCTCCTACGCATCGGCGCGTTCGCGCGCGACGCGAAGGGGCGGTGGATCGTCGGCGATCTCGACGAGGGGCGCGTGCTCGTCTACGACGCGGAGCTGCGCTTCCAGCACGAGCTCGAGGCCTCCGCGCGCGCGAAGCGCTTCCAGACGCCCGCGGACATCGCGGTGTCGTCGGCGGGGCTCGTCGCCGTCGCCGACATGCAGACGACGCCCGCGATCCACGTGTACGCCGCGGACGGGAAGCTCCTCGCCGCGTTCGGGGAGCGCGACATCGGGCTCATGAACTTCACCGCGCCGATCGCGGTGACGTTCGACGAACAGGGGTTCCTCTACTGCGTCGACCTGCTCCGCCACGACGTGAAGGTGTTCACCTCGAAGGGCGACTTCGTGCACCATTTCGGTGGGTGGTCGACGCCGGAGACACGCGGACACGCGCCGGGCGAGATGCTCTACCCGACCGACATCGCGATCGACCCGAAGGGCGCGATCTACGTCGCCGAACGTTTCGGACAGCGCGTGCAGGCGTTCGTGCGCAAGCCGAAGGTCGAGCCCGAGAAGCCCAGTGCGCCGACGCCGGACGCGCCGAAGTAGCGCCCGCGCACGCTTCTCACGCGGCCCTCAGTAGCCCGCGCGCTTGTCGACGACGTTGAGCAGCGGCGCGCCCGCGTCGAAGCGGCGCAGGTTCTCCTTCGAGAGCGCCCACGCGCGTTCGTCCGTCAACTCCGCCTGCGCGGCGACGTGCGGCGTGATCACGACGTTCGGGAACTTCCAGAGCGGGTGGTCGGGCGGCAGAGGCTCGGGGTCGGTGACGTCGAGGCACGCGCCGGCGAGCTTCTTCGCGCGCAGCGCGTCGAGCAGCGCCTCCGTGTCGACGACCCTGCCGCGCGCGATGTTGACGAGGTAGCTCGAGGGCCGCATGCGCGCGAGCGCCGCGGCGTCGAGCAGGTGCTCCGTTTCCGCGGTCAGCGGCACGCACAGCGCGACGACGTCGGCGCGCGGGAGCAGCTCGGCGAGCTCCGCGGGCTTGCCGACGTGCTCGACGTACTCGGGCGCGGGATCGTCGCCGCGCCGCGTCGCGATCACGCGCATGCCGAAGCCGTGCGCGCGCCGCGCGACCTCCGTGCCGATGCCGCCGAGACCGACGACGAGCATCGTGCGGCCCTGGAGCGCGATCGGTTGGAGCTCGCCCGAGCCGTCGCGCTTCCACTCGCCCTTCGCGCGCCCCGCCAGGTGCGCCGGCAGATCGCGCGTCAGCGCGAGCAGCATCGCGAACACGTGGTCCGCGATCGCCGGCCCGTGGACGCCGCGCAGGTTCGTGAGCACGACGCGGTTGTCCGCGACGAACTCCGGGTTCGCGAGGTAGCGATCGACGCCCGCCGAGCTCGCCTGCACCCACACGAGCTTCTTCGCCGCACGCAGGAACTCCGGCGTCGCGAACCGCCCGTCGCACGCGTGCGCTTCCGTTGCGCGCGCGAGCGCCGCCTCGCGCGTGAGACCCGTCACGATGCGCAGCCCCGGCGCGAGCCGTTCGAGCTCCGCCTGCTGCACCGCGTCGAGCTCGCCGGCGAAGTACGTGAGCCGCTCGCGCTCGGCCGCGATGGCCGCGCGCGGGATCGCGACGCGCGCGTTGCGCAGCGAGCCGAGCTCCTCCACAGGCTCGGAAGCGGCCGTGGAGGTCGTTTTGGCGCTCGTCTCCGCGCGCGGGCTCGCGGCACAGGCCGCGAGGCCCGCGGCGAGGATCCACCCGGCCGCGAGCCTCGCGCGAGTGCTTGCAGAGGCCTTCAACCGACCGTCCACATCTCGCCCGAGTACACGAGGTCCTTCAGCGAGCCGCGGCCCTTCTTGGCGATCGACTTCTGCACCTGCTCGTTCATGCCCTGGTCGAAGAGCGGCGCCGCGACGGAGCGGAAGATGCCGATCGGACGCGGCATGCCGGCCTGGTTCTGCAACTGCGCCATGGCGAACGCGGGGCCGGGAGAGGCGTGATCGGCCTTCCACGTGTCGGCCTGCGCGGCTTCCACGATCGCGGGCTCCCAACCCGCCATCTTGAGGCCCTTGTCGCGCGCCTTGCCGAACACGAGCGGCTCGCCCGGGCGCAGGTCGATCGTCTTCTCGTCGCGAACGCTCTTCTCGGCGACGCCCTCGATGAAGCCGTCGTTGAAGATCACGCAGTTCTGGTAGATCTCGACGAGCGCCGCGCCCTTGTGGTGCGCCGCGGCGAGCAGCGTCTGCTCCATGTGCTTCTGGTGCGTGTCGATCGTGCGCGCGACGAACGACGCGCCGCAGCCGAGCGCGAACGAGACCGGGTTCATCGGCCGCTCGACCGAACCCATCGGCGACGTCTTCGTCTTCATGCCCTGCGGCGACGTCGGCGAGAACTGGCCCTTCGTCAGGCCGTAGACCTCGTTGTTGAAGAGCAGGATCTTCACGTCGACGTTGCGGCGCAGGATGTGCGCGAAGTGGTTGCCGCCGATCGACAGGCCGTCGCCGTCGCCGGTGACCATCCACACGGAGAGCTCGGGGTTGGCCGTCTTGATTCCGGTCGCGAACGCGGGCGCGCGGCCGTGGATCGAGTGCAGTCCGTAGGTGTTCATGTAGTAGGGGAAGCGACTGGAGCAGCCGATGCCGCTCACGAACAGCATCTGGTGCCGCGGGATGCCGAGGCCGGCCATGATCCCTTGGACGCTGTTCAGGATCGCGTAGTCGCCGCAGCCGGGGCACCAGCGCACGTCCTGGTCCGACTTCAGGTCCTTCTTGGTGAGCGGGGCGTTGTCGAGGGTCATCGAATCGTCTCCTGTTCTCTCGTCGTCGTTCGTGTGGGTGGGTTCGCGCTCGTCGTCGATCAACGCTTCGTTTCGAGGAGCTCCTCGATCTTCGTCACCAGCTCGGCCGTGAAGAACGGCTGGCCCTGCACCTTGGGATAGGAGACGAAATTCACGCCGCCGTACTCGCTGCGGAGGATGCGCGCCATCTGACCGAGGTTCATCTCGGGCACGAGGATCGCGCGGTAGCGCGCGAAGATCGCGTCGAGACCCTTCGGCAGCGGCCACACGTGCCGCAGGTGCATCGCGGCGACCTTGCGTCCGCGCGCCTGCACGACCTCGACGGCACTCGCGATCGAGCCCGCGGTGGAGCCCCAACCGAGCACGAGCAGGTCGCCGCTGTCCGGCCCCTTGGGTTTCGGCGTCGGGATGGTGTCGCGCACGCCCATCACCTTGTCGTTGCGCATGCGCACCATGAACTCGTGGTTGAGCGGGTCGTAGTTGATGTTGCCCGTCAGGTGCGACTTCTCGATGCCGCCGATCCTGTGCTCGAGCTCCGGCGTGCCCGGCTTCACCCACGGCCGCGCGCGCTTGTCGTCGCGCGCGTACGGCATGAACCCGCCTTCGGGGACCTTCGTCAGGAACTTCGCCGGGAAGCGCGGGAGGTCCTCGATCTTCGGAAGACGCCACGGTTCCGAACCGTTCGCGATGTAGCCGTCGGAGAGCAGGATCACCGGCGTCATGTACTGCACCGCGATGCGCACGGCCTCGATCGCGCAGTCGAACGCGTCGGAGGGCATCGAGCACGCGAGCACGGGGATCGGCGCTTCGCTGTTGCGGCCGAAGATCGCCTGGAGGAGGTCGGCTTGCTCCGTCTTCGTCGGCAAGCCCGTCGACGGCCCGCCGCGCTGCACGTCGACGATGACGAGCGGGAGCTCGAGCGACACCGCGAGGCCCATCGCCTCGGACTTGAGCGCCATGCCCGGCCCCGACGTCGACGTCATGCCGAGGTGGCCCGTGTAGCTCGCTCCGATCGCCGCGCAGATCGCCGCGATCTCGTCCTCCGCCTGGAAAGTGAGCACGCCGTAGTTCTTGTAGCTCGCGAGCTGCTCGAGGATGCCCGACGCCGGCGTGATCGGATACGAGCCGCAGAAGAGCGGCACTCCCGCGAGCTCCGCGCCCGCGACGAGGCCCATCGCGAGCGCCTCGTTCCCCATGATGTTCCGGTACGTGCCCTTCGGCATCGAGGCGCAGGGCGCGACCTCGAAGCGGCCCTGGAAGAGCTCCTGGATGTCGCCGGCGTTGAAGCCCGCCTGCAGCG
Source organism: Planctomycetota bacterium (assembly GCA_016220035.1). Lineage (GTDB taxonomy): Bacteria > Planctomycetota > UBA1135 > UBA1135 > JADJNY01. The sequence continues at coordinate 25,174 of JACRIO010000089.1, read as the reverse complement.
CCTTCGTGTTCGCGTCGCGCAGGTCCGGCTTGCTCGCGAACTTCTCGCCGAGCCACTTGATCGTATTTTCGAGCGGCCGGTTGTAGAGCCAGTACATCAGCCCGAGCGTGTAGAAGTTCTTGCAGCGCTGCACTTCCTTCGGCGTGAGCGGCGAACCGGTGAGCGCTTCCTTCACGCGCTGGTTGATGTCGATCTCGATCACGCGGAATGCCTTGAGCGACCCATCCGTGAGCGGGTTCGACGCGAGCCCCGCCTTCGCGAGGTCGCGCTCGCCGAACTGGCCCGTGTTCACGATCACGATGCCGCCGGTCTTCAAGTCCTTGACGTTGATCGCGAGCGCCGCGGGGTTCATCGCGACGAGCACGTCGGGCTGATCGCCCGGCGTGTGGATGTCGCTGGAGCTGAAGCGCACCTGGAAGCCCGACACGCCCGGCACCGTGCCCGCGGGCGCGCGGATCTCGGCCGGGAAGTCCGGGAAGGTCGCGAGGTCGTTGCCGATCACCGCGGCGGTGTGCGTGAACTGGTTGCCGGTGATCTGCATGCCGTCGCCGGAGTCGCCGGCGAAGCGGATCACGATGTTCTCGTATTGCTGCAGCGGCAGCTCGGCGTTCGAAGCGCGGGTCGTGCTCATGGAGGCGGTGCGGTGCGAAGGTGCTTGGAGGTGGATCCCGTCGCGGAGCGATCGTCGGCGCGCGCAGTTGTGGATGCGTCGCGCGAGCGTTCGCCGCGGTGTGGGCGTCCCCACATGCTACCGAGCGAACGGGGGCGGATCCCGAGGGTGTCGTGCTTCGCTTCGCAAGGCTCTTTTCGGGCGCTTTTCCGGCCTCGGAAGCGCGCTCGGCGGGCGGCGAGCAGGTGCGGAACGGAGCTCACGGCCGCGCCGGTACGCCGCTCGCGGGCGCGCGGTTCGCACGAGTGCGAAGCCCGTCCTCGCGTCGCGACCGCGCTGCTCCCTTCGCTGGCTCGCGGTGCCTCGTTCGTCGTATCGGCAGCACGCTCCACGCGCCATATCGTTCGAGGTGTTCAGCTGCCTCAGGCCTCCAGCACATGCTGTCTCCACTCGATCTCGGTCCGCAACCGACCTCCTCCGCGCAGCGGACGGATGTGCTCGAGCGGGCCGGCAAGGCGAGCCTGAGCGCCCTCGACGGACAACTTCGGAGGTTCACGATGAAACTCTCACTGTTCGCGTTCACCGCCTCGGCCGCCGCGCTCCTCGCCGGCTCCGCCATGGCAGGTGATTACCACAAGAACGGCACCCTGCTCTGCTCGCAGTGCCACGTCATGCACTTCAGCCAGTCGCACGGCTACCAGCCGAACGGCTCGGGCTTCTACCTGCCGCCGCAGGGTGCCGCGCCGCACCACTACCTGCTGCGCGACGAGATCAACAACCTCTGCCTTTCCTGCCACGACGCGAGCGGCTTCGCACCCGACGTGCTCGGCGCCTCGAACACCGGCAACGGTCCGACGGACATCCGCGAGGCCGGCTTCCTGAACCGCCTCGGTCTGCCGGGCGCCGATGGCCTCGAGTACACCGGGCACACCCTCGACTCCACCTCGACCGCGCCCGGATCGAACCCCGCGTGGTCGAACCCGGACGGTCTCAACTGCACGAACTGCCACCATCAGCACGGCAGCGGCGGCAGCGGCCACCCCGATGGCGGCAATCAGTATCGCAACCTGCGCTCGAACCCCGGCAACGGCACCCAACGGTGGGTCACTTACAACTACGACACCATCGGCACCAACAACCTCGCCAAGGATGTGTTCGAGCGCCAGACCGCCGAGTACGACGAGGACGACGTCGACTTGAACGAACCCGACACCACCAAGTCCGCGGTCGCGAACTGGTGCGCCGGCTGCCACTCCAACTTCCACGGCGCAGTGGGCGGCCCGGAAGTCGGCGGCGTGGTCTTCGGCGCGGGCTTCGAGGAGTTCGTGCGTCACCCGGCGGGCGGCGTGAACCTCGGCGCGCTCGGCGGCGGCCACTCCAGCCTGAGCCAGTACAACCTGCACACCAACAAGGTGAAGGTGATGAGCTCGGCCGGCGTGTGGAACCCCGCGGGCTCCGACGTCACCCCGACCTGCGTCAGCTGCCACAAGGCGCACGGCAACGGCAACGCCTTCGGCCTGATCTTCCGCCAGGGCACCGGCACCAAGAACGAGAACGGCGACACCCCGGGCAACCAGCTCGAGGACCTGTGCGGCCAGTGCCACGTCCAGGCCAACTACTTCTTCCAGAACCCGTGAGTGAGTGAGCGAAGCATCGCGGCCGGACTGCACACGGCCGCGGTCTCCTGACCTCGCGACCCGGTGCGACCTCCAGAGCACCTGATCCGAAGTCCTCCGACGAGAAGCCGGCGAAGGCCGGAAGGCGAGGCGACCCATGCGGTCGCCTCGCGCTGTTCCAGGAATGTGCATCGTGCTCAAGAGCGCGATCGCCCGCCGCCGATCCTCCGGGAACATCCCTGGAGGCAGCATGGATCGTCCCTTTCGGCGGGGGACGCGCGAGTGGCAGCTCCGCGTCCTTACCTTCTCTCTCGTCGCGTCGATCGCAGCGGCGTTCGGCGACTATCACCAAGGCTCGACGCTCGAGTGCGCGGAGTGCCACGTCCTGCACCCCAGGCCGCTCCAGTCGTCGTCCTCCTCGATGAGCGGGCGCGCGGGCCCCTTGTTGAAGAAGGACGTGAACGACCTGTGCTTGTCGTGTCACGACAACTCGGCGCGCGCGACCGACGTGCTGGGCGCGAACCAAGGCAAGTTCCCGGGCGACGTGCGCCAGGCGGGCTTCCTGAACCGCGTCGGTGCGACGGGCTCGCCGAGCACGGGCCACACGCTCGACTCGATGGAGACGGCGCCGGGCTCGAGCCCGCCGTGGAGCGCCGCGAACGAGGACGGCGGCGCGCGCGGGTTGAGCTGCATCCACTGCCACGCTCCGCACGGGAGCGGGCGCGGCGAGAGCCACTACCGCAACCTGCGCGACGACGCGGGCAACCACCGTCCGGGCCAGGGCCGCGTGACCTACAACGCGGGCGCGCCCGGCTCGAACGACCCGTCGCGCGACGTGTTCGTCCGCCAATCGCTGCGCTACGACGAGTCGATGGTCGACTTCAACGAGCCGCAGCGCGACGACTCCGCGATGGCGCGCTTCTGCGCCGGCTGCCACGGAGCGTTCCACGGCCGCCCCGGCGACGCGACGACGGTCGGCGGCGAGCTCGGCCCCGGCGGGAAGTACCGCGGCTTCGTGCGCCACCCCGCGGCCGGCGTCGACGTGGCGCCGAGCGCCAACGACGAGGAGGGCACGAGTGCCTTGCTCTTCAACCAGCACACGAACAAGGTGAAGGTGATGAGCGCGAGCGGGCTGTGGAACCCGATCGGCAACGACGCCACGCCGACGTGCATCACGTGCCACAAGGCGCACGGCAACGACAACGCGTTCGGCCTGATCTTCCGCTCGGGCCGCGGGAGAGTGACGGAGAACGGCGACACGCAGGGCAGCCAGGTCGAGCACCTGTGCGGTCAATGCCACGTGGAGGCGTCGAGCTTCGCGCGGTGAGGGTGGAGGGCTCGGCCGACTGAGCGCCCCATGGGCCGCCATCCACCGGCCGGTGGTGGCCCTGCACCCGTGCGCTGAGCCCAAGGACCTCTGCACTGCGGAGCCCTCCTCCCGATTATCTAGATAAACGGGACCGAGCTCCCGATTATCCTCCGCGGCCCCCGGATCAAGAGGTGGCGTCCATGGCGAGCGAGCATGAGGTTGCGGAGCTCGGTGCTCCCCCCAACACTTGCAACCGCTCTGCCGACTTGTCGCGAACTTGAGCACCTCGGTCCTCGACGTCCGTCAGCTCTCCCGCCGCTTCGGCGCGCGGCTCGCGCTCGACCGCGTCGACTTGCGCGTCGAGCGCGGGGAGATCGTCGGGCTCGTCGGGCCGAACGGGTCGGGGAAGTCGACGCTCCTCCGCGTGCTCGCGGGCTTCTTGCGGCCGTCGAGCGGCGAAGCGCGCGTGTTCGGGTTCGATCCGGCGCGCGAGCGTGAGCGGGTGATGGAGCGCGCGCGCTTCGCGTTCGCGCCGCCGGCCTTGTTCGATGCGCTCACGGCGCGGGAGCATCTCGAGCTGTTGCCGTCGATCGGTGGAGCGCGCGTGGCGGCATCGGACGTCGAGCGCGCGCTGCACCTGGTCGGGCTCGCGCAACGGTCGGACGAGCGTGTGCGCGCGTTTTCGTTCGGCATGCGGCAGCGGCTCGCCATCGCGCTCACGCTCTTGCCCAGGCCCGAGCTGATCGTGCTCGACGAGCCGACCGAGGGGCTCGATCCGCTCGCCGTGCTCGAGCTGCGCGATGTGCTCGCGCGGCTCGCGCGCGAGGAGGGGGTCGCGGTGCTGCTCTCCAGCCATCTGTTGATCGAGATCGACGAGCTCGTCGACCGCATGCTCGTGCTGCACGAGGGGCGCGCGGTGTTCGCCGGGACGCCGGGGGAGCTCTGCGCCGGCTCGGCGTGCATACGAATCGTCGCGAGCGACGTCGAGCGGGCCGAAGACGTTCTGCATGCGCTCGGTTTGCGTGTCCAGAGGCTCGCGGACGGCGAGCTCGAGCTCGACGCGGGCGCGATCACGCTGAACGCGGCGGCGGAGGCGCTCCAAGGCGCAAACGCCGAGTTGCTCGGCTTCCACACGCGTTCCGCGACGCTGGAAGAGGCGCTGCTCGCTCGGTTGGCGAAGGAGGCGAGCGCTTGATCGCGCGGCTCGAGCTCCTGCGTCTGTGGCGTTCGCGCCGGCCTGGGATCGCCGTCCTCGCGCTCGTGCTCTTCCTCGTGCTCATGCTCGTCGGCTTCTACACCTACGCGCAGTCGAAGACGCACGGCGCGGTGCGCTTCGAGTACACGTTCGAGAACAAGAGCTACTTCAACGGGCTCACGTTCGCGCTGTACGCGTTCTACTTCGGCTTCGTGCTGCTCCTGCCGGTCTTCGTCGCGACGGAAGGCGGCGCGCAGGTCGCCGGCGACACAGCGAGCGGCACGCTCGGGCTCCTGCTCGCGCGGCCGGTGTCGAAGGCGCGCGTCTTCTTCACGAAGCTCGGGCTCGCGGCGCTGTTCTGCTTCCTGCTCGTCGGACTGTTCCTGGGCGTCTCGCTTGTGGTCGGGCTCGTCGCGGTGGGTTGGGGCGACCTCGCGCTCTACCCCGGCGTGCTGCAGATGACCGATCGGCCGCAGCACCTCGCGCAGGGCGACGCGCTCGTGCGCTTCTTGCTCGTGTGGCCCGCGGCGAGCGTCTCGCTCCTGTGCCCGCTCGCGTTCTCGCTGTGGATCTCGACCTGGGCCAAGAGCGCCGTGAACGCGGTCGGCCTCGCCGTCTCCCTCTACCTCGTGCTCTACGTGATCGCCGAGGTGCACTTCTTCCAGGACCTGCGCCCATGGCTCTTCACGAGCTACGCCACGTGGTGGCGCGCGTTCTTCCGCGAGCGCATCGAGTGGAGCGCCGCACTGCGCGACGGCGCGCGCGTGCTCGGCTTCGCGGCCCTGTTCACGGCGCTCGCACTGCGCCGCTTCCGGACGCGGGAGGGGTGAATACCGTGCCAGAGCAATTTTTCACCCGATGGCGAGCGGCTAGGTCGCTTCGCAGCTGCGAATGGACGGAACGGGCGCAGCCGTGCGCGGGCTCGACGCGCCGCCTGGAGGCTCCCTATCGGGTGAAAAATTGCTCTGGCACGGTATTCAACCGATGGGAGGGAGCATGCGGTCCGGGGTGATTGCCGAGGGCGTGCTTTGGCTGCTCGCGGCGGGTTTGTTCGTGCTCGGCGCGGACTTCGGCGCGCGCGACATCGGCGCGTTCGAGCCTTCGATGCGCGACGCGAACGTGATGCGCCTCGTCACCTGGAACGTCGGCGGAGCGGAGAACGGCGTGCCGCATTCCATGAAGGAGGAGCACGTGCCCGCGATCGCCGACGCGCTCGCGCGGCTCGATGCGGACCTCGTGTTCGTGCAGGAGCTCGTCGACGGCGCGCAGCTCCGGCGGCTCGCCGATGCGCTCGGTCGCGACTGGACCGCGTGGCGCGGGCGCGGTGACTGCGGCGTGCTCACGCGGCGGTCCGACGTCGAACGTTGGGGTCCGCGCCGCGTGCGCAACCATGCCGGCGTGCTGTGGCCGCGCGACGGGCGCGACTTGGTCGTGCTGGCGCTGCACGCCGACGCTTTCTCCGCGAAGGAGCGCAATGAGGCCATCGGCGAGTCCCACGCGGCCTTGATGGCGCAGGCGGGTCACGCGCACGTGCTCCTCGGCGATCTCAACCTCGACGTCGACCAGGACAAGAAGAGCGAGCTCTTCAGCGACGACCTGCACGCCGACGTCGAGAGCTACAACGTGCTCGCCGCGACGCTGACCGACGCCGCGCTCGGCAAGGGGCCCACGGCCGAGCCCGACCGGCGCCTCGACTACGTCTTCGTGTCGCGCGAGCTCGAGATCGTGGCCGCGGGGCCGTGGTTCGGCCGCCGGGTCGGCACGATGGACCACCATCCCGTGGTCGTGGACCTGCGCTGGCGTTGATCCCGGCGCTATCCTGGCGCGCCCGATGCACGTCCTCTTCGTCGCGCCCGAGACCGGCCTCTACAACCTGCGCTTCGTCGAGGGGCTCGTCCGCGCCGGCGCGCGCGTCAGCGGCGTGGGCCACGCGCGGCGCGAGGCGTTGAAGCCGGAGCTCGCGAAGCAGCTCGCCGCGTACCGGCAGGTGAAGTCCGTGCTCGATGGCGCGGAGGTGCTCCTCGTCGCGCGCGAGCTCGCGAAGGAGAAGGCGATCGAGCGCGTCGAGACGATCGACGAGCCCGTGATCGAGTGCGCGGCGTTCGTGCGCAAGGAGCTCGGCCTCCCCGGCCTCACGCCCGAGCAGGCGAAGTTGTGCCGCGACAAGGCCGCGATGAAGGACGCGCTGCGCGCGCAGGGTCTGCCGTGCGCCGCGTCGACCGCGGCGCGCGACCGCGACACGGTGATGCAGTTCGCCGAGCGCGAGGGTTTTCCGATCATCGTGAAGCCCATCGCGGGCTTCGGGACGCTCGACACTTTCAAGGTGGGCTCGAAGGAGGAGCTCGACCGCGCGCTCGAGCGTCTGAAGCCGTCGAAGGAGCGCGCGCTCGTCGTCGAGGAGTTCATCGAGGGCCACGAAGGCTTCTACGACACCGTCACCGCGAGCGGGAAGATCGCGCACGACTTCGTCGGGCACTACTACCCCGGCTGCCTCGAAGCGCTGTCGAGCCGCGCGATCGCGCCGCAGATCGCGTGCACGAACCGCGTCGAGGAGCAGAGCTACCAGGAGCTGCGCGAAACCGCTCAGAAGGTGATCACGGCGCTGGGTCTCACCGACTGCGCGACGCACATGGAGTGGTTCTTCGGCCCCAAGGGCCTCAAGGTCTCCGAGATCGGCGCGCGCCCCGCCGGCGAGCGCATCTGGGACATGCACGTCGCGGGCAATGAACTCGATCTCTACAGGGACTGGGCGCTCGCCGTGCTGCAAGGCAAGGTCGAGGGCCAGGCGTCGCGCAAGTACGCGGTCGGTTCCGTGCAGATCCGTCCCGACCGCGACGGGCGCTACCGCGGCCACGAAGGTCTGCAAGAGACCATGCGCGCGATCGGCAACGCGCTGGTCGAGAGCGAGATCCCCGCGCCCGGCTCCGCGACCCAGCCGCTCGAGAAAGGCTGGCACGTGAACACGTGGTTCCGCGTGAAGCACACCGACTACGACCAGCTCCGCGCGCTCCTCGACCTGATCGGCCGCACCGTGCGCGTACGCGCTGGTTGATGACGGTGCCCGTTCACGTTTTCACCCCTGGCGGACACGCACGCCGCGGGGGGACGAGCGCGAAAGCAGTGCCAGTCCACTTCTTCACCCGTGGCCGACGCGCACGGCGCGGGGGACGAGCGCGCGCTGGGAAGCCGTGCCGGTGGAGCGCGGTGTCCGCCCCTCTCGACACCCCGTGGTCGGCACGCCCTGGTCAGCACGCGGCGCACGAGAAGCCAGCGTTCGCCGTGATGGACAGGGCGCTCGGAACCAGCTCGCTCCTCGCTCGCGGAGGGTGAAAGAGGGGACTGGCACGGATATCAACTTCGGGCGGCGAGCGGAGATGCGATGAAGGCATGGAGAGCGGGCTTGCGCTCGCCTCGTTCGTCCGGATCCTCGATGGTGGGGCGGGATACAGGGGAGACGGCGCGAGGATGAGGACTTTCGAGGACTTGTTGAACGTGCAGAGCGCGACGAACCGCGCTCGCGGGCGGCAGTATCGGGCGGAGGGGCGCGTGAAGGTCCTGGAGCGCACGGACCAGCTCGTGCGCGCGTCCGTGCGCGGGACGTCGCGCTACATCGTGCAGCTCACGCTCGATGGGCGCGCCTGGAGGACGTCGTGCACGTGTCCCGCGTACTCGGACAACCTTGCGTGCAAGCACGTGTGCGCCGTGCTCTACGAGCTCACGCAGTGTACGGCGCGCAGCACGGCGATCGCGCGCATCGACGACGAGGACGACGCATTCGACGACGACTGGGAGGACGACGAGGACGAGGCGGAACTCGTTACGGAGCACGAGCTCCTCGATCGCGCCCTCGGGGATCCGAGCCTCCCGGATGCGGTCAAGCGGCGCCTCATCGACGCCTTCGTGAACGGCGACATCTTTCGCGGCGGCATGTCGGAGAAGACCGCGGAGAAGCACCGTTCCGAACGACTGATCACGACGCTCGACACCTTGACGCCCGTGACGAGCACGCCGCGGCGCACGATCGCGCTGCGCTACGTCCTGGTGTCCGGCGCGCCGGACGTGAACACGGTTGCGCTGGAGGTCCAGGCCGCGAAACAGAACGCCAAGGGCGAGTTCGGCGCCTACAAATCCGTGCGCACACCGCCGCACGACACGGACCTCGACGAAACCGATCGCATGGGCAAGGCCGTGCTCGTCGACGGAGCGCGTGAGCACAACGGCGGCTACTTCTACTCGTCGCGCGCGGAGCAAGTGCTCCTCTCGCCCGCGCTGCAGCGCATGCTCCTGCCGCGGTTCGCCGCGGAAGACCGGCTGTGGATCGTCGAGGAGGACGGCACCGAACCCGCGCCCGTCGTGCTCGACGCGGGGGAATCGTGGAGCTTCGCGCTCGAGGTCGCGAGCACGGCGAAGGAGTACGTGCTGTCGGGCGCGCTCCTCCGCGGCGAGCAGAGGATCCCGCTCGAGGAGCTCTTCTGCATCCTCGCCGGCGGCTTCGCGTACGCGCGCGGCGCGTTGATCCCGGTCGACTGGCACGGAGCGCACGCGTGGGCCGCGCACCTCGCCGGGCAGAAGCCGGTGAAGCTCGGCCGCGACCGCGCGTCGGACGTGCGGCGCGTGCTCGCGAAGGCGCCCGCCGCGATGCCGGTGCGCGCGGAGGGCCTGGTCGAGGACGTGCGCGCGACGGCGGAGCCCGTGCTCACGCTCTTCCCGCCCAAGGACGCGAAGTTCGCGCTCGACGCGCGCATCGCGTTCGACTACGGCGGCGCGCGCGTGCGGCGCAATGCGTCCGCGGTGATCGTCAAGGGCGAGCGCGTGCTGCGCGTGCAACGCGACGCGACGGCCGAAACGCGCGCGGCGGAGGACTTCGTCGCGGCGGGCGGGAAGCTCGGCGCTCCGGGCCGCGACGCGGACGGGACGGTCCTCCCGAAGCAGCTCGCCGCCGTGGTCGGCGCGCTCACCGAGAAAAAGTGGCGCGTCGAGGGCGAGGGCGTCGTCGTGCGGGCGCACGCCGAGTTCGAGCTCGGCGTGAAGTCGGGCATCGACTGGTTCGACGTCGAGGCCAACGCGAGCTTCGACGGCGCGCGCGCCGAGCTCCCCGCGCTGCTCGAAGCGCTGCGCGAACGCCGCCCGTTCGTGACGCTCGCCGACGGCAGCCTCGGCGTCGTGCCCCAGCAGTGGTTCGAGCGCTGGACGGCGCTCGCGGAGCTCGGCGAGCTCGACGAGGGCGTCTTGCGCGTGCCGCGCTCGCGCGGATTCCTGCTCGACGTGCTGCTCGCGGAGAAACAGGACGCGCGCGTCGATGCGGGCTTCGGAGCGCTGCGCGAGCGCTTCGCGAAGGCGCGCGCGCCCGAGCCGCTCCAAGAACCCAAGGGCTTCCGCGGCGAGCTGCGCCCGTACCAGCGCGCGGGTCTCGGCTGGCTCGCGTTCCTCGGCGAGGCGGGGCTCGGCGGCTGCCTCGCGGACGACATGGGCCTCGGCAAGACGGTGCAGGTGCTCGCGCACGTCCTGCGCCGCAAGAAGGCGGCGAGGGGCCCGACGCTCGTCGTCGGGCCGAAGAGCCTGCTCTTCAACTGGGAGAGCGAGGCGGAGCGTTTCGCGCCGGAGCTCGACGGGCTCCTGCACCACGGCACTTCGCGCGCGAAGAAGCCCGCGAAGCTCGAGGACGCGGACCTCGTCGTCACGACCTACGGAACGCTCCTGCGCGACGTGAAGCTGCTCGCCGACGTGCGCTTCGACCTCGTCGTGCTCGACGAAGCGCAGGCGATCAAGAACCCGACCAGCCAGTCGGCGAAGGCCGTGCGTCTGCTCGAAGCCGATCAGCGGCTCGCGCTCACGGGCACGCCGATCGAGAACCGGATCGAGGACCTGCTCTCCATCTTCGAGTTCTTGAACCCGGGCATGCTCGAGGGCAGTCGCGCCTTGCGCGGGATGCTCGGTGGTTCGGACGAGCTCGAGACCGTGCGCCTCGCCGCGAAGGCGCTCGGGCCGTTCCTGCTGCGGCGCACGAAGGAAGCGGTGCTGAAGGAGCTCCCCGCGAAGTCGGAGCAGGTCGTGAGCATCGAGCTCGAGGGCACGCAGCGGCGCGAGTACGACGACTTGAAGGAGCACTACCGCAAGACGCTGCTCGCGAAGGTCGACGAGGTCGGCATCGAGAAGGCGGGCATGAACGTCCTCGAAGCGCTGCTGCGTCTGCGCCAGGCCGCGTGCCACCTCGCGCTGATCGACCCCGACCACGCGAAGACGCGCTCGGCCAAGCTCGACGCCCTGGTGGAGATGCTCGAGGAGCTGCGCGACTCGGGCCACAAGGCGCTCGTGTTCTCGCAGTTCACGAGCTTCCTCGCGCTCGTGAAGAAGGAGCTCGACGCGCGCGGCATCGTGTACGAGTACCTCGACGGACAGACGCGCGACCGACAAGCGCGCGTCGAGCGCTTCCAGGAGGACCCGACGAAGAGCGTCTTCCTCCTGAGCCTCAAGGCGGCCGGCGTCGGCTTGAACCTCACCTCCGCCGACTACGTTTTCATGCTCGACCCGTGGTGGAATCCCGCGGTCGAACGCCAAGCGATCGACCGCACGCATCGCATCGGTCAGACGCGGCCGGTGACTGCGTACCGCCTCGTCGCGCGCGACACCGTCGAGGAGAAAGTGCTCGCGCTGCAGGAGAAAAAGCGCGCCTTGGCCGACGCGCTCTTCGAGGGCGCCGGCCGCGCGCTGCGCGAGCTGACGCGGGAGGATCTCGCGGCGATCTTGGCGTGAGGTCGGCGCTGCCGAACGCGGAGCGGCCCTTCATGAAATCTGATGATGCCATCACCAGATTGCATGGCCGAGGGGCGTTCTGAGGCTCCCAGGGCTGGTCAGGACTGCCGTAGGAAGCCGCAAGTTGGTTTGGGTCGCAGCCGGGCCGAACCCTTGGCCTGGGCCCCGCCGCTCACCGCATCGACCGCGCGTAGCCCTGCAGGATCTTCAAGTAGTTGCCGCGCTCGTAGACCTCCGGGTGCGGCGTGTGCACGAGGTTCAAGCTGCCCTGCGCCTGCTTCAGCGAGTGGTACTCGTGCTCCTCGAGCCACTGCTCGAGTTCGCGCTTCACCTTCGTGATGTGCTCGGGGCCGCGGTGGAGGAGTGCCGAGACCAACTGGACGCAGTGCGCGCCCGCGAGCACGGCCTTGAGCGCGTCCTGACCGCTGTGCACGCCGCCGGAGCACGCGAGCGAGAGCTGCGTGCGGCCCGACAGCACCGCGAGCCAACGCAGGCGCAAGAGGAGCTCCGACGGATCGGAGAGGCGCAGCGTCAGCGCGACCTCGAGGCGTTCGGGATCGATGTCGGGTTGGTAGAAGCGGTTGAAGACGACGAGGCCCTTCGCGCCGGAGTGCTCGAGGCGCGTCGCGAGGTGGCCGAGCGACGTCCAGAACGGCGAGAGCTTCACCGCGATCGGGAGCTTCGTCTCCGCGACGACGTGCTGGACCATGCGCACGACGCGGTCCTCGATCGCGAGCGCCGTCTCGTGCGGGTCGTGCGCGCTCGCGTAGACGTTGAGCTCGAGCGCATCCGCGCCCGCCTGCTCGATAAGCCGCGCGTAGTAGAGCCAGCCCGAGTCCGTGACGCCGTTGAGCGACGCGATGATCGGCACGCGGAAGTGGCGCTTCAACTTCCCGATCTGTTCGAGGTAGGCGTCGGGGCCGAGCACGTACTCGCGCGGCGCGGGCAGGTAGCTCCCGGCCTCCGCGAACGAGTCGCCGTGCGATTCGATCCACAGGTGTGTCGCGTTCTCGAGGTCGATCTGCTCCTCGAAGAGCGAGTGCATCACGATCGCCGCCGCCCCGGCGTCGACGGCGCGCTTCGCGAGGTCGAGGTCGTCGCAGATCGGCGAGGCGCCGACGACGAGCGGGTGGGGGAGCTCGAGACCGAGGTAGTTCGTTCGAAGGTCCATGGTCAGGCTCCGTTCGCCGGAGCAGCGGGTGTGGGCGTTGCGGCCGGCGCAGCCGATGCGGAAGGTGCCGAAGTTGCTCCGTTGCCCTGCGCCTCGCGCGGCTTCACGCGCAGCTCGGCGAGCTGGCGGTAGATGTCCGTGCGCCGCACGGCGTCGCGCTGCGCGTCCTCTTGCAAGCGTGCGAACCGCTTGGGATCGAGCTTCTCGATCATGCGGAAGCGCGTCTCGTTCTGCGTGTACTCGCGCACCGAACGCTTCGGCGTGCCGCCGAGGTCGAGCTCCATCGCCGGTTCGCCGAGGAGCGCGCGCCTGGGGTCGACGCGGTAGAGCGGCCACACGCCGCACTCGGCCGCGAGCTTCTGCTGCTCGAGCCCGTGCGCCATGTCGTAGCCGTGCGCGATGCAGTGGCTGTACGCGATGATCAGGCTCGGGCCCGGATGCGCGTCCGCTTCGACGAGTGCCTTCACGGTCTGCGCGTCCTTCGCGCCGAACGCGACCTGCGCGACGTACACGTGGCCGTAGCTCATCGCGATCAGGCCGAGGTCCTTCTTCGGGATCTCCTTGCCCGCGCTCGCGAACTTCGCGGCCGCGCCGAGCGGCGTCGCCTTCGACTGCTGGCCGCCCGTGTTCGAGTAGACGCCCGTGTCGAGCACGAGGATGTTCACGTCCCAGTTCGACGCGAGCACGTGGTCGAGCCCGCCGAAGCCGATGTCGTACGCCCAGCCGTCGCCGCCGACGAGCCACACGGACTTGCGCACGAGGAGATCGGCGAGCGCGTGGAGGTCCTTTGCGGCCGTTCCGTCGATCGTGCGCAGCTTCGAGCGCAGGAGTTCGACGCGCTTGCGCTGCTCGCGCACACCCGCTTCGTCGAACGACTCCTGCTCGAGCAGCGCGGTCACGAGCTCGTCGCCGACCCGCGGCGCGAGCGCCTTCAAGCGTTCGCGCGCGAGCTTCCTCTGCGCGTCGACGCCCATGCGGATGCCGAGGCCGAACTCGGCGTTGTCCTCGAACAGCGAATTGGCCCACGCGGGCCCGCGACCGTCCTTGTTCTTCGAGTACGGCGTCGTCGGCAGGTTCCCGCCGTAGATCGACGTGCAACCCGTCGCGTTCGCGACGAGCAGGCGGTCGCCGAAGAGCTGCGTGAGGAGCTTGATGTACGGCGTCTCGCCGCAGCCCGCGCACGCGCCCGAGTACTCGAACAGCGGCTCGAGGAGCTGCGTGCCCTTCACGTCGTGCTTCACGACGGTGCGATCGGCCTCGGGGAGCTCGAGGAAGAACGCGAAGCGCTCCTTTTCGGCCTCGCGGCGCTCGCGCTGCGGCAGCATGTCGAGCGCCTTGTGCCGCGGGTTCGCCTTGTCCTTCGCGGGGCAGACGACGGAGCACAATTGGCACCCGGTGCAGTCCTCGGGCGCCACTTGGATCGTGTAGTGCTGGCCCTCGAAGTCGTTCGCCTTCCACGGCACGTGGAGGAATCCGTTCGGCGCGTGCGCGAGCTCCTCCGGCGCGTAGACCTTCGCGCGGATCGCCGCGTGCGGACAGACCATCGCGCACTTGTTGCACTGGATGCAGAGCTCGGCGTCCCACACCGGGATCTCGGTCGCGAGGTTGCGCTTCTCCCACTTCGCCGTGCCCGTGGGCCACGTGCCGTCGGGCGGAAACGCGCTGACGGGAAGCAGGTCGCCCTTGCCCTCGAGCATGACCGCGGTGACGCGCTGCACGAACTCGGGTGCTTCGGGCGCGACCACCGGCGGACGGCGGCGCGTGGAGCTCGCTCTCGCCGGCACCTCGAGGCGCACGAGATGCGCGAGCGTCGCGTCGATCGCCTCCATGTTCTTGCGCACGACCTCCGCGCCCTTCTTGCCGTAGGTCTTCTCGATCGCCTGCTTGATGTGCGCGATCGCCTCGTCACGCGGGAGCACGCCCGAGATGCCGAAGAAGCACGTCTGCATCACGGTGTTGATGCGTCCGCCCATGCCGGCCGCGCGCGACACCGAGAGCGCGTCGATGGTCCAGAGCTGGATCTGCTTCTCGACGATCGTCTCCTGCAGCTCGCGCGGCAAGCGGTCCCACACTTCGTTCGCACCGTAGGGACTGTTTAGGAGCAGCACGGCGCCCTTGCGCGCCTTCTCCAACACATCCATGCGCTCGACGAACTCGAATTGGTGGCAGCCGATGAAATCCGCCTCACCGATGAGGTACGGCGCGCGCAACTCCGCCTCGCCGAAGCGCAAGTGCGACACGGTCGTCGCTCCCGACTTCTTCGAGTCGTAGACGAAGTAGCCCTGCACGGATTGCGGCGTCTCGTCGCCGATGATCTTGATCGTGTTCTTGTTGGCGCCGACCGTGCCGTCGGAGCCGAGGCCGTAGAAGAGCGCCTGGAACACGCCCTTGGGCAGCACGTCGGGCTCGGGGCCGACGGGGAGCGACAGATGCGTCACGTCGTCGACGATGCCGACCGTGAAGCGACGCTTGGGCTTCGCGCGCGCGAGCTCGTCGAAGACTGCGCGCACCATCGCGGGGGTGAACTCCTTCGACGAAAGACCGTAGCGGCCGCCGATCACGAGCGGCAACTCTCCCGCTCGACCGTCCGCCAAGGCCGCGACGACGTCGAGGAAGAGCGGCTCGCCGATGGCGCCGGGTTCTTTCGTGCGATCGAGCACGGCGACTCTCTTCACCGTCGGCGGCAGCGCGGCGAGGAAACGTTCGAGCGCGAACGGCCGGTAGAGCCGCACCGTGAGCACGCCGACCTTTTCGCCGCGTTTCCGCAGCCAATCGACGGTCGTGCGCGCCGTCTCGGCGCCCGAACCCATCACGACGATCGCGCGCTCGGCCGCGGGATCACCGTGCCACTCGAAGAGACCGTAGGAACGGCCCGTGAGCTTCGCGAAGCGCGCCATCTCCTCTTCGACGAGGCTCGGAACCGCGTCGTGGAACGGATTGCACGCCTCGCGCGCCTGGAAGAACGTGTCGGGGTTTTGCGCGGAGCCACGCAGCACGGGATGGTCGGGCGAGAGTCCGCGCTCGCGGTGCGCAGCGATCGCGGCGGCGTCGAGCAGCGAGCGCAGCTCGTCGTCCGAGAGCAACTCGACCTTCGCGAGCTCGTGCGACGTGCGGAAGCCGTCGAAGAAGTGCATGAACGGCACGCGCGCGCGCAACGTCGCCGCGTGCGCGATCGCCGCGAGGTCGTGCGCTTCCTGCGGCGAGCACGAGCACAGCATCGCGAAGCCGGTCCCGCGGCACGCCATGACGTCCGAGTGATCGCCGAAGATCGAAAGCGCGTGCGTCGCGAGCGTGCGCGCCGAGACGTGCAACACGAAGGGCAGGAGCTCGCCCGCGATCTTGTAGAGGTTCGGGATGTAGAGCAGCAGTCCCTGCGACGCGGTGAACGACGTCGCGAGCGCGCCGGACTGCAACGCGCCGTGCACCGCTCCCGCGGCGCCGCCCTCGGACTGCATCTCCTGCACGGTGGGCACCGTGCTCCAGAGGTTCGGCTTCCCCGCCGCCGCCCACTCGTCGGCGAGCTCGCCCATCGTCGAGGACGGCGTGATCGGGTAGATCGCGATCACCTCGCTCGCGCGGTACGCGACGGAAGCAGCGCCCTCGTTGCCATCGATGATCGCGGTGCGGCGGGCCATCGTCCGGTGTTCCTCGGCCGCGTTCCTCCTTGCGCGCCGCGCACCCGCAGCCGCGGCGCGCTCGCTTGTGCCTCGCGCCGGTTCACCCGCCGCGAGCGCGCCCATCGAGGACGCCCCTGCGATTGTCTCCGCATGCGGCCCTCGCCCTCATGCGCCCAAGGGCGCAGCGGACGCGGGGGGGTGCGCGTAGGGCGGCTCGCGCGTAGAAAGAGACCCCATGAAGAAGCGCGTAGGTCGGAGGCCCGCGAAGGTGGTGAAGGGGCTTTCGGCGGCAGCGAGCAAGGCCGCCGTCGAGGCGCCTCGCGGCGAGGAGGCAAAGGTCGCGATCCTCGTGCGTGACCTCGGGCAGATGATCGATCTGGCACGCGAGCAGGTCGCCGTGGCGGCCAACGCGGCGCTCACGACGCTCTACTGGCAGCTCGGCGATCGGATCCGCGCCGAGGTGTTGATGGACCGTCGGGCAGAGTACGGCGGACGAATTGTCTCCGCGGTGGGGAGACAATTGGAGATCGACCATGGTCGCGGGTTCGGCGAGAAGTCCCTACGCCACATGCTTCGGTTCGCGCAGGTGTTTCCCGACTTCCAGATTGTCTCCGCACTGCGGAGACAATTGTCATGGAGCCACTTCAAGCGGCTCATCTACATCCAGGAGGACCTGCGGCGGGACTTCTACGCCGAGATGTGCCGCATCGAAGGCTGGTCGACGCGGGTACTGGCACAGAAGATCGACGGAATGCTCTTCGAGCGCACGGCGCTGTCGAAGAAGCCGGAGGATCTCATTCGGAAGGAGCTCGCTGCGCTGCGCGGCAAAGGCGAAGTCACGCCCGCTTTGGTCCTCCAGGATCCGTACGTGCTGGACTTCCTCGAGCTCTCCGACACCTACAGCGAGAAGGACCTCGAGTCGGCCATCCTGCGCGAAATCGAGCGGTTCCTGCTGGAGCTCGGCGCCGGTTTCGCGTTCGTCGAGCGCCAGAAACGAATCACCCTCGACGGCGACGACTACCACCTCGACTTGCTGCTCTTCCATCGGCGCATGCGCCGGCTAGTCGCGATCGAGTTGAAGCTCGGGGACTTCAAGCCCGCCGACTCGGGGCAGATGGAGCTCTATCTGCGTTGGCTCGACCGTCACGAGCGGCAGCCGACCGAGCAGAGGCCGCTCGGCATCATCCTGTGCGCAGGGAAGAAGCGTGAAACAGTCGAAGTGATCGACCTCGACACCCGCGGGATCCACGTCGCCGAGTACCTCACCGATCTCCCACCACGCGAGGTTCTCGAAGCACGGCTTCACCGCGCCATCGAGGCGGCCCGCAACCGGCTGGCGATCGGCCCTGGCGGTGGCGTCAGCCTTCCACCGCGCGAAGCGAAGCAGGTCCGGATGAAGCGGCGCTGAGCCCTCGAGTCCCAGGGTGAATGAGTCCGCGCGATACGCGGGGGAGGCTCCCGCGCCGGAGCGGCACGTGCCCGTCGCGGGCGTGCGCAAGGCCTGGGAGGACTTCGACGGACTCTGGAGTCACGGAGGCGCGCACGGGGTCCTGGTCCCCCCGCGAAGCGCCCGACCGCCGGGGCAGCGCTCGCGAACGCGGGGGGCGGCGGCGGTTGCCCCGACGTGACCGGGGCGCGATCATCCACGAGTGGCCGATGATTGTCCGTTCTGCTCGCGCATCGCGCTCGGCGAGATTGGGAGCGCCACACGGCTGTCCGCTGCCTTCCCAGACGCGTTTCCGCTCGCCGAGGGTCACACGCTCGTCGTTTCGAGGCGCTGCGTCGCTTCGTACTTCGATCTCGACGCCGACGAACAGCGCGACCTCTGGGAGCTGGTCGCGCGAGTCCGCGCGAGTCTCTCCGACTCGCTCGATTGCGACGGCTGGAACGTCGGCATCAACGACGGGGTGAGCGCGGGTCAGACCGTCGCGCACGTCCACGTCCATCTCATCCCGCGCCGGAGGAACGACGTGCCCGATCCGCGCGGGGGAGTGCGATGGGTTCTGCCTGCTCGCGCGGCGTGGTGGCGGGCGGAGCGCGAGGCGTGAGGCGGACGCCATGACCGACGCTCGGCTGGACATCGCCGCTCGCGTGCTGGGGCTCCTCGACCGTGGGGCGTTCGTGGCCACGTACAAGTACGCGGTGCTCCTCGGCCTGCTCGATCTGTGCCTCGAGCGTTCCCTCGACAGCGGTGCGCCGCCCGATTTCGTCACCACGCGGCAACTGGCCGGAAAGGTGGTCGAGCTGTACTGGCGGCAGGTGGGTTCGTTTTCGGAAGACGTTCGGATCCTGAGGCAGAACAACGGAAAACAAGCACGGATCCTGGAGGAGATCCTGGCCTTCCAGCGCGAGTGCCGGGAACCCGGGATCACGCTCTGGCGCGCTCGGCACCAACACGCAGTGCGCTTCGAGCGCCTGCTGGACGAAGTCGAATGGACGCTCGTGAAGATGCCCTTGCCCAAGCTCCAGCGCGTGGGCACTCGGAACGACGCATTCCTCTATGCGATCGCGTGGGACGATGCGGTCGCGGAGGGGCGCGTGCGCCGGTATCAACGCGGCGCCGGCGACCAGTTCGACAACCGGATCGTGTTCCAGCCCGGGGTGGCGGGAGCCCTCGTCGCGCTCAACGGGCTGCTTCGACCCTTCATCCACCGCGAGTGGTGCGCGCTCGTCGCGAGCCTGAACGGGCTTCCGGACTCGCTCCTCGACGACTTCCTCTTCGGGACGCCGAGGACCTCGTTCCCGGAGGCGTTGCGGAGGGACCTCGTCGAGCTGCAGCGCGGTGCGTGCTTCTACTGCGACGACGAACTGCGAAGCGCGACCGAGATCGACCACTTCATTCCGTGGGCGCGATTTCCGACGGATGCCGTGGAAAACCTCGTGGCCGCCCATCGCGGCTGCAACGGACACAAACGGGACCACCTGGCAGCCGTGCCGCATCTCGAGCACTGGTGGGAGCGCTTCCGCCCCAAGAGCGAGCGCGCGGCCTCGTTGGGCCGGCTCGCCGCCGCCCACTCCTGGCCGACGCGGGCCGAAGAGGTTCGGGGTGTAGGTCGTTCTCTGTATCGACGCACGCCCGACGGCGCTCCGCTCTGGATGAAGGGCAAGGACTTCCAGCTCGCCGATGAGCGCATGATCGGGCGCGTGCTGCAGACGTAGGCCTGCGCGCAGCGAGGTCGGCGCTCCGCCTTTCAGCGGCACTCGACGCATTCGCCCGCGTGCAAGAACGCGAGGCGTGCCGTGATCGCGCGCTCGTCCAGGCTGGTGATGCGCGCGACGGCGCGGCGGTAGGCGGCGAGCTGGGGGCGGTAGGTGGCGATGCGCTGCGTGAGCTCGTCGCCGCTCGCGTGGTCGGTCTTCCAGTCGAGCAGGTCGGCGCTCGTGAAGCCTCCGGCCCGACGCGCGAGCACGACGCGGTCGAAGGCGCCGCGCCACAGGTGTTCGACGCCGTGATCGTCGGCGAGGTGGAGCGCGAAGGGGCGTTCGCGCCAAACCACGAGCTCGTCGGTCGTCTTCGGACGCGTGAGCAAGGCCTGGATCGCGGGGCGGGCGAGCGCGGCGTGGAACTCGGCGAGGGCGTTCGTGATGCGCTCTTCGTCGTGCTCGAGCGTGCGGGCGAGCTCGCGCAGGCGTTCGTCGGGCGGAAGCGGCGTGTCGAGCCACTCGATCTCCGCGAGGAAGCGGTGCACGAGCGTTCCGCGTTGGCTCGCGGCGGGGTCGATCGGGCGCAGAAGCTCCGCGGCGCGGAGCACGGGGCCGTGCTCCTCGGCGGAGGCGCTCTTGGTCTCGATACCGCGCGCGCGCTTCGAGGGCGCGAGGTTCAGGCGCGTCGGCGTGGGGGGAGAGGCAGGCGCCGCGCTCGTCGCGGCCGGAGGCGCCGCGGGTTTCGCGTCGGACTTCGAGCCGGCGCTCACGCCCTTCGCCTCAGCCTTCTCGCCCCGCTCCTCCGCCGGCAGCCACCGTTCCGCGTTCCGCTCGTGGCGCCACAGGATCGACGCGCTGCCGAGCTTCTCTCCCGTCGGCGTGTTGCCGAGCGCGTGGCGCAGCACGCACGCGCAGTCGAGCTTGGCCTCCGCGTCGGGATCACGGTGGGGGACGAGCAGCTCCATGCGGTGCTTCGCGCGCGTCAGTGCGACGTAGAGCACGGAGAGCTCGCCCTCGATCTGGCGCTGGTCGGCGTATTCGTTCAACGCCTTCAGCGCGGGGTGGTGCGTCGCGTAGCCCTTCCCGAGGCGGCGGCTCACGGCCGTGATCGCGCCCGCGGGGTCGTCGCGCTTCCACACGTACGGGTTGGGCCGGCCCGTCATCCGCTTGTGCAGGTCCGGCAGGAGCACGGCGTCGAACTCGAGGCCCTTCGACGCGTGCACCGTCATGATCTTGATGCGCGCGGCGCTCTCGTCCTCGACACGCGTGCGGCGCGTGTGACGCACGAACTCGCCGGTGCGCGCGGTGGGGGTCGCGTCGAACGCGAGGCCGAGCTCGACGAGCTGGCCCGCGCGGCGCAGGTCCCAGTCGCCGTAGTCCTTCGACGCGACGAGGCGCGCGTGCACGTCGGCGAGCCAGCGGCCGTACCCGCGCGACGCGATCGCGCGGCGGGCGGCGCGCGCGGTGCGCACGGCTTCGCGCATGTCGGCCCTCAAGAGCGCGCGTTCCTCGAGCTCGCGCCGCCGTTCCGGGGAGAGCTCGTTGTCCCGCGACGACTCCGCCGCTCCGCTCTCGGATTCGGCAGCCGAGGCGTTCTCGGTTCCCGCGGAGCTGCCGCTCGCCGCCGCGCCGAGTTCCTCGCCGCGCGGATGCAGCGCGCTCGCGATCCTCGCGAACGAGGAGCGCGCGACGTGGAACGCCGCGGTCTCGTCCTCGGGGTGGTCGGCGAGGTGGAGGAGCGACAGGATCTCGAGCACCGCCGTGCCGTCCGTGAGCGGGTTGCCGCCCTCGCCGCTCGCGCGCAGGCCCTTCTTCGCGAGGCCGAGGATCAGGCGCGGTACCCACTGCTTGCGGCGCAGGAGTACGGCGATCGTCGCGCGCGGCTCGGCGGCGTGGAGCGCCGTGATGCGCTCGATCGTGAGCGCGACGAGCAGGTCGTCGGGCTTTTCGTCCGCGTCCTTGTCCGGCGCGTTCGTTTCGAGCAGGAACGCCGCGCCCGGGAGCTCCTTCGCCGCCGTGTGCTGCGGATAGCGCTCCTCGAAGGTGCTCGCCGCCCGCTTGCGGCCCGCCTCCTGGTCCGCGAACACCGCGTTCGCCGCGACCTGCGTGAACACGCCGTTCACGACGTCGAGGATCACCTGCGACGAGCGCCAGCTCTTCGAGAGCACGGTCGGCTCGTCCAGCACCGGGTACCGCTCGTTCATCGACACGAGCAGCTCCGGTTCACCGCCGCGCCAGCCGTAGATCGACTGCTTCTCGTCGCCGACGCAGAAGAAGGAGCGCGCGCCCGTGCCGTCGGCGAGGAGCTCGTCCGCGATCGGCGCGAGGCAGCGCCACTGCAGCGGCGCCGTGTCCTGGAATTCGTCGAGCAGGAGGTGGTCGATCTTGCCGTCGAGACGCCACGCGAGGTCGAGGCTGCGCGCGCTGAACGGGTTCTCCTTCGGCGGCGCGATCGCGAGCGGCAGGTCGGAGAAGCGCAGGGAACCGCGCTCGCGGCGCAGCGTGGCGAGTGCGGTCGAGAAACGTTCGAGGAGCGCGCGCGTCGCGACGTTCTCGCGCACGAGCGTGTCGACGGACTCGTGCACGGCCTGGCGGAGGATCGTCTGGAGCGCGGCGACGGTCTCGGGCGGGATGGCGTGGCTCGAGTAGTCGGCGGCGCCTTCCGCGATCTTCTTCGGCAGCCCCTTCGCGAACGCCTCCGCCCAATCGCGGGAGCGCAGGAGCGGCGGCAGGCGTTTCAGCTCGTTGTCCCAGGCGACGACGTTGCGGATCGGTTTCGACTTCGTCTGCGGACACGGCGTCCGCTCCACGACCGCGATCGCCGCCTCGACCTCCTCCGCCGCGGGCGCCGGTGGCACGTCGATCGTTTCCCACGCGCTCGCGTCGCTCTCGACGAAGTGCTCGAGCCCGGCGTGCACCGCCTGGAACAACGCGCGGTGCACGGAGCTCGATGCCGCCTGCCGCTGCAGGTCCGCGAGCAGCGCGAGCAGCGCCGCGCGCGGCGCGTCCGTGAACGCCTTCGCGAGCGCGTCGGCCTGCAGCTCCTCGTCCGTCTCCTCGTCGACGATGCGCCACGCCGGCGGGAGGCCGAGGTCGAGCGCGTACGCGCGCGCGACGCCCGCGAAGAACGCGTCGATGGTGCTCACGCGCAGCCGCTCGACGTGCTTCACGAGCCTGCCGAGCAGCGTGAGCGCGCGCTCGCGCGTCACTTCGCGGCCGGGAAGCGCTCTCCGCAGCTCGGCGAGCTTCTCCGGCTTCTCGACGGCGTCGCACAGCCGCTCGAGGATGCGCTCGAGGATCTCGCCCGCCGCCTTGCGCGTGAACGTCGTCGCGAGGATGCGCTCGGGCGGGACGCCCTGGAACAGGAGGTCGACGTAACGCAACGAGAGCTGGTAGGTCTTCCCGGTCCCCGCCGATGCGAGCACGAGCTCGTGGACGCGCGTGTTCATGCGCCGCCCTCCGCGTCCTCGCCGCTTTCCTCGCCGTACTCCCCACCGTTGTCCCCACCGTTCTCAGCGGGCGTCTCGTCCTCGGCGATCAGGCCCTTGCCCACGATCGCGCACAGGATCGGGTCGTCGCCGACGCCGCGCTTCAGGTCCCAGAGCTCACCGCGCCGGATCGAGCGCACGACCTCCTTCGCGAGCAGGATCGCGCCGTCGATGTCGGCGGGCTTCCACGGCGCGCGCTTCACGCCGCAGTTCACCGCGTCCTTGCCGAGCGCGTAGTAACCGAGCTGCGTGACGTTCGCTGCGCCGAGTGCCTTCGCGATCAGCGTGTAGAGCGGGAGCTGGAGGTCGCGCCACGCGCCGCGGCTCCGGTGCGCCTTGTCGGGCTCCTTCGCCTTGTCCCCCGTCTTGTAGTCGAGCAGCGCGAACTCGCGCTCCCTGCCCACGCCGCGCGCGTCGATGCGGTCGATGCGGCCGGAGAGCGCGATCGGTGCGCCGTCGACGTCGAGCAGCACGTCCTCCTCCGGCGAGCACTCGACCGCGAACACGCCCCAGCCTTCGTTGCGCCGCGCGACCTCCTTCGCCGCGAACAGATCGAAGCGGTGCTTCATCCGCTCGATCTGCAGCGCGACCGCGGGCTCTGCGCGGTCTCCGTAGCGCGCGGCGGCGCGGCGCTCGAGACGTTCACGCAGGAACGCGGCGAGCGCGCGCTCGTCCACGAGCTCGCGTGCCGTCGCATCCCGGCCGAAGTCCGCGAGGACGTCGTGCGCGAGCGAACCGTATTGGAGCGGATCGAGCTCGCGCGCGCGGTCGTCGGCCGAGCCGAGCCGCAGCACGTGCTCCAAGTAATAGAGGTAGGGCGACGCGAGGTACGTCCGGAACGCGCTGACGGAGATGCGCTCGATCACCGGCTGCGTCGGGCCGCGCGGGAGGTCGCGCGGCGGCGCGGTTCGACCCGTCGGGATCGCCGGGCGCGGCTTCACCGCGTAGAAGCGCCGCACGCGCGCGACCGCTTCCTCGGGCGGACCGTGGAAGACGAGTCGGCTCGGGAGCAGCGGGTCGCCGTCGCGCGTGCGCCGTCCGCTCACGCAATCGAGCTCCTTCCGCGATTCGAGCAGCACGCGCGCGGCGTACGCATCGCGCGCGAGGCGGTCGTCCGAGTGCGCGAGGCCGAGCTCGACGCGCAGCTGCTCGGGCAAGAAAGGATCGCGCGCCGTCGCGTGCGGCACGCGGCCCTCGTTGAAACCGGTGACGACCATCGCCGGCGCGTCGTCGAGCGCGAGCTCGAGCCAGCCGCAGAGCTCGATCACTGCTTCGCCGGGCGCGGGCGAGCGCGCGGGGAGGCCCTGGCCGCGCGCGGCGGCGAGGAGGAGCTCGAGCGTGGCGCTCGCGGTGACGGGCTCGTTCGCGAGCGTGCTCGGCAACACGTCGAGCTCGGCGAGCGCGTCCGCGGCGATCGAGAGCGAGCGCGCGATCACGCGGTGGTCCTCGTTCACGTTCACATGCAGGGGCTGCCCGAACACGGCGGCGAGGAACGCGCGGAGCGGCGCCGTCCAGTCCGCGACGGGGCGCTCGCATCCGTCCCACGCCGGGCCGAACAGCGTCCGCGTCGCCGCGAGGAGCGCTTGGAGTCCTTCGCGGCGGGCGGGGACCACGGGCTCGTCCGGCTCGGCGGCGCGGCGCCGGAGCTCGCGGAGGTCGTCCTCGCCGAAGAGGAACTCCTCGGGCAGCGCCGCGGGCAAGTGCTCCGTCCGGTAGTCGTCGAGCAGCGCCGCCGGCGCGCGCGATCGCTCGCCCAGCGCAGCGCGCAGCACGCGCTCGACGTCGGGCTGCCGCACGAACGCCGCCCACGCGGCGAAGGAGCGCGTCGCGAGCAGTTCGCCCGCGAGCGCCAGCGCGCGCTCGACGCGCGTACCCTCGAATGCGATGCCCGCGGCTGGGCGCGCGAGGATCGACTCCTCGGCGAAGCGGCGCTCGAGCGCGGGCACGACTTCGTCGTCGGCGACGCCGATGACGACGTCCTCGGGCGCGAAGCGGCCGTTCCAGCGCGCGATGCACTCGACCGCGATCTGCGCCTCTTCCGTCGGGCGATCGGCGACGTGCCAGCGTTCGGTCGGGAGCGCGAGCGGGCGCTCCGCCCACGCCGCGGTGACGAGCGTTCCGAGCGCGTCGAACGCGGCGGCCTCGTCCTTCGGCGCGCACACGAGGACCGTCGCGCGATCGCCGATGCGCTCGAGCACGCGGCGCAGGAGCCGATTCATGTCCGCGACGCCGGCGAGCACGACGCGCTGCTCCGGATCGATCCGTCCCGCT
>JACRIO010000091.1 GCA_016220035.1 Planctomycetota bacterium | reverse complement strand
TTGCCTGGGATCGAGCTCGCGGTGCTGTCGCTCTCGGGCGCGACGGGTCCGGGCAGTCGCGTCCGCGTCGGCGACACGCTCGCCGTGCGTTTCACGGCGCGCAAGACCGATGGCACGGACTGGGACATCGGTGAGTTCGACTTCGCGAGCACGCTGGTTTCGGGACCGACCTTCAACTACCAGCGCGTCGTCGCCGAACAGACGGACGTCGCCGGCGCTGCGGTGCAGAACACGGACGGGTCCTACACCTACACGTTCGCGGCGCCGATCCCGAGCACCTACCTCGCCCCGCTCAACGACTCGGCCGACTTCGGCGCGGTCGACGGCGAGCTCGCCGGCGAGGCGCTGCTCGACGGCACCTACACGGTGGGCCTATGTGTCGGCTGGAGCTACACCGTCGACGGCGAAGCCAAGCGCGACGCGGCCAACGCAACCTTCGACTTCGTGGTCGGCGATACCGGCACGGTCGACCGGCGCGAGGTGGTGAAGCAGGACAACTGCGCGCGCTGCCACGCCGACTTGCGCGCGCACGACGGCCTGCGCAAGGGCGTCGCGGTGTGCCTGCTCTGCCACACGGCGGGTGCCGAGGACCACATCGCCCCGGCCGTCGCCGGCGGAACGCCGGGCGCTTCGATCGACTTCAAGGTGATGGTGCACCGCATCCATGCCGGCGAGCATCTGCCGTCCGTGATGGGTGTCGCCACGAACCTCGACGGCACGCGCAACTACGCCGCCACGCCGACGCCGTACCAGCTCGTCGGCGCCGACGACGCGGTCCTGGATTTCTCCGGCGTGGGCTTCCCGATCATGCCCAGCGCGTACGTCTCGTATCTGTTCGACAGCACGGGAACGACCTACCTCGGCACCGGCGGCAACGGTCCGATGCCGCGCGACACGGGTTACAGCGCGCTCTCCCTGACGAACAAGCGCATCGAGGACAAGCTGCGCAGTGGGCCGGTCGCGTGCGCGAAGTGCCACGGTGATCCGGACGACGCGGGCCCGCTCACCGCTCCCGCGCAGGGCGATCTCTACAAGACGCAGCCCGGCCGTCTTTCCTGCGGTGCGTGCCACGACGACGTGCACTGGGGCCAGCCCTACACGGCCAACCTGCAGACGATGCCCGCTCAGGCCACGAACGCCGACTGCACGCTCTGTCACGCGGCCTCGGGCGCCGGGCTCGCGGTCGAGGACGCGCACGTGCACCCCTACTCGAATCCGAGCCTGAACACGGGCGTCAACATCACCTTCGACTCGGTCGGGAGCGGCAGCGCGCCGAGCGGCAACCACGTGGCCGGCGATCCGATCGTGGTCGATTTCTCGGTCACGGACGATGCGGGTCAGAACCGGCAGATCCATCAGTTGACGCGCTTCCAGATGGTCGTCTCGGGACCGACGAGCAACCCGCAGTGGGTGCTCCCGAACGTGAACACGCACGACTTCGCGTTCCGCAAGTCGAGCCCGTTCACGGGCAACGGCACGATCACGACGCCGGTCGTCGGCGGCGCGGCCGCGGCCCAGACGATCGCGGTGGCGTTCACGTCGTCCACCGCCTTCGACGTGCTGGGTTCCGTCACGGCCGCCCAAGTCGGCAACGCCATCGGCGGGAGCTCGGGCTCGACGGCGAGCGTGAGCTATCAGGGCGTGACCTGCACGATCACGCAGGGCACCACGGCCTTCGTCAACGGCGACCGCTGGTACTTCGAGGTCGTGCCGACGGCCGCGACCTACAACCTCACGATCCCGCGCGACCTGCTGTTCGAGTCCTTGGGCGCGGCGACCGGCGCGGCGCAGAACCTGCCCGCCGGAAACCAGCCCGTCTACTGGGGACGCGAGGTGGTGTACGAACGCACGGCGCTCGTCGGCGCCGCGGGCGCGCTCACGGACGACAACGTCGCGATGAGCCGCTACGTCGTGACCGACGCGGGGGCACTCGCGACGCTCGCGGTCGGTGATCGCCTCGTGATCGACGCGGGCACGTCCGTCGAGGAGTACGGGCAAGTGGTCCGCATCGAGACCTCCGATCCGGTCAGCGGGGCCGACTTCGGCGCGAGCGACAAGGTCTACCTGTCCCAGCAACTGCGCTACGACCACGACCTCGGCGCGACCTTGCAGGAGGTGACGCTCACGACGCGGCGGCAAGAGATCGACTACACCCTCGCCGCGACCGGCGCCACCGGCATCGACCTGATCGCGGGACGCTTCACGGCCGGCAACCCGGTCGTGATGAGCTACCGCACGCATGCGCGCTTCGGTTGGTACCGGGCGCCGGGCGACACGCTGCAAGCGGTGTACACGCCGAGCACGGGTGATTCGGAGGACGTCGACGCGAGTTGGGGCGATTGGACCGGCCTCCCGCTGGTCGACGGCACCTACACCGTCGGTGCTTGGACGCACAAGGACTTCACGGTCACGCCGCTCGGCCTCCCGACCACGACCGGGAGCTCGAGCAACCTGGCCACCGACAACACGACCTACCGCATGATCTCGCCGCCCGCGAGCGCGAACTTCCTGTTCGGCTCCGTCGCCGTGGTCGAGCCGCGGCAGTTGATCGATTCCGGCGCGGCCTGCAATGCCTGTCACGGCGACCTGCAGGCGCACGGCAATGGACGGCGCGGGTACGAGACGTGCGTCCTCTGCCACGCTTCGCCCGGAGTCGAGGATGCTCCGCTCTACTCCTTCAACGGCTGGTACATCGGCGCCACGCGCGGCGTGACGATGGACTTCCGCACCTTGCTGCACAAAGTGCACATGGGCGCGGAGCTCGCCAACGCCTCGACCTACACCGTGAACGGCATCTTCCTCGGCGTCGCCTACCCGGTGCAGGTCGACGAGATCGGTTTCCCCACCCAGCCCGGCGGCGCCGCGAACTGCGCCACGTGCCACGGATCGAGCTCGACCGCCTGGCTCCAGCCGGCCCCGCGCGATCACACCGACACGACGGTCGAGAACGTGCGCGAGTGGCGCGCGGTCTGCGCCGCGTGCCACGACTCCGACGCCGCGCAAGCCCACGTCGCGAGTCAGACCACCGGAGTGGGCGACGAGGCCTGCGAAGTGTGCCACGGCATCGGGCGCGAGTGGAACGTCGAGAAGGTCCACAAGCGCTACTGATCCCTCCGGATCCCACCGACGGCCCCCGCGCCTCGCGCGGCTGCCGGTCGAGAAACCGCGGCGGCGGTCGCTTCCCCCACGGGACGCGGCCGCCGCCCTTGTGCTCACGCGTCCACGGCCTCGACCGCGGAGCGCTTCACTCGCGCCGCAGCGCCGCCGTCGGACGCAGACGTGCGGCGCGCCAGGCCGGGAGCGCGCCGCCGATGAGCCCGAGCGCGATCGAG
This sequence comes from Planctomycetota bacterium, assembly GCA_016220035.1. Taxonomy (GTDB): domain Bacteria; phylum Planctomycetota; class UBA1135; order UBA1135; genus JADJNY01. The sequence goes on along the minus strand of JACRIO010000091.1, from coordinate 3,408 downwards.
AACCCGATCGCCACGAGCAGCACCATGGGCCCGACGCGGAAGGCGAAGGCCATCTCGGTGAACGTCTGGAAGTTCATCGCGCCCGCGCTCACGCCGTTGAACGGGAGCGTCAGCACGCAGCCGACGAGACCGCCGATCAGTCCGAGCACGAGCGCCTCGAACAGGAACGACAGGAAGATCGGGAACGGCCGGTAGCCGATCGAAAGCAGGATGCCGATCTCGCGCGTGCGCGCCGCGACCGACGCGAGCATCGTGTTCATCGCCGTGAAGATCGCGGCGAGGCCCATGATGAAGCCGAGGCCGCCGCCGATGAAGACGAGCATGCCCGACAGCATCACGGTCTGCGACGAGAGGTACTGGCTCTCGGTGCAGACCTTGGCGGGGACTTCGGTGTCCTTCAAGAGGCGCGCCGCGACCGTGCCTTCGTCGGGCTCGACGGGCTCGTCGCTGAAGAGCGCCTTCGCCGGGTCGGGCGAGCCGAGCTCGATGCCCGGCTTCAACTGCGCGATGACTCGGTTCGGACCGTAGCGCCCCATCGCCGCGAGCAGACGATCGAGGTCGCCCCAGATCTCGCCTCCGAACTGACCATCGTGATCGAGGATCCCGACGACCTTGAACGGCGTCTTGTTGAGGGTCAGCACGTCGCCGATGCGGCAGTTCTCGATGCGGTCGACCAGGCGCGCGCCGACGACGAGCTCGTCGTGACCCGGCGTGAAGTTGCGGCCTTCGGAGATGCGCACTTCCTTGGCGCGGATCTCGAACGTGACCGGTTGCACGCCGCGCAAGGGGACATTCGTGACACCGCCGCGCTTGGGCGCGAGGAGCAGCGCGAGGTAGGCCTCCATCCCGGCGAGCGGGCCGTTCGGACCGATTTCGATCTCGGGCACGCTCTTGATGAGCTTCAGACCGCGGTCGCGGCTGAACTGGCTGTCGCCTTCGTTCGTGGCCCCTGGCCGCAGGAAGACGGCGACATCGTCGCGCCCGCCCGTCGTGAACATGTGATGGAAGCCCTGTTGCAACGCGAGGGTGCCCGACACGATCGCGACGACCGCGCCGACGCCGAGCACGGTGAGCAGCGTCGCGCTCTTGCGCACGAACAGGCTGCGGAGGTTGTAGCTGAGGGGGACGAGCATGGCGCTTCTCACTCTCCTCGGAACGCGGCGATGCAGGTCAAGGAGCGCGCGCGCATGGCCGGCAGGATCCCCGCGATCGGCCCGATGGCCAAGGCCACGACCGCGCCGAGCACGACCGTCCCCGGCTGCACCGCGTAGCCGGGCGCGAACATCTCGAGCCCCGCGGAGATGAACGGCGCCGTCGCAAGCGCCCCGAACACGCCGAGCCCGCCGCCGAGCAGCGCGAGGAACGTCGACTGGAGCAGGAAGAGCACGAACATCGACCCATCGGTGAAGCCGAGCGCCTTCAGGATGCCGATGTCGGGCGTCTGCTCGCGCATCGCCATGAGCATCGTGTTCACGCTCGCGACGAGGATCGCGATGAGAACTCCCGCGCCGATCCAGGTGAGAAAGAGCGGCATGTTGCCGAACATGGACTGGAACTGGCGCTGGAACTCGGCCTCGGTCGTGCAGTCGATGCGCTGCTCGCTGTCCTTGAAGACGTCCTCGACGTCCGCGATGACCTGTGCGACGTCCGCGCCGGGCGCGACGCGGATCGAGTACACGCCGACCGCCGGCGGCACCCCGCCCTGCTTCAACGTCTCCTCGAAGTAGTCCCAGCGGAAGAACAGCGTGCGGTTGTCGAAGTTCGGCCGGTCGGAGTGGTAGAGGCCCGCGACCTTGAACTCCCACGCCTTGTCCTCGGGGTGCGGGTGGAGCGCGCCGACGAGCGGGATCGTGTCGCCGACCTTCCAGCCGAACTCCCGCGCGAGCGACGATCCGATGATGCAGGCCGTGCGATCGGTCGCCATGCGTTGGATCGCGTCGGGCTCGACCTTGCACTCGGGGTACATCGCGAACATGGTCTCGGGGTCGATCGCAAACTGCGCGAAGAAGTTCTTCTGGCTCCTGTAGTAGCCGCCGAACCACTGGAACTTCGTCGTGATCTCGACGCCGGGCACCTTGTCGATGCGCGCCTGATAATGGAGCGGGAGCTCGACAAACAACCCGCTCGCCGACATGACCGCGAGCCGGCGCGGATCGCAGTTGTCCGCCGCGGCACGGATGGTCGTGATGATCGAGCGCAGGCCGCAGATCAGGAACACCGCGACCGCGAGCGACATCACGGTCAGGATCGAGCGCAGGGGACGGCGCCACAGGTTGCGCCAGAGGAGGACGATCGGGGGCATGGCGGTCCTCAAGCGCGCGCGGCCGCGGGCTGGTTGTGCTCGATGCGTCCGAGCTGGCCCTTGTCGAGATGGACGATCGTGCGCGCGTGCTGCGCCGCGTGCGGATCGTGCGTGACCATCAGGATCGTCTTCTTCATCTGCGTGTTGAGCTTGTCGAGCAGCGTGAGCACCTGCTCCGCCGACGCGCGATCGAGATCGCCCGTCGGTTCGTCGGCGAGGATCAGCTTGGGGTCGCTGACGACCGCGCGCGCGATCGCGACGCGCTGCTCCTGGCCGCCCGACAACTGTCCGGGCCGGTGCTTCGCGCGGTCGGAGAGCCCGACGAGCTCGAGCGCATGGAGCGCGTGCTCGCGGCGCGCCTTGCCCGAGAGTCCGGTGAGCTTGAGCGGGAGCTCGACGTTCTCGAGCGCGGTGAGCACGGGGATCAGGTTGAAGCCCTGGAACACGAAGCCGACCGTGCGCGCGCGCCACGCGGAGAGCGCGGCGCCTTCGAGCACGGTCAGGTCCTCGCCCGCGACCGCGACGAGGCCGTGGTCCGCGCGATCGAGCCCGCCGATCAAGTTGAGCAGCGTCGTCTTGCCCGAACCCGACGGGCCCATGAGCGCGAAGTAACCGCCCTCCTCCATGTCGAGCGCCAATCGATTGAGCACGGTGAGCGTCTCACCGCCGCGCGTGTAGGTCTTCGTGACGTCTTTCAGTCGGATGAGCGGTTGGGCCATGGCGCGGTGTCGTCCTTCGTCTCGAGCAGGTGCCGCGGGTCCCCACTTTCCCGCGCGGAAAGCGCGAGGAAGATAGCGTCGATGCAGACGACCTGCACGCACGTCGACGGCCAACGTGGAACGACTGCACGCCGCCCCTGCACGTGTGGCGCCCTCGACTCGGGTGAGCTTCGATTCCACGCACGGCGGCGGGAGCCGTGGGCTGCGCGTGCTCGAGCTCCCGAAACGGCGGCGGCGCCGAGCACCCAGCGCGCGATCAACCCTGCACGCGCACGCGCTGCCCGTCCTTCAGGCTCGCGGGCGGCGCGATCACGATCTGCTCGCCCTCCGCGAGCCCTTCCTTCACCACGCGGCGGCCGGAGCGATCCTCCCCCACCACGACGTTGC
>JACRIO010000093.1 GCA_016220035.1 Planctomycetota bacterium | reverse complement strand
GCGCTCGCCGCGGCCGGTCTTCTCGAGGACGACGGGGATGATTGCGTCGTGGGCCCTGCTCTTCTCGCTGTTGCCTTCCGAAGGGGAGCGGGGCTTCCCGCCCCACGTGATCTTGGAGATGTCGATGAGCGGTTCAGTCGGACGGTTCGTCAAGCGGGCTCCTTGATCTTCGCGTTCTCGCGCAGGAAGCGGCGCACCTTGCGCTCGAGGATCTCGATCGCCATCTGATCGAGCAGGTTGTTCTTCTGGTAGTACTCGACGACCTCCTCGACCTTCGCGTTGTTGCGCTGGGCGATCGAGTGCACCTCGGCCTGCATGTCCTCGCGCGTGACGAGCAGGTTCTCCTTCTCGCCGATGACCTGCATGAGGAAGAGCGCGCGGATGCCGCGCTCGGCCGCCTTGACGGCGTTCTCCTTCTGCGAGGCGGCCTGCTGCTCGATCTGGTCGGCCGCGACGCCGCCCTGCTGCATCTGCTGCTTCAACTGGGCGATGCGCGCGTTGGTCTGCTCCTCGACCATCATCGCGGGCAGGTCGAACGTGTGCGTGCCGAGGAGCATGTCGAGGATCACGTTCTCGACGCGCCCGTGCTCCTGCGTCGTCTTCGCCTCGGCGAGCTTCTCCTTCACGAGCTTCTTCATCGCCGCGTCGTCGGCGACGCCGAGCAGCTTGCGCAGGTCCTCGTCGCTCGGCGGATTGAGCTTGTAGGCCTGGCTGACCGTGACGCGCGTCGCGCCCTGCTTGCCGCGCAGCTCCACCTTGTCGAAGTCGGGCGGAAAGGTCATCGGGACCTCGCGCGTTTCGCCGTCCTTCGCGCCAGTGAGCGCCGTCTTGAACGCCTCGGGGTCGGTCCCGGGCGTCGGCGACGCAGGCGACACGCGCAAGCCGTCGCGCGTGAGGATCACGACGCCTTCGTGGACCCACTCGACCTTCGCGAGCGCCATCCCGTTCGCGGGGAGGCCGAGGTCGCCCGCCGGCTCGGGCTGCGACTGCTGGAGCTTCAAGTTCTCGACCGCGTTGTCGATCTCCACGTCCATCACGGGCTCGAGCTGGCTTTCGATCTCGAGGCCCTTGTAGTTGCCGAGCACGATCTCGGGGCGCAGGCTGACCTCGAAGGCGTGGACGAAGTCGGCGCCCTCCAGGACGCGCACCTCGTCGAGGTTCACGCGCTGGAAGCCGACGACCTTGAGCTGGTTGTCCTTGATCGCCTGCTCGTACGCCTGCTGGAAGTAGTACTGGACCGTCTCCTGGCGGAGCTGGACGCCGTAGTGCTTCTCGATGATCTGGATCGGGACGTGACCCGGCCGAAAGCCCTTCAGCTTGGCGTTCTTGCCGGCGTTCTGGAGCGCGAGCTTGAACTTGCCGCTGAACTCGTCCCCGGGGACGGTGAACTGGACCTTGGCCTGGCAGGGACCGGTTTTCTCGACGGTGACTTGCACGATGAGCTCGCTGGCCCGCGACCGCGCGCGGCGGTGGAGGCATTCATAGGAAAGGAAGGGGCCGGAGCACCCGCGCGGGGCGTTCGGGCCGGGAGTTGGGGGGAGGAATCTACCGGCCGGACGGAGGGGTCGTCCACCTGCTGCCCTAGGTCGGACGCGGCGTGGAGCGGGCTTGATTGGGAACGGACCGCGAAGCGTCGTCGCGGCCGCACCGCGAAAGCGCTTCCACGCTGGCGGCGCGGGTACGCGGAAAACGGTCCGCACCCCGTCGGCGCGGGGTCACCGGGGCTGCGCGGCGCCGGGTCCACCCGCGAGCGCGCGTTCGAGCCGCTCCAGGCGCCGCGCGAGCTCCTCGGCGTGGCCTTCCTCGATCACGCCGCGCAGGAAGCGCTCGATCGGGCCCCAGCCGACCGCGCCGCTCTCCGTGAGCGTCACGCGCGCGCCCTCGCCTTCCGCGGTCCACGTCATGCGGCCCGTGATCGCGTTCGAGCCGCCGGGGAGCGTCACGCGGTATTCGAGGCCCGTCTGCGCGTCGCTCGTGAGCAGCGCGACCGTCGTCGCGCCCTGCGGGCCGTCGATCGCGAGCTCCGCGCCGGCGCCCTTCGAGCGCGCGCCGAGTTTCAGCGTCATCGGCTGCGCGTTCTCGCCGGCGAGGAGCGCAGGCCAGTGCGCGAGGTCGTCGAGCCAGGCGTGCACGCGCTCGGGCGCCGCGGGGACGACGCGCGCTCGCTCGCTCCTCCAATCGGAGCGCTGGCATTGCGCGAGCAGCGTCGCGCCGCCGAGGAAGAGGAGGAAGCCGAAGAGGAGGAGGCGGATCGCTTTCATGCGCTGGATGGGGCCGCGAACGAATCGGTATCCTAGCGGCGCGCTCGCGGAAGCTCGCGCGCGAACCCCATGACGAACCCTCCCCAACTCGAACTCGGCGGCCTCTGCGCGAAGCCGCTCGCGCTCGCCTACGCCGACCTCGCGCGGCTCCCGGCGGACGCGCAGGTGCCCGACGTCTCCAAAGTGGTGCCCGGCCGCTCCGGCCGCGCCGTGAAGCTCGCCGCGCTGCGCGCACTGGCGGGCGAGCGTTCCGGGGCCCAGTTCCTCGACGTGCAGTCGTCCGATCCCGCCTTCGCGGTCAGCGTGCCGATCGCGGAGGTGCGCGACGCGATCGTGGTGTACGAGCTCGACGGGCGGCCGCTGTCGCCGTGGAAGGGCGGTCCGTTCCGCTTCCTCGTCCCCGGCCACGCGGACGAGTGCGTCAACGTGAAGCAGCTCGCGCGCCTCGTGCTCGGCGCCGCGCGCGGGCGCGACACGCGGCCCGCCGACGACGCCGAGCACGCGAAGCTGCACGCCAAGAAGCCGTCCTGAGGATCCCCACGCCATGCCGTTCGCCTTCTTCGGTCCGCGCTCCGTCGCGTCGATGCGCCCTTCGAGCGCGGAGCGCTTCCGCGTGTGCGGAAAGGTCGCGAGCGAGCTCGAGCCCGGCTTCGACGACCTGCGCAAACTCCCCGCCGAGTTCCAGATCGAGGACGCGAGTCGCTTCGTGCCGGGCGTCCAGGGCGAGGCCGTGCGTCTCGCGGGAATCCTCGCGCATGCGAGAGCCCAGGCGCATCCCTTGTTCGTGAACGCGGGCACGCGCGACGGAGCGGTGCGCATCGCGGTGTTCCGCCACCAAGTCGAGCCGCTGGGCCTCGTCGTGTACGCGCGCGGAGGGCGACCGCTCCCCGCCGCGGAGGGCGGGCCGTTCCGCTTCGTGCTGCCCGGCTACCACGACGGCGCCGGCGACCTCCGCGACCTCGGATGGATCGAGGTCGCGAACTCGCCGGGCCCCGACAACCGCGCGACGCTCGCGCACCGCGCGACGCTCGTGATCGGACAACAGGCCTTCGACGTCGAGGAGACGTGGCGCGATCCGCGGTGCACGGACACCTTCGTCGTGCCGCCGCCGAACGGTTGAGCGCGCGTGGAGCGGAGCTCCGTCCTCGTCCTCACCGGCGCCGGCATCTCGGCCGACTCGGGCGTCGCCACGTTTCGCGGCGCGGGCGGGCTGTGGGAGGGGAAGCGCATCGAGGACGTCGCGACGCCGCGCGCGTGGCGGCGCGATCCGGAGGCGGTGTGGCGCTTCTACCAGTTGCGGCGCGCGGCGCTCGCGACGGTCGCGCCCAACGCGGCGCACGTCGCGCTCGCGGAGCTCGAGCGCGAGCTCGCCCGCCGCGGCCACGCGTTCACGCTCGTGACGCAGAACGTGGACGACCTGCACGAGCGCGGCGGATCAGAGCCGCTGCACATGCACGGAACGCTGTTCCACCTGCGCTGCGAGGCGTGCGGCGCGCGCGTGGAGGATCGCGAGCACGTCGACCCCGCGGCGTTCGTGCCGTGCGCCGCGTGCGGGTTCGAACGGATGCGGCCCGACGTCGTGTGGTTCGAGGAGCTGCCGTACCACCTCGACGCGATCGACGCGCGGCTCACGCGCTGCACGCACTTCGCCGCGATCGGGACGAGCGGTCATGTGTGGCCCGCGGCCGGCTACCTCGCGACGGCGCGCGCGCTCCACGCACGAACGTTCGTGCTGGGCCTCGAGGCGCCCGAGAACCTCGACCCACGCGACGAGTTCCGCGCCGGCCGCGCCGTGGACGTGGTCCCAACGTGGTGCGCGGAGCTCGTGGAAGCCCTCGCGCGGTGAGCGGTGCTCCGGCGAGCGTAGTGACGAAGGCTCCGCGCGGTGCGACACTCGCGCCATGCACTCCGTCGTCGTCCTGAGCCAGGACCCGATGCGCCACGGCGACCGGGCCCTCGGTCAGAAGCTCCTCGGCACGTTCCTCGAAAAGTCGATCGCGCTCGGCGGGTTCGAGGCGATCGTGCTGCTCAACTCGGGCGTGAAGCTCGTCGCGCAGGACTCATCCGTGCTCGCGGAGCTTCGGATGCCGGGGGAGCGCGGCGTCGACCTCGTCCCGTGCGGAACGTGCCTCGCGCACTTCGGTATCACGCCCGCAGCAGGCAAGGTGTCCGACATGGACACGATCCTCAGCGAACTCGACCGCGCGGCGAAGGTGATCACGCTCTGACGTCCCGGCCGCGAGGTTGAATCGCATGGAGCGGCACTCGAACTCGGCGATGCAGAGCGCGAACCCGCTCGCGCGCTTCCTCGCGATCGTGCTCGCGTCCGTGATGGGCTCGATCGGCTGCTGGATCTGGGCGTCCGTGCTCTTGTCGTTCGGCGGAGAATCGATGGGAGCGGGGAGCGCCTGGGCGCTCGTGCGCCCCGAGGTTTGGTTGTTCGGCGCCGAGTGCGGGATCCTCCTCGCGTTGCCCGCGGTTGCATGTCTCTGGTCGCGGCGTCTCGCGCCGGCGCTCGCCTTCGTGCTGTGCGTGGGCTACGCCGCCGCGACGGCGTCGATCCTGCTCGTGAATGCGGACCGCGGCTTCCACCTCCTGTACGCGATGGCGGCCACGGCCATCGCGACCCTCGGCGCGCTCCTCATCGTGCGCTGCGTGCCGCTCCCGATGTGGACGAGGAGTTCACGATGAAGACGCTGAAGGAACCGACCGGCCTCGCGCGCGTCCTCGCAATCGTCCTCGCGACGATCGCAGGTTCGACGGGATGCTGGCTGTGGGTGTTCTTCCTCATGGCGCTCCCGAGGCGCTCCGTCGGTGCCTACGAGCCGGCGCCTTGGGAACGCGGCGCGCGCACCGAGTGGTTCCTCGCCGACCCGAAGCTGTGGGGGATGGGCGCTGCGTGCGGACTCCTGTTCGTCGTGCCCGCGCTCCTCTGCCTCTGGCCGCGCCGGCTCGTGCCCGCGCTGATCTTCGTCTTCGCGATCGGCTACGGCGCCGCGACGGGCATGCTCGGCGCCACGGCGCTCGGCGGCGGCCTCCAAGCGCTCGAGTCCGCGCTCCCCGTCACGGCCTACGCGCCGTTGGGCGCGCTCGTCTTCGTGCGCTGCGTGCCGCTCCCGATCTGGACCTTGGCGCGCGCCGCGCGGTGAAGCGCGGGTCAGTGCGCGCGAAATGCCCGCTCGAAGAGGCGGTGGACCGAATCGTCCGTCGGGATCGTCGCGAGCTCCTCGGGGCGGAACCAACGCAGCGCGATCGACTCGTCGCTGAGGACCTCGCGCGCGTCCGTCGGCGCGTGCACGAGAAAGCGCGTGTCGAGGTGCAGGTGCTCGGGCTCGTCCTTGCGCGCGGGGATCACGTGCACGTCGAGGTCGAGCGGCACGGGGTCGATCGCGAGGCCCGCGATGCCGCTCTCCTCGATGCACTCGCGCAGCGCGACGCCGGGCAGGTTCGCGTCGCCGTCGCAGTGGCCGCCGAGTTGGAGCCAGCGGCCGAGTTTCTTGTGGTGGGTGAGCAGCGCGCGCTCGCCGGTGGAGTCGATGACGAGGGCGGACGCCGTGAGATGGCCGACGAGGAGCGTGCGCTGGTGCGCGTCCTCCGGGTGCTCGTCGACGAAGCGCAGCATGCGCTCCCTCTCCGCGCGCTGTGCAGCGTTCCACGGCACGTAACTCGCGAGGATCGCGCGCGCGAGCGCCACCTCGGGCGCGAACACGAGCTCCTCGGTCGTGTAGAGCCGCGGGCCGTTCATCGGTGGGCAGCGCGTCACTCGCGCAGGAACTTGCGGTACTTCCCGGCCTTCGAGACGGCGCCCACGCCGCGCTTCGCGCGGTCCTTCTCGCGCCACTCGTGGTACTCCTCGTAGTCGCCGGGGAAGAAGTGGATCTCGGGGCCCTTCTCGTCCTCGACCTCGCCCTCGAACGACAGGATGTTCGTCGCGACGCGGTTCAGGAAGTAGCGGTCGTGGCTGACCACGATCGCGGAGCCCGTGTACTCCTGCAGCGCCTCCTCGAGGACGCGCAGCGTGTCGAGGTCGAGGTCGTTCGTCGGCTCGTCCATCAGGATCACGTTGGCCGGCTCGCGCAGCATCTTCGCGAGCAGCACGCGGTTGCGCATGCCGCCCGAGCACTCGCCGAGCAGCTTCTGCTGGTCCTCGCCCTTGAAGTTGAAGCGCGCGACGTACGCGCGGCCGTCGAGCACCTTGCCGCCGTACGCGATCTGCGGGTTGCCCTCGGTGATGTTGTCGTACACCGACTTCGCGTCGTCGAGAATCGCGCGCGACTGGTCGAGGTAGCGCAGGAGCACGGTGCTGCCGATCGTGACCGTGCCCTTGTCGGGCTTCTCCTGCCCGCGGATCATGCGCAGGAGCGTCGTCTTGCCCATGCCGTTCGCGCCGACGATGCCGAGGATCGAACCGGGCTTCATCTCGAAGGTGAGGTCCTGGATGAGCGTCCGGTCGCCGTAGCCCTTCGTGACGTGATCGAACAGGATCACCTTGTCGCCGAGGCGCGGCCCGGGCGGGATGCGCAGTTCGACCATGTCGACGGCAGCATCGGCCTTCTCTTCGAGGAGCTGCTTGTAGCGCTCCATGCGCGACTTCGAACGCTTGCGCCGCGCGGACGGCGACTGGCCGAGCCATTCGCGCTCGCGGTCGATCGTCCGCTCGCGGTCCGCGTCCTTGCTCGCGCGCTCCTGGTTGATCTTCGCCTTCGCGGCGAGGTACTCGGAGTAGTTGCCCTTGTACGGCGTGCCGCGGCCGCGCTCGATCTCGAGCATCCAGCCGACGACGTTGTCGAGGAAGTAGCGGTCGTGCGTGATCAGGATCACAGCACCGTGGTACTCCTTCAAATGGTGTTCGAGCCATTCGACCGTGTCGGCGTCGAGGTGGTTGGTCGGCTCGTCGAGCAGCAGCATGTCGGGGTGCGCCATGAGCAGCTTCGCGAGCGCCACGCGGCGGCGCTCGCCGCCCGAGAGCTTCTTCACGTCGGCGTCGAGCGGCGGGAGCTGCAGCGCCTCCGCGGCCTGTTCGAGACGGCTGTCGAGCTCCCAGATCTCCTTGTGCTCCATGAGCTCGGAGAGGTGCATGAACTCGTCGCCCATGTCGCCGGCCTCGGCGAGCTCGTGGTAGCGCTTCTCGATGTCGAGCAAGGGCTTCACGGCCTCGCGCAGGTTGCCGAGGACGTTCAGCTCCTCGTTCAGCGGCGGCTCCTGCGCGAGGTAGCCGATCGAGAGGTCGCCCACGGCCTTGGCCGTGCCTTCGAACTGCTTGTCGACGCCCGCCATGATGCGGAGCAACGTCGACTTGCCGGCGCCGTTCGGCCCGATGATGCCGATCTTGGCGCCTTCGAGGAAGGAGAGCGTGATGCCCTTGAGCACCTCGCGTTGCCCGAAGTACTTCTTCAGGTCCTGGAGCTGGTAGATGATCTTGTCGGCCATGAGAGGGCGAACAAGATAGCGGCGCGGTCGCGGGGCGTCGATCGTCCGGACCCGGGGTACGCGATCCGGAGCCGAAAACGAGCTCAGAATGCGTGCGAGAAGCTGTCGAGCTCGCCCGTGTGGACGAGCACCGCGCGACCGAGCACGTCGCGGCCGAGGAGCGCGTCGTAGGCGTGGCTCGCGAGGTCGGCGCCGATGACCTCGAGCTCGCACAGCACTTCACCGCTCGTTGCGCGCGCGGAATCGAGCGCGAACTCGAACCCCTCCCGCGCTATCGTCCCGCGTCGAACCCACGAGGTCCCGCATGCATCGCCGAACCGTGCTCCTTTTCCTCCTCGCCGCGTGCGCGCGCCCCGCGCCGGTCCCCGAAGCCGCGCCGCCCGCGCCCGCGCTGCGCCTGCCGAGCTTCGTCGCCGACCACATGGTCCTGCAGCGCGAACGCGACGTGCAGGTGTGGGGTTGGAGCGCGCCGGGCGCTTCGGTCGAGGTCGCGCCGAGCTGGAGCACGAGCGTCGCGCGCACGTCGACGCGCGCCGACGGACGCTGGCTCGCGAGCGTGCGCACGCCGGCCGCGGGTGGGCCGTTCACGCTCGACGTGCGCTCGAACGGCGAGTCGAAGCGCATCGAGGACGTCCTCGTCGGCGAGGTGTGGCTCGGCTCGGGCCAGTCGAACATGGAGATGTGGGTCGGCGACGTGCCGGGCGGGTTCGGCGGCGTGAAGGACTGGAGGGCGGAGGCCGCGCGCGCGGACTTGCCGCGCATGCGCCTCTTCGACGTGCGGAACGCGATCTCCGCGCGCGCCGAGGAGGACGTCGAGGGCGCGTGGAAGGTCGCGACGCCCGACTCGGTCGCGCGCTTCTCGGCCACGGCGTTCTTCTTCGGGAAACGCCTGCACGACGAGCTCGGCGTGCCGATCGGGCTCGTCACCGCGGACTGGGGCGGCACGCCGGCCGAGGCGTGGATGACCGAGGAGGCGATCGAGCGGCACGGCGGTTTCGCGGAGGCGCTCGCGAAGGTGCGGCGCGAACGCGAGCACCCGGGCGAGGGCGCCGCGGCGGCGTTGCGCGCGCAGGCGGCGTGGTGGACGAAGCTCGATGCGCAGGAGCCCGTGAGCGCCCTCGCGAAGACGAAGGCCGCGGATTGGCGCGAGCAGGCGGTGCCCGGGCTGTGGAGCGGCGCGCTCGCGGGTTTCGACGGCGTCGCGTGGTGTCGGCGCTTCGTGACGCTGCCGAAGGAGTGGGAAGGGAAGGAGCTCCTGCTCGATCTCGGCGCGATCGACGACATGGACACGGCCTTCGTCGACGGCGTCGTGGTCGGCCGCACGCACGCGATGGGGCACTGGAACGAAGCGCGCCACTACGTCGTGCCGGCGGCGCTCACGCAGCGCAGCTTTCCGCAGTTGGAACTCGCGCTCCGCGTCGTCGACACGGGCGGAGCAGGCGGGATGACCGGCGACGCGCGCGGTTTCGAGCTGCGCCCGCGCGACGTCGTTTCGGGCCAGGGTCAGGCACTCGCCGGGACGTGGGAGCTCCGCGCTGGAACGCCGATGAGCACGCTCGGCGCGTTCCCGAGCACCGAGGCGCTGTCTCCGTGGATGCCGAGCTCGCTCTTCCACGGGATGATCGACCCGCTGCGCCGCGCGAGCTTCGCCGGCGTGATCTGGTACCAGGGCGAGGCCAACGTGGGCCGCGCGCAGCAGTACGAGACGCTCTTCCCCGCGCTGATCGAGGACTGGCGCGCCGCGTTCCGCTCGCCCGAGCTGCCGTTCCACTTCGTGCAGATCGCGCCCTTCCGTTACGACGGCGACCGCGGCGAGGCGGCGCGCCTGCGCGCGGCGCAGCTCTGCGCGTTGAAGCTCGCGAACACTTGCGTCGCGGTCACCATGGACGTCGGCGAGAAGGACGACATCCATCCGCGCGACAAGCAGAGCGTCGGCGAACGCCTCGCGCGCACCGCGCTGCGCCGCGTGTACGGCCGCGAGGAGATCGTCGACCGCGGACCGAGCTTTCGCGCGCTCACGCTCGAGGGCGCTTCCGTTCGTGTCCACCTCGACGACGCACAAGGGCTCGAACTGCGCCCGACGAAGGACGCGCTGTTCGAACTCGCCGGCGCGGACCGCGTGTTCCACCCCGCGAACGCGCGCGTCGACGGCGCGGCGCTCGTCGTGAGCTCACCCGAGGTCCCGACGCCGATCGCCGTGCGCTACGCCTTCCACGCGTCCGACCTCGGCGCGCTGTTCAACTCCGCGGGCCTGCCGGCGTCGTCGTTCCGGAGCGACGACTGGGTCGAGTGACGCCGTGGACGCGCGCTCCCGACGCGAGCCGTCCCACCGCCGCATCGGTCGGTGGGCAGTCGTCGTCGTCCTGATCCTCGCCTTGATCGGGATCTGGCTGCTCGCCGTGGCGCCGGAGTCCTTCCAGGCGCCGAACCCGAGCGAGCACGCTGCCGCGGACGCGCGCGAGCATGCTGCGGTGCGTGCTCCACTTGCGGAGCGCAGGACGGCGGGGCTGCAGGGCCGGGAAGACGCGCGGCGAGCGCCCCTGACAGCGGATGTTCCGGATCACGATCGCGTCGCGCCGCCCCCGGATGCATGGCGCGCGTGTTTCGAGGGTGACGCCGCGCTCGCCGCGCGCCTCGAGTGCCTCGATCGTGCGCTCGCGCATGACGGTGTCCCCAACCCCGAGGCGGTCGCGGATGCACTCTGCACCGGCGCCGCCACTCCGACGTTCGAAGGGCGCACGCTGGGCGCGGTCTGCGTGCACCTCGACTCGCGCGCGTTCTGGCCCTGGATCGCGCGCTTCCAGGCCGCGTGCCCGAGCCTGCGGGAAACGTGCATCCTGCTCGATGCGTTCCGCGCTGCGCGTCTCGCCGATCCAGCGTGGGCGCAGCGCGTGCTCGCGTCGATGACGGCGCGCGAGATGTTCGACCCCGAGCGCAGCGACGGTCCGGTGCAGCTCCTCGAGCTCTTCGCCACAGATGGCGACCCGGTCGCGTTGCACCTCGTCGCCGAGGGTGGTCGTGGGTGCCTGGGTGGGAGTGCGCGCCAGATCGAGCGCGCTGCGGCGGTCGCGCTCGTCGTCGAGAAGGACGCCGCGCGGCGGCTCGAGTACATGGAGTCGCTCCTCCGCTCGACGACGCTCCCCGGGGACGTCCGGCTCGGTAGTCTCTGCGCGAGCTTCCTCGCGCTCGATCGCGGCGCGTGGCCGGGCGGCGACTGTCGTCCCGCGTTCGAGCTCCTCGCACGCGTGCTCGACGATCCGCGGTTCGGGAAAGCGGCGGCGGCGACGCTGACGCAGGCCACGATCGACGCGCCTCAGTGCGCGGAGCTCCTTCGCATGCTGAGGGAGCACGCGCAGCGCGTCCTCGACACGCATTGAATGCCGATCGTGTGCGCTCTCAGCGCGCCCGCTTCCAGGTCCGCCGCGGCGGCAGCTCCTTCGGCAGGCGCGCGAGGAACGCCTTCACGATCGCGTCGGCGAACAGCTCCTGCCCATTCCCGCGGAAGTGGCACATGTCGAAGTAGGTCGGCTCGCGGAAGTCGCGGAAGAGCAGCGAGAGGTCCTCGAACGCGACGCCGTCCTCGAGGAGCGCGCGGCCGGCCTCGCGCAGCATCGGGTAGCCCAGCTTCGCGCCCTTCATCCACGGCTTCGGGCCGTCCGCGCTCGCGAGCTCGTCCGGCGTCAACGGCTTCGAGCCCTCGTCGTGGATCGTCGGCTGCAAGACGTGGAGGTACGCGATCCCGTGCTCGGCGCACAGCGCCGCGAGCGCGCGTGAGTTCTCCGACCACGTCGCGACGAACTGGCGGAAGGCGCCTTCCTCGTCCGCGGCGAACGCGGGGCCGCGCGCGATGCGCGCGCCGGGTTGTTCGAGGTAGTACTGGGCGAGCCGCGTCTGTGCCGCCGCCCATTCCGACTGGAGGCGCGCGAGCCGCCGCAGCCCGAAGCGCCCGAGGAGCGCGCTCGTGAGCGTGCCGTTCCCGAGCAACTCCTCCGCGCACACGACGCCCTCCTTCGAGAGCGCGACGCACTCGCCCGCGAGCAGGAGCTCGCGCCCGTGGTCGGACGTGCCCGTCGCGAGCACGCTCCAGTAGCCCCACATCGGGTGCACCGGGTGCACGCCGCTCTTCCAGTTGCTGTTCGCGACGGCGACCTCGTTGAAGCCGTCGACCTCGATCACGGCGTCGGGTCGCCAGCCGAGCGCGAGCAGATAGACGAAGAGTGTCGCCTGCTGCGGCGCCTTGAAGCCGCCGCGGCCCTGGTTGACGACCTCCACCCGCCGGCCCGCGAAGCGCGGATCGGCCGCGATCGCCGCGCGGACACGCGCGTGCTGCTCGTTGAACGTGAGCGCGCACACCGACCCGCCGAGCGTCACCACGACGAACGCGTCGTCGTACGCGCCGGAGCGAAAGGCCTGCGCCTGGCGCTCGAGCTCGAGCGCGTCGGTTTCGCGCTCGACGCCGTAGTACGGCGAGAGGATGTGCGTCTCCTCCGCGCTCGGCGCGGCGGGGCGCGCTTCCGGATCGGGCAGGCTCGCCTGCATCGACGTCGCGAGGCCGCGCACGCGTGCTTCCGCCGCTTCGACGCTCCACGGCTCGCCGCGGAGACGCAGCACGACGCGCAGGCCGAGTTCCGCGATCACGGCGCCGAGGAGTACGCTCGCGAGCACGAGCAGGAGGCGCCGGGCCGTGCGGCGCGGCGGACGCGGTGTGGCGCGGGACATGCGCGGGGAAGCGTACCGGATCGGGCATGGGTGGAAGAGCCCTGCTCGCAGCGGCGCCGTGGCGCGCGCGGGGCGTGCTCCCTATCCTCCTGCGCACCATGACGACCACCGCGAACGCCTCCACGAACGACGTCCTCCGTGAACTCGGCATCGACGGGCCGCACTCCGGCGCTTACGCCGGCCGCTGGCTGAAGACCTCGGGCCCCGAGCTCGAGAGCCGCAACCCCGCGACCGGCGAGTTGCTCGGAACCGTGAGGCAGGCCACCGCGAAGGAGTACGAGGCGTGCGTCGCCGCCGCGGTGGAAGCCTTCGAGCGCTGGCGCACCGTCCCCGCGCCCAAGCGCGGCGAGCTCGTGCGGCGCATTGGGAACGAGCTGCGCGTGAAGAAGGACGCGCTCGGGAAGCTCGTGACGCTCGAGGTCGGGAAAATCCTCCAGGAAGGCCTCGGCGAGGTGCAGGAGGCGATCGACATCGCGGACTTCGCGGTGGGGCAGTCGCGCATGCTCTACGGCCTCACGATGCCGAGCGAACGCCCCGGGCACGCGATGCGCGAGCAGTGGCATCCGCTCGGCGTGGTCGGCGTCGTGACGGCGTTCAACTTCCCCGCGGCGGTCTGGGCGTGGAACGCGATGCTCGCGTTCGTGTGCGGCGACGCGTGCGTGTGGAAGCCGTCGCCCAAGGCGCCGCTGACCGCGATCGCGATGACCAACGTGTGCCGCGGCGTGCTCGAAGAGGAGGGCTTCGGCGCGCTCGCGACGCTCTGCATCGGGACCAACCAGGACGTCGCGCAGCGCCTGGTCGACGACCCGCGCCTCCCGCTCGTGTCGTTCACGGGCTCGTCCGAGGTCGGGAAACACGTCGCGTCGCGCCTCGGCGCGCGCTTCGCGAAAGCGATCCTCGAGTGCGGCGGCAACAACGCGATCGTGGTGATGGACGACGCGGACCTCGACATGGCGCTGCGCTCGATCGTCTTCGGCTCGGTGGGGACGGCCGGCCAGCGCTGCACGACGACGCGGCGCGTCCTCGTGCACGAGAAGGTCGCGAGCGAGCTCGAGCAGCGGCTCGTGAAGGCCTACGCCGGCATCCCGATCGGCGACCCGATGAAGAAGGGGACGTTGTGCGGCCCGCTGATCGACCAAGTCGCCGTCGACAACATGCAGGCGGCGCTCGCGCTCGCGAAGAAGGCGGGCGGCAAGGTCGTTTACGGCGGCGAGGTGCTCGCGCTCCCCGGCAAGCTCAAGAAGGGCCACTTCGTGCGGCCCGCGATCGTGCGCGCCGAGAACGAGTACGCGTGCGTGCAGAAGGAGACCTTCGCGCCGATCCTCTACCTCGTCCGTGTGAAAGGCCTCGACGAGGCGATCGCGAAACACAACGGCGTGCCGCAGGGCCTGGCGTCGGCGATCTTCTCGCGCGACGTGCTCAACGCCGAGCGCTTCCTCTCGACGACGGGCTCCGACTGCGGCATCGCGAACGTGAACATCGGCACGAGCGGCGCCGAGATCGGCGGCGCGTTCGGCGGCGAGAAGGACACGGGCGGCGGCCGCGAATCCGGCAGCGACGCATGGAAGGCCTACATGCGCCGCCAGACGAACACGATCAACGGCACGCGCGAGCTGCCGCTGGCGCAGGGGATCCAGTTCGGATGAGCCCTTCGAAGCGTCGCGCGCGTCCGAAGGCGAAGTCCCTGCGCTACCTCGTCGTGCTCGAGCGCGCGCGGTCGGGCTACCGCGCGCATTCACCTGACGTCCCCGGGTGCGTCGCGACGGGGAAGACGCGAGCGTTGGTCCTGCGCAGGATGGGTGCAGCGCTCGCGCTGCACCTCGAAGGCCTCCAGGAAGATGGACTCCCGTTCCCCGTGCCCAGCGCGGACGCGCTGTTCCTCGAGATCACTTCGGGTTGAGTGCTTCGACACGCGTCCAGAGGTTCCAGCAGTCCTGGTCGTTGACGCCACCGCCGAAGATGTCGAGCTCCGGCCCGCGCCAGTCCGTCATCTAGAAGGAGCCCGCGTCGTCGGGCTCGTCGGGCCCCGACCATGCGTCGAAGTAGAAGGGTCGGAACTCGATCCAGGCGCCGTCCAACGTCCAGCGGCCGTCGTGCTCGTGGATCGACTTGCGGTCCTTCGTTCGAGTTCGCTGGTGAAACGTCCCATCCTCGTGGATCTCGACGCGCGCTTCGTCGTACCCGTAGCTCCAAGTCCCGATCACGTGCTTCGGAAGGATGGTCTGCTTCGTCCGCTCCGGACGCGCGAGGTGGCTACATCCGTCCAAGCAGCCGGTGAGTTGCGTCGCCGTCGCGATGCTCGCGGTCACGATGGCCCATGCGCGCAGCGAAGCTGTTCGGCGGGGGAGGATCGCCATGCGCGACGGAGCGTAGCTCGCTCGCCCGCCACCAGCCACTCGACGCGGACTCGGAGGCACTGAAGGTCGTCTGTCTCTGCGCCCCCGTCGACCTTGGTGTCCCTCTCTTCCGACGCTCCCATGGATCCACGGTCGCGAGCCGCCTCGCGGTGTGCCGGCGCGGTGTCGGCACGGTGTGTCGGCAGGGTGCACGAACGCCGGGGCTTCTGGCGAAGGTTCCCGGGGGTCCAGCCGGAGCGCAGCTCGTCGTCGAGTCGTCCTTCCGACGTCCGGGTGGACCTCGAGGTGTCTGCCCAATCACTCGAGTCCGTTCCCGCGCGGCACCGCATCCGAGCCGCTGCACCGAGGGGCGCGTGTGCGACGTCGCGAAGCTCGCATCGCTCGAGCGCAGGTGCGTGGCGCAGGTCGCGCGCGATCACGACGAACTGCCGTGATGCGCGACGGAGTGTCCGATCCATCGGAGGCATGTCATTCGACGCGCGAGTGTTCGGGTTGTCGCACGCGCGAACTTCTCCGAGAAACTCGGTCACCGTTCGTGGGTAGAGACGTCGAGTGAATAGAGAGATGAAGCGCGTGATCCAACAGTCGACCCTCGAGTTCAAGCAACGCGGCGGCGTGCGCCCCGGCGCGGGACGCAAGCGCGTCGCGCCGCGGCCGCTCGTTCCGCACCGACTGCGGCCGAAGTTGTCGGGGCGGCATCCGCTGCACGTCACGCTGCGCGTCGTCGACGGCGTGCAGAGCCTGCGCTCGCGCGGCGTGCACGCGGTCCTCCGCGTCTGCTTGCGCGACGGAGCGGAACGCTTCGGCCTGCGCGTCGTGCACTACGGCGCGGCGTCGAACCACGTGCACCTCGTGTGCGAGGCGGAGAGCGAGATTGCGCTCGCGCGCGGCATGAAGGGGCTCGCCGTACGGCTCGCGCACGCGGTGAATCGATTCCTCGGGCGTTCGGGCGCGCTGTTCGCCGACCGCTACCACGCGCGCGAGCTCCGGGCGCCGCGCGACGTGCGCCACGTGCTCGCCTACGTGTTCGGCAACGCGCGCAGGCACGGCGCGATGGTGAGCGAGCTCCTCGATCCCTGCACGTCGGCCGCCTGGTTCGACGGCTGGAAGGAGATCCGCGGCGGCGAGACGTGGCTCGCGAGGGCGCGCACGTGGCTGCTCACCACGGGGTGGCGGCGGCGCGGGCTGCTTTCGATCCGCGATCTGCCGCGCGGCACGCCGACGGCCGGCACGGGGTAGGTTCGAGAGCGATCGCACGGAGCTCGTGGTCGCCCGACAGCATCGTATGGGAATCCGCCGTGGAGCTGCTCCTCGAGGGACGCGTCCTTCCGCAGGCTGGTGCGCGCTTCCGGCCGGAGGCGTGACACGCCTGGCGCGAAGCGCAGGCCGCGGGCTCGGACCGCGGTGGCCTCGGTTGCCTTGCCAGGTTTCGTTCACGGGCCACGACCGCGCCGCTGCGCGCGTGCGCGACGCTGTCGCGATCCCCCTTCGCGTCGTGGATCCCGGCCGACCGGCTCGCTCCTCGGCCCTCGTCCTCGCCTGCGTGGGCGGGCGCCCGCAACCCGACTCGCCGGACTCGGAGGACGCACGTGGATTCGGCTTCGGGCCAGGACGGGTCCAGTTCGTGCCGGCACGCTTCGAGGTCGAAGCGAGTTGTGCGCCCAATCGAAGTTGGGACCGCGGGCTCGGGGCTGCGCCCGAACCCGAGGCTGTGCGCCCCGCGTTTTCTCCGCCGAGGAGCGCGGGTAACGTGTTGCGATGCCCCCCCGCATCGAAGGACTCGTCCGCGACTTGATCGCCGCCGGCGTCGAGCCGTCGCGCGAGAACGACCACGGGACGGCGCTGCACCAGCTCGCGGCGGCGTTGGCGTCGTCGGATGCGGGGGTGGAGGACGTGCTCGCGCTACTCGAGCATCCGTATCCCTCCGTGCGCGGCGCGGCGTTGCGCGCGTGCGTGTTGCGGCGCGACGGCGGGCTCGTCGAGCGCGCGCTCGGGATGGCGTCCGACAGGTCCGAGTACGTGCGCTGGACGCTCGCGTGGGCGCTGTCGAAGGATCCCTCGCTCGGCGCGGACGAGCTCGTGCGCGCGCTCGTGCTCGATCGCGCGTGGCGCGTGCGCGAGGCGGCGGTGCGCGCGGCGGCGAGCCGGCCGGCGTGCGTCGCGTTCGCGCTCGACCGCATGAAGCACGACTCGGACTGGGACGTGCAGATCGCGGCACAGGACGCGCTCGCTTCGGTCCACGCGAAGGTCGACTTCGACGCGCTCCTCGGCGAGCTCGCACACCCGATGACGAGCTGGCGCGTCGCGCAGCGCCTCGCCGCGTTGCTCGAGAAGCGGCTCGGCGGCGGTTGGCCGTCCGGCCTCGCGGAGCCTTCGGTCGAGACGTGCGCGCGCGCCCGCGAGCGGATCCGCGAGCGGGGGCCCGAGGATTTCCCCGTGCTCGAGACCTTCCTCGAGCAGCGCGCAGGCGAGCCCACGGCGGCGAAGGACGCCGTCGTCGACGCGGCCGATCCCGAGAAGTTGCGCGCGTTCGGCCTCGACCTCTGCGCGGAGGCGCGCGCGGGTCGCCTTCCGCGCGCGCACGGCGTCGACCGCGCGGTGGACACGCTGGTCGAGAGGCTCACGGGCAAGGGCGCGCGCACCGCCGTGCTCCTCGGCGAGAGCGGCGTCGGCAAGACGGCGCTCGTGCACGAGCTCGCGCACCGCTTGGATGCGCTCCACGCAGGCTGGATCGTCGTGCGCGTCGCGCCGTCGGACCTGCTCGCGGGCACGAAGTACCTCGGCGAGTGGCAGACGCGCGTGCGCGACCTCGTGGCGCAGGCACGCGCGCCCCGCAAGGTCGTGCTCTACGTGCCCAACGCGCACGAGCTCGCCATGGGCGGCCGCGCGGAGGACTCCGAGCTCAACATGGCGTCGATGCTGGCGCCCGAGCTCGAGTCGGGCTCGATCGCGCTCCTCGGCGAGAGCACGCCCGAGGGCTTTCGCGGCAGCCTCGGCAAGAGTGCCGCGCTCGCGCGCGTGTTCGCGACCGTGATGGTGCGCGCGGCGGACCGGAAGGAGACGCTCGGCGTCCTCGAGGCGATCGCGCTCGAGCACGGCGTCCTCCCCAACGCCGAGGCGCTCGCCGCGCTGCACGAATCGGCCGAGACCTACTTCCAGAGCGTCGCGCAGCCGGGGCGCAGCGCCACGCTGCTCCGCTCCGTGCTCGAGCGCACCGGAACGGCGGGCTTCACGCAGCGCGACGTCCTCGACACCGTCTCGAAGGTCACCGGGATCCCGGTCGACTTCCTCGACGACGCGGTGCCGCTCGACCTCGAACGCACGCGCGCGTTCCTCGAGTCGCGCGTCATGGGGCAGAAGGAGGCCGTCGACGTCGTCCTCGACCTGCTCACCTTGATCAAGGCGGGGCTGCAGGACCCGCACAAGCCGATGGGCGTGCTCCTGTTCGTCGGACCCACGGGCGTCGGCAAGACGGAGCTCGCGCGCGCGCTCGCCGAGCACCTGTTCGGCGACGCGGGCCGCCTCCTGCGCTTCGACATGAGCGAGTACGCGACGCCCGAGGCCTTCGAGCGCCTGACGGGCGGCACGAGCAAGGTCGGCCTGCTCACCGGTGCCGTGCGCGAGCACCCGTTCTCCGTCGTGCTGCTCGACGAGATCGAGAAATCCCATCTCAACGTGTTCGACCTGTGCCTCCAGGTCTTCGACGCGGGAAGGCTCACCGACGGCACGGGGCGCACGACGAGCTTCCGCGGCACGATCGTGATCCTCACGTCGAACGTCGGCTCCGCGGTGCCGACGGAAGCGCGCCTCGGCTTCGGCGGGGCGCCGCCGCCGCCGCCGGACAAGGAAGCGGTCTTACGCGAGCTCCGTCGCTCGTTCCGGCCCGAGTTCCTCGGCCGCATCGACCGCGTCGTGAACTTCCAGCCTCTCGCCTTGGAGACCGCGGAGCGCATCGTGCGGCGCGAGCTAACGAACGTCCTCGACCGAGGCGGCATCGCGCGGCGCAACCTCGCGGTCGACGTCGATCCGGGGCTGGTCGAGCTCCTGCTCGCCGAGGGCTACTCGCCGGCACTCGGCGCGCGGCCGCTCAAGCGCACGATCGAGCGGCTGGTCTTGCTCCCGCTCGCGCGCCTTCTCGCGCGCGGCGAGCTCGGCCCGAACGCGCTCGTCGCGCTGCGCGCGAAAGACGGCCGCGTCGTCGCGGAGATCGTCGAGGGCGAGACGGCGGGAGCGCACACGCCCGTGCTCGCCGTCGCGGCCAGCCTCGAAAGCGTGCGCGCGCGCGCGACGCGGCTCGCGGCGGCCTCGGAGGAGCTCCTCGCGCGCTCCGCGAAGTGGAGCGCGCGGCGCGGTGAACTCGTGGTCCGCACGCAGTCCTCCACGTTCTGGGGCGACCGCGCAGCAGCGCTCCTCGCGCTCGACGAGTTGCACCGGATCGACGCCGTGCTCCCCGCGGTGAACGTCCTCGAGCAGCACGCGCGCGGCTTCGCGGAGCACGCGCTGCGCACGCAGGACAAGCGGGACGCGACGCGGCTCTCCGCGCGCTGCGACGAGCTCGAACTCGAGCGCGCGCGGCTCGCGCACCTCCTCGCGCAGGACACCGCCGACGGGCTCGGCGACGCGGTGCTCGTCGTGCGCCTCGTGAAGCCGCGCGCGTCGGCGCTCGGCGCGGTGGAGCAGCTCGCGCGCGCCTACGCGGCGTGGGAGGAGCGGACGGGCTTCGAGGTGCTCGTGCTGGACGACCGGCACGGCCCGGACGCGAACGAAGACGTGCTCGCGCTCTCGATCGCGGGGGCGGGGGCCCACGCGCTGCTCGCGGCGGAAGCGGGCCTGCATTCGTTCGTGCGCGCGGGCGAAGCCGCGCGGGCGGGCGCGCATGCGCGCGGTCGGCGCAAGGAGGAGCGCGAGGTCGTCGCGGTCGAGGTCCTGCGCATCCCGCGCGAGAACACGTGGCCGGCGTCGGCCGAGATCGCGTGCGAGACGCGGCCCTTGCGCGACGCGCGCGACCGCCTCACCGGCGCCCTTCTGTGCGAGGCGCGCCTCGTGCACCGGAAGACGCGCGCCTCGGTGCTCGCGTGGTGTCCCGCGCCGCGCGAGGCGGCAGAGGAGCGGCTGCATCCGCTCTTCGCCGCGCGGCTCGCGCGTCCCGCGCCGACGAGCGCGCGCCTCGTTCGGCGCTACGCGACCGGACGCGATCCGCACGTGCGCGACCGGCGCACGGGGCGGACGAGCGCGAAGGTCGCGCGCGTCCTCGCCGGCGCGCTCGACGAGTTCTTCGCGTGGGCGTCAGCCCCCTGAGGCCGGCGCCCGGAGCCGTTCGACGAGCGGCGCGGTGACGCCGGCCCAGCCGTAGCGCGCGACGACGAGCTCGCGACCATGCTGCGCGAGGAGGCGCGCGCGCCGTTCGTTCGCCACCACCTCGGCGATGTTGTCGGCGAAGGCATCGGCGTCGTCCGCGAGCTCGACGTCGTGGTGGTTCGTCACTTGAAGCCCCTCCGCACCGACCGTCGTCGACACGACCGGCAGTCCGAGCGCCATCGCGTCGAGGATCTTGAGCCGCGTCCCGCCCCCGATGCGCAGGGGACACACGAAGACCGACGCGCCGCGCATGTGCGGCCGCACGTCGTCGACGTAGCCCGTGAACTCCACGGAACCCGCGACCGCGCGCACCGTGAGGTCGGCGGGCGGATCCTTGCCGACGACGCGGAACCGTACGCCGGGGACGCGCTCCCGCACTTTGGGCAGCACGCGGTCGAGGAACCACCGCACGCCGTCCGCGTTGGGCGCGTAGCCCATCGCGCCCGTGAACACGACGAGCGGCGGCGTCGCGCGCGCGGTGATCGAGTCGCTCTCCGGTGCGAAGAAGTCCGTGTCCACGCCGTTGGGCACGACCAGCACCCGGTCGACGCCCCACGTGCGCAGGAGCGCGCGCTCGAGGTCGGAGCAGACGCAGACGAGGTCCATCTGCTTCATGATCGCGCGCTCGTAGCGGTTCATCTTCATCCACTGCAGGTGGAGAAAACCCTTCGCCAGCGGGTTCCGCGCCGTCGCGTGGAAGCGCTCGTACATCGTCGTCAGCACGTTGTGCGTGTCGAACACGCAGAGCACGCGCGCGCGGAGCGGCCCGAGCGCTTCGACGTACTGCGCCGTGTCGAGGTGGTTGAAGTGCACGGCCGTCACGCCGCCCCGCTCGATGCGGGCGCGGAGCTCGCGCAGCATCGTTCCCGACCGGTTCTTGCCCATCGGGTGCGGCGCGCGCGTGACCGTGGACAGCGCGGCCCACGCGGGCGTGCGCCAGGCGGGGACGCGGCGGCCGGAGCACGCGACCTCGACGCCGAGAGCCTCGATGGGCGTCGTGTGCGCGGGGTCGGACGGAGCGCGCCCGAGCAGCGTCACGGGGAGCGCGCTCGCGAGCCGCTTCAGGACGTTGTACGTGCGCGCCTGTCCGCCGTCGTCGACGGGCCACGGGACCTTCTCGCTGACGACCAGGACACGCGCGGCGCTCATGCGCGGAGGATGGCAGATGGCGCACGACCGTTCCACGGGCAGCGGCCTGCGCGCCGCCGCGCGGCGATCTCGGTGGACCGCTGGACCGAGTGCCTTCGTCGAGGACAATGCCACGCATGTCCGCGACCGTCGGGAACCACACGGACGCTTCTTCTTCCGGCCGCCGCCGATGGAAGCGCAGAGGGCTCGCGCTCACCCTCGGTGCGTCGGGCGCGCTGCTCGCGGGTGAACTCGTGTGCCGAATCGTGTGGGGGGCGCCCGTTCCGGAGCGCGAGCCGCTGATGGAGGTGCGCGCCAACGCGCGGCGCGGGTTCGAGATGCTGCCCGGCACGGCGCACTACACCTACCTGCAGGAGGTGTCCGTGAACGCGCTCGGCCTGCGCGGGCCGGAGCACGCCGACGCGGGAGAGGACGACGCGCGCGTGCTCGTCCTCGGCGACAGCCTCGTGTACGGCCAGGGCGTGGGGGAGGAGGACACGCTCCCGCGCGCGCTCGAGCGCGCGCTCGCGCGCCGCGCGGGACCGGACGCTCGTCGCGCGTGCGTGTGGAACGGCGGCGTCCGCTCCTACAACACGGAGCAGGAGCTCGCGCTGCTCGAGGAGCTCCTCCCGCGCGTCCGCCCGAACGTCGTCGTGCTCGGCTGGTACGCGAACGACCTCGACCGCGTCGACACGGACGCACTCGCGCGGCGGCTCGCGGCGAGCGGTCCGATCGTGTTCGATTGGAACGCACCCGCGAGCGCCGACCTGCGGCGCGACTGGCGCATGCGCCAGCTCGCGCGCAGGAGCGCGCTCGTGATGAAGCTCCACGACGCGTGGATCGACCGCACGTGGCCCGCGACGAAGCCGGCGGACCTGGAGGCGGCGTGGACGCGTCTCGACGGAGCGCTCGGCCGTCTCGTGGAGCTCTCCCGCGCCCACGACTTCGAAGTGCTGATCGCCGTCCTGCCGCTCGCGACGCTCGTGGCGCGCGACGCCGCGGTCGATTCAACGACGCCGCGCGTGCGCGCGGCCTGCGACGCACGCTCGATCGCCGTGCTCGACCTCCTGCCCGCGTTGCGCGCGCTGCGCCGCGCGGAGGGGCGCCTCTCCGTGATCCCCGACGACGGCCATTACGACGGCGCCGCCAAGGCGGCCATGGGCGAGGAGATCGCCGAGGAGCTCGAGGAACGCTTCGCGCGGCGTTTCCGACGGTGAGAAGGACTTCACGGGGCCATCCTCTGGCTGAGCGCGAGCAGCGCGCACTTGTTGTGGAGGTTTTCGAGCGGGTCGAGTTCGAGGGCGTGGAGGTCGGCGACGCCCAGGGCCTCCTTCGCTTTGTCGAGGAAGCGCGCGTCCTGCGTCATCCGGTACGCGTAGGCGAACGACGACCAGATCTGGTAGTGGTCGGCGAACCCGTAGTTGCCGTCCTCCGGGATCCAGTCGCAGAACTGCGGCCGCGTGATGTCCGCCGGTCCCACGCCGATGAGCGCCCACGGGCCGTGGTACGTGTTGGTCCACACGAGCGGGCCGATCATGCCGTAGATCGAGCGTCCGACGACGCCGTTCACCTGTGCCGCGTGCGTCGCGTCGTCGCCGCGATACACGCTCTCGCGCATGCCGACGAGCGCGTTCTCGGTGATCGCGGCCTCGATCGACTGGCGGCAGGCGTACTGTCCCCCGAAGACGTTCCCGAGCGGCGTGTTCTGGATCGTGCCCGAGCAGCTCGACTGTCCGCGCTCGAGCAGCGCGATCACCTTGCCGAACCACGGGCGGACGCGCGCGCGCCACTCGGGCGTCTCCGTCGAATAGGCGGTGCACACCGTGTCCAGGCCCCACGCTTCGCCGCGGCCGTAGAAGACGCCGTTGTGCGGGTGCGCCGCGACGAAGTTCTGCGCCGCGAGCAGGCTCGTCGGCATGATGGCGCCCCACAGGTCCTGCGGGAGGTCGGTGTACGCGAAGAGGATGCCCTCCGCCTGCGCCCACGCGTCCTCCTTCGCGAGCACGTCGTTGCCGATCCAGATCAGCGCCTTCGGCGTGTGCATGTAGCGGACCAGGTGCGCCTGGTCGATCGAGTCGTAGCCGAGCAGCGCGTCTCGGTACGCGGGTGCCTTGCCGTTGTCGGCGACCCACGCGTTCTGCGCGGCGTTGTTCTCCGCGCCGAACCCGAACGGGTCCGACGCCCACAGCATCGGGGCGTTGTACCACCACACCGGGAGGTAGCTCCCTTCCGGCGCGTGCACGGCCCAGGTCTCCCAGCGCGTCGGCGCGCCCTCCAGATCGAAGAGCACGTTGTGCTGGCGATCGGTGTACATGCGGTGGCGCAGCTGCATCATCCGGTAGCCGGCGTTCGACGCGGCCGCGGCGCACGCGACGCCCTCGTACAGGTAGATCTCCTGCCCGCTGACCATGCCCGCTTCGCTGACGCCCCACGGATGCGCCCAACCCATGCCCGTCGACTGCGTGGGCCACTCGCCGGTCGAACCCGTCGCGACTTGACCCATGCGCGCGGCGAGCTCGCCCGTGTCGGCGGCGCGCAGGTTCTCGAGGCCGGCGGCGTCGAGCCACGGCAGCGCCTGGCGCTGCGGGAAGTAGCGCGCGGTCGACTCGTTCCACCACGAGAAGAGCTGCATCCCGCCCGCGTTCTCGCCGTCGCGGCAGAACGCGAGGTGCTCCTCGCGCAGGTAGGCGAGCGCCTTCGCCTCCTCGCCCACCTTGCAGAGCGCGAGCCGGCGCTCGAACTGGCCCTGCTGGTGGATCACGTGCAGCGTCCCGTCCTCCATCGGAGCGACGATCGGCCACACGCGGCGGTCGCCCTCGTCGTAGGGGGCGCCGAAGTACGGGTCCGTGAACGCGTTCAAGACGACCCAGCCCTGCGGCAGGGAGAGCTCGAAGTCGGCGAAGTAGAGCTCGCGCAACGGATCGTCGAGGGGCGTCTCGACGTCCTTGCCGCTGAGCGCGTTGTGCACGCGCAGGTCGAGCGACACGAACGGCTCTCCCTGCCACTGCCGCAGGTAGGCGTGCACGCCGAAGAAGTGCGGGAGCGTCGCGGTCGCGCCCTCGACCGCGGGCTCGGGTTGCAGCACGGAGTGCGTCGCGCGCTGGTCCGCCGCGACGCCGCTCTGCAGGACGCGCAGCGTGCCCGAGGCGGCGCGCGCGTCGGTCCACACGTCGCTCTGGTACAGGTTGCCGAAGCAGTCGTGGGAGCGCGCGATCAGGGCGCCCGGCGCCGCGAGCAGCGCCGCGACGTCCGCGTCGGGCGCGAACGCGATCGCCGGCGCGGGTTGGTAGAGCACGGAGTAATGGACGCGGTCGCCCGCGGCCGATCCGGAGGGGCGCGTCACGCGCGCGAGGACCTCGACCACGTCGGCGCCGTCCTCGGCGCGTGGGTAGCGGGTGACGATCTCCGCCTGCGCCGCGAAACTGCCCGCGTTGCGGTGGAAGATCGAGAACGGCTGCGCGCCGTCGATGCGCGGGTACACGCCTTTCGGGAGCGGCAGCGTCGCGCGCAGGACGAAGCTGTCCGCCTCGGGGAGCGCCACCTCGAGCGCGCCGACCGTGTCGCCTTCCGCGAACACGAGCGCGGGCGGATCCTCGAGCGCGAAGCTGTGCTCGCCCAGCCCGCCGCCGGCGCTGCTGCCTCCGCCGCCGCACGCGGCGAGTCCGAGCGCGAGGCTCGCGCCCGCGAGCCGACGACGATCCAATGTTCGCGCGCGTGCGCGGCCTGCTTCCCTGCCTGCCATGCGAGTCCCTTCGGCCGGAGCCCTGCCAGGCTCTGGTCTCGGGCCAGGATCGGTGGGCGCGGAGCGCGATCTTGAGCGGCTCCGGGAATCCCCGTTCGGCGGCCGTTTCTTCCGAGCGGCGCAGGCGCGCGGTCCGCGCCGCGCTCACTGCAGGCGCTGCACGAGCTCCAGGATCGCCGCGCGGTTGTTCAGGTTCTCGAGCACGTGGTCTTCGAGCCCCGAGCGAAGGTTCTGGCCGAGCATCTCCTGCGCCTTGAGCAGGAACTGCGCATCGCCGCCGAGCTCGTAGCCGTAAGCGAACGACGACCAGCACTGGTAGGCGTCGACGTTGCCGCCGTTTCCGTCCGCGGGGATGGAGTTGCAATAGAGCGGCTGCGCCGAATCGCCCGGTCCCACGGCGATCAGGGACCACGGCGCATGGCCGGCGGAGCTCCAGTAGAGCGGCGCGATCATCGCGCGCGTCGAGTTCGCGAGGACGCGGTTCAAGGACTGCGACGCGGCCGGGTCGCCGCGGCCGAAGACGCTCTCGCGCAGCGCGACGAGCGCGTGCTCGCCGATCGCGGCCTCGATCGACTGCCGACAGCGATACTGCGCGTTGAACACGTTGTAGAGCAGCGTCGCTTGGATCGTCCCCGTGCAGGTCGACTGGCCCGCTTCGATCACGTTCACGACGCGCGCGAGCCAAGGGCGGTTGCGCGCTCTCCAGAGCTCGTCGGACGTGGAGTAGGCGGCGCACACGGCGTCGAGGCACCAGCCCTCGCGGCGACCGAACGAAAACCCGTTCCCCGGATGACCGGCGACGTAGGTCTCCGAGGCGCGCAGCCCGCTGACGATCGTCCCGTTCCAGATGTCCTGCGGAAGCTCGGAATAGCCGAAGTGGAACGACTCCGCCTGGCCGCGGAGGTCGTCCTTCGCGAGCGCGTCGTTGCCGAGCCACACGAGCACCTTCGCGTCGTGCGTGAAGCGCCCGAGGTGCGCTTCGTCGATCGACTGGTAGGCGCCGAGCTCGGCGTCGTAGGCGGGCGCCTTGCCGTTCGCGGCGACCCAGTCGTTCTGGAACGTCGGCGCGGTGCTCAAGCCGAACGGATCGGCCGCCCACAGCATCGGGCCGTTGAACCACCACACCGGCAGGTAGTCGCCGTGCACGGCATCGTGCACGACCCACTGGTGCACGGCCGTCGGATTGCCCGGGGCGTTGAACAGCACGTTGCGCTGGCGATCGACGTACATCCGGTGCCGCAACTCCGCGAACCGGTAGCCTGAGTTCGACGCGCACCACGCGGTCGTGAGGCCGTCGTAGAGCCAGATCTCGTCGCCGCTGACCATCCCGCCGTCGGTGACGCCCCACGGATGCGCCCATCCAAGTCCCGCCGACTGCGCGGGCCACGGCCCGGTCGAGCCGGTCGCCAGCTGTGTCTGGCGCACGGCGAGCGCCCCCTGATCGCTCGCGATCTGCTGCGCCGTGTCGAGCATGCCGAGGTCGGGCATGCGCCGGCGCTGCGGGAAGTAGCGCGCGGTCCCCGCGTTCCACCACGACCACAGGGGCCGGGTCTTGCTCGGAGCGCCGGGCGCGCAGTACCCGAGGTTCTCCTCGCGCAGCACGACGAGCGCGCGCGCGATCGTCTCGGGGTCGTCGTGCGCGATCACGAGGCGGCGCTGGAACTGCGCCATCTGGGGGAGGACGTGCAGCTTGCCGTTCGCGAGCGGCGCCACGATCGGCCAGACCCGGAAGCTCCCCTCGGTGAGCGGCGCGCCGAAGTAGGGATTCGGGAAGGCGTCGAGCACGACCCAGTCGTGCGGCAGCCGCAGCTCGAAGGTCCCGAAGTAGAGCTTTTGGAGCGCGTCGTCGAGCGGCGTGGCGGGATCTTGGCCGCTCGCGGCATTGTGCACGCGCAGGTCGAGCGACAGGAAGTCCTCGCCGCTCCACTGCGTGAAGTAGGCGTGCACGCCCATGAGGTGCGGCAGCGTGCCGAGCGGACCCGTTTCCGGATCCACGGCGCGCAGGGATTGGTGCGTCGCTTCGGTGCGCGCGGCGAGACCCGCGCGCAGGACGCGGTAGCGATCGCCGCCTGGGATGCGGACGTCCTCGTAGAGGTCCGCCACGTACTCGTGGCCGAACGCGTCCGTCGCGCGTGCGTACACCGCGCGCGTGGTCGCGAGCAGGAGGGCGACCTGCGCGCCCGGTGCCGTCTGTTCGAGCCGGTGCGGTTCGAGGAGCACGGGGTACGTGAGCGCGTCCCCCGGTTGAGCACCCGCGGGGCGGCGCACGCGCGCGAGGACCTCGACCACGTCCGCGCCGTCGGTCGACTGCGGGTAGCGGCTCACCACCTCGGTCTGCGCCGGCACCATCGCACCGTCGGGGTTGCGCACGTGGAACGCGCTGCCGCCGTTCTCGGGGAGGAAGGTGCCCGGGGGCACGGGCAGCGTCGCGCGCAGGACGAATTCGCCCGCGGCGGGCGCCGCGAGGCGGAACGTGGCGACTTGGACGCCTTGTCGAGCGCTCGCGAGCGTGGCGCTGCACGAAAGCGCGACTGTGATGCGGAACAGGGCGTTCGCGCGCGCGCGCGTCGGACGCAACCGTTCCGCCACGGCGCGATGAGCGCGATGGTCTCCCCTCGACATGCCGTCTCCTCGATGCCCGAAGGGGTCCGCGCCGAACCCCACGGTCGCGCACCCTGCCGACGAGCGCTCCTGTCGTACCGGACGCGAGCGGAACACGGGGCGGCAAAGTGCGGGAAAGCTCGCTCCATCGCCGGCTCGAAAGACACATCCGAAGTGCCTCCGAAGTCGAGCTCGCTGCACGCAGCGCACGGAGCGCGCGCTGCGCGGCCCGCATCA
The DNA here is from genome assembly GCA_016220035.1 of Planctomycetota bacterium. Taxonomy (GTDB): domain Bacteria; phylum Planctomycetota; class UBA1135; order UBA1135; genus JADJNY01. Next base: position 10,724 of record JACRIO010000093.1, on the reverse strand, counting down.
CGCGCGCGAAAGAAACCGGCCGGTCCACGCGGAGCGTGCACCGGCCGGATGCGTGAACGTCCGTTCAGAGCTTCACGTACTCGAAGTCGGCGGGCCGGTTGTCGACGCCCTTCGCGGGCGGCGCGATCCAACTCGCGAACTTGCCGGCCTCGCGCACGGGCTTCATCAGCGACTTCACGAACGCGCGATCGGCGTCGGTCGGGAGCCATTCACCCACGCGCTTCTGCCACGTCGCCTCGTCGAGCGGGTTGCCGTCGATGTCGAAACGGCCCGCGGCCCACTCGCCGATCTTGCGGTGGAAGCGGCGGTGGGGGAGGCGGAAGCGGAAGTCGATGCCCTGCTTCTCCGTGATGCGATTCCAGTACTCGATGCCCTTCTCGTTGTCCTTCACGTATTCGTCGCGCAGCACCTCGTTCATCGCGTTGCGCAGCGCCACTTCCTCGCGCTTCACCTTGCCTTCGACGAAGCGGTCGACGGAGTAGCTCTGATCGAGGGCCTTGTGCTCGGTGTAGCGGTCCTCGTACGCGCGGCCCTTCAGGCCCGCGCCGAAGAAGTTCGCGGAGTTGCTCGACACCTCGGCGCCGTAGAGGTCGTTCGACGAGCTGTTCCAGAAGTAGATCCACTTCTGGACGATCTCGAGCGGGATCGCGCCGTACGCCTTCGGGTCCTTGCCCGGGTGCTGCTTCATCACCTCGCACGTGCGCTCGATGACGCGGCCGACGCCCGTCTGACCGACGAACATGTGGTGCGCTTCCTCGGTGAGCATGAAGCGGCACGTGCGCGCGAGCGGATCGAAGCCCGACTCGGCGAGCGCCAGCAACTGGAACGTGCCGTCGCGGTCCGTGAACATCGTGAAGCAGAAGAAGGAGAGCCACTCCTCGCACGGCTCGTTGAACGTGCCGAGGATGCGCGGGTGGTCGGGGTTGCCCGAGCGGCGCTGAAGCAGCTCCTCCGCTTCCTCGCGCCCGTCGCGGCCGAAGTAGGTCTGCAGCAGGTAGACCATCGCCCACAGGTGCCGGCCTTCTTCGACGTTCACCTGGAACAGGTTGCGCAGGTCGTAGAGCGACGGTGCCGTGTGGCCGAGCAATCGCTGTTGTTCGACGGACGCGGGCTCGGTGTCGGCCTGCGTGACGATGAGCCGGCGCAGGTTGTTGCGGTGCTCGCCGGGGACCTCGCGCCAGACGGGCTGCCCGTACAGATCGCCGAAGCCGATGGTGCGGTCCTTGACCGCCTCGGCCAGGAAGATGCCCCAGCGGTACTCGGGCATCTTCACGTAGCCGAAGTGCGCCCAGCCGTCCTTGTCGACGCTGATCGCGGTGCGCAGGTAGACGTCGTTCGTGTTGAAGTCGGTCGGCCCGACGGACTTCCACCACTCGATGTAGTTGGGCTGCCACTCCTCGAGCGCGCGCTGGAGGCGCTTGTCGGAGGAGAGGTCGACGTTGTTCGGGATCTTCTGGCTGTAGTCGATTCCAGGCATGGGGTCTCGGTTCGTTCGCGGGTTTCGAGCGGTGTGCGGTGGTGGCGGAGCGCGTCAGGTGCGCTCGACGTTGAAGACGGGCTTCGTCGGCGTGCCGTAGCACGTGAGCGCGCCCTTCTCGCCGACGGCGTTGGGGCGCTGGAAGATCCAGTTCTGCCACGCGGAGAGGCGCCCGAAGATCTTGGTTTTCATCGTCTCGGGGCCGGCGAAGCGCAGGTTCGCCTCCATGCCGGTGAGCGCGTCGGGCGAGAAGGCGACGCGCTCCTCGAGCGCGAGGCGCACCTCGTCGTCCCAGTCGATCGCGTCGGGCGCGAAGGTCGCGAGGCCGAGCTCGTCCGCGGTGGCCGCGTCGAAGTCGCCGTTCGTCGCGAGCACGGTCGCGACCTGGCCGGGCGTGCCGAGGAAGCGCGTGGCGAGGCGCGTGAGGTCGTTCGGCATCGGGAAGAGTCCCGCGTTCGCCGCGGTGACGCCGAACACGGCGCGCGTGCCGGGATCGTGCTTCACGTACGAACGGTCGCACGCGAGCAGGAGCTCGAGGAACGTCCCGCACCACTGCGTGTCCTCGTCGGCGATCGCATAGAGGCTCTTCGCGGTGAGGTCGACGCGCTCGAGCACGCGCCGCACGAGGTTCGCGACCTCGCGCACGAACCAGTCGCCCTGCGTCGCGTGTGCGGCGAGCAATTCGTCCGTGGCGCGCACGGTCGCGGCGGGTCCTTTCGCGCGCAGGAGCACGAGCGCCACCTCGGAGTGGTTCAGGCGCAGCCGGCACACCGCGTCGTCGAGCTCGCGGAACGCGCGCAGCACCCACCACGCAGCGCCTTCCTTGCGCGCGTCGGCGGCCGTCTTCGGCGTCGTCGCGGGGGCCGTGATCACGAGCTCCGCCGTGCGCTCCTTCGAGTCGATGCGCAGCGTCACGTGGCGGTAGGTGAGCTGCGTGCCGTGCGCGAGCGGCGTTGCCTCGGGCTCGATCGCTTCGAGCGCGACGCCCGGGCCCTCCTTCTTCGGCTGCGACGCGGCGAGCTTCCGCGCGCGCTCTGTCACGCACTCCTTCCAACGCGAGAGCGGCGCGATCGCATCGACGAGGTTCCACTCGACGGCGCGTTTCCCCTTGATGCCCTCGGCGACGGTCGAGAACACGTCGCAGCGGTCGCGGCGGAGCTTGCGCTTGTCCGTGATGCGCGTGAGGCCGCCCGTGCCGGGGAGCACGCCGAGCAGCGGCACCTCGGGGAAGCTCACCGCGCTGTTCCGGTCGTCGACGAGCAGGATCTCGTCGCACGCGAGCGCGAGCTCGTACCCGCCGCCCGACGCGGTGCCGTTCAACGCGGCGAGGAACTTCACGCCGCTCCTTGCGCTCGCGTCCTCGATCGAGAGCCGCGTCTCGTTCGTGAACTTGCAGAAGTTGACCTTGAACGCGTGCGTGCTCGTGCGGAGCATCACGATGTTGGCACCCGCGCAGAACACGCGGTCGAGCGCGCCGTCGAGGACGACGCAGCGCACCTCGGGGTGCTCGAAGCGGATGCGCGTGATCGCGTCGGCGAGCTCGACGTCGACGCCGAGGTCGTAGCTGTTGAGCTTGAGCTCGTAGTCGTCGCGCAAGCCGCCGTCGAGCGCGACCGCCATCGAGAGGCGCGCCACGTCCCCCCCCTGTCCATCGAAGCAGAGCTTCCAGTGCCGGTACTGGCTGGGGTGGGTCTGGAACCGGATCGGGGCTTGGGCGGTCAGGGTCGCGGCCATGGCTTGCGGTGGGGGTGTGTGGGAAGTATTCTTCTCACTCGGCGAATGCGTGCGCATTCTAGCTCCCACCCCATGAAGCGCCAGACCTTTCTCCAGGAGCTCGGTCGCCGTCTGCGGCAGGCCCGCGAGCGCGCCGGGCTCTCGGTCACCTCCCTCGCGGACGCCGCGGGGCTTTCGCGCCGCTACGTGACCGAGGCCGAGGCCGGACGCGCGAACGTCTCCGTCCTGAAGCTCGCCGAGCTCGCGCGCGCGCTGCGCATCCCGCTCGCGGGGCTCGTCGACCATCCGCTCGACACGCACGGTGGCGAACGCGTGGCGCTCGTGGGCTTGCGCGGAGCCGGCAAGTCGACGATCGGGCGCGCGCTCGCGCTGCGCCTCGAGACACCGTTCGTCGAGCTCGATCAGCGCGTCGAGGAGCTCGCCGGTCTGCCGCTCAACGCGGTCGTCGACCTGCACGGCGTCGAGGGTTATCGACGCTTCGAAGCGGAAGCGCTCGAGCGCGTCCTCGCGGAAGGCGAGCGCGTCGTGATCGCGACGGGCGGCTCGATCGTCACCGCGCCGCGCACGTTCGAGCGTCTGCGCTCCGCGTGCCGCACCGTGTGGCTCGCCGCGCGACCCGAGGACCACTTCCAGCGCGTCGTCGCGCAAGGCGACGCGCGTCCGATGCGCGGTCGGCCGCGCGCGATGGAGGAGCTCGCGCGCCTGCTCGCCGAGCGCGAACCCGCGTACGCGCGCTGCGACCTCGTCGTCGACACGTCGGGCCGCGCCGAGTCCGCGATCGTCGAGGAGATCCTGCAGCGCCTGCAGCCGGGCCGCTGACCGTGCATCCGGTCTCGCGGCGTCAGCGGAAGACTCCGTCCGGACCCGAGCGCAGCGCGGCACCGCGCTCGTTCCATGCTCGGCGCAATGCGGCTAGCGCTGCGCGATTCTCCTCGCTCCCGGCCTCGGGTCGGTAGGGGAGCTCGAACGTCCAGTGCGCGTGGAGATGCTCCCACGCATCGCGGCGCGCCTGCGCGGCCTCGCCCGTCTCCATCACGTCGAGGAGGACCGGGAGACCGCGCGCGTCGCCGAGCTCGAGCAGCGTCTCGGCGAACTCGACCTTCAGGTACTCGTCCTCCTCCTTCGCCGCGACCGCGAGGAGCACGGGCACGCTGTCCTTCGAGGCGAGATCGCGCACGCAGCGCAACGCCTTGTCGCGCACGGAGTCGTCCGCGTCCGCGAGCAGGGGGTGAACCGCGCCGAGCAGGGTCACGTCCTTCCTCGCGTCGATCAGATCGAGCAGGGCGACACGCACCTCGATCTCGCCCTTCGCGAGCAGCGCGGGCACGAGGGGGCGCGCGCGCGTCCAGAGCTCGGGGTCCGCGCGGATCTCGGCGAGCGCCAGCATGCGCTCCGCCTTGTTGCCGGTCTCCAACACATGCAGCACGTCGTGGCCTTCGTCCTTCTTCAGGAGGAAGGAGCCCGCGGCGAGCGCCGTGAACGCAAGCGCGCCGCCGCCGACGCGCAGGAGCGCCGCTCCGCGCGCCGCGCCCGACCGCGCGACGTAGTGGACGAGCCCCGCGAGCACGAGGAATCCGCCGAAGCACGCGACGATCGTCGGCCCCGAAGGGAGGTCCTCGAAGTAGGAGAGCGAGCAGCCGATCGCGCTCACGAGCGTGCCGACGCTCCACCCGATCGCGAGCCGCGGGCCGATGCGGTCGGCGAAGAGCATCGCGACGACGGCCGGGATGACGAGGTAGCTGAACACGAGCAGCACTCCCGCGATCGAGACGGCGCTCGTGACCACGAAGCCCAGCGACGCGTAGAAGAGGAAGTCCCAGAGCTGCAACGACACGCCCTTCGCGTCCGCCTCGCCGTGGTGCATCGAGATCAGGAAGAACCGCCGCCGGCACGTCCAGTGGAACACGCCGACCGCCGCGAACAAGGCCGCGGCGAACGCGATCGCGTCCCACTGCACCCACAGGATGCTGCCGGCGAGGAGCTCGCTCACCTCTTCCGCGCCGTGCGCGAGGTGCGCCGAGGCGAGCATCGTCGCGCCGAGCGCCACGGCGTAGGCGATGCCGATCAAGGCCTCGTGCGGCACGCGTTCGTCGCGCATGCGCGTCACGGTGAACACGAAGGCGCCGAGCAGCGTGAATGCGAGCGAGAAGGCCTTGATCTGCCAGGGATCGGAGTGGATGTCCCAACCGAGCAGTGCGCCCCACACCGAGCCCAGCGCGGCGATCTGCGCCAGCGCCAAGTCGACGAAGATGACCTTGCGCGCGAGCACGTGGATCCCGAGGTACACGAGGATCCCCGCGAGGAGGAGGCAGTCCACGAAGGGCCGCTCCATCGATTGGAAGAAGGCGTTCATCGTCCGTCGGCGTTCATTTCGCGGGCGGGGCCGCGCTCTCCGACTCGAGCAACTTCGCGAGCCAGAGCTCGACGAGCTGGAAGTAGTCCTTCGGCCCGCCCTCCCCGCCGACGTCGATGGGCACGACCACCGCGTGCGCGCCCGTCTCCTTCGCGAGGTACTCCGCGGCGTCGGTCGCGTAGAAGACCTCGTGGAGCACCGTGCGGAGCTTCCGCGCCTGCATCAACTCGACCACGCTGTCGCGGCGGCGCGCGGAGGGCGGGATCCCGGGCTTCTCTTCGATCTCGATCGGGATCGTGAGGCCGAAACGCTCGGCGAAGTAGACCCAGCTCTTGTGGAAGGTGACCACGGGCCTTCCTGCGAGTGGCGCCGCGCGCGCGAGCCAGCCGCCGAGCTTTCCGGTGAGCCCCTTCTCCGCGAGCCAAGCAGAAAGGCGCCCCTGTCGCGCGACGCGCGTGAGCATCTTCCCGCCCACCTCCTTCACGAGGTCCGCGCCGAAGAGCGCATCGTCGAGCTGCTCCTGGAAGCGCTTCAGGTTGGCCTCGTACTCGACCGCGTGCGGGGCGTCCACCGCTTCGAGCCCGCGCGCGATGTTCGCGGCGAGGTCCTTCGCGTTCAGCGGATCGAGCCACACGTGTGGGTTCCCGTAGGGGTGCACGTCGCCCCACTCGCGCGAGAGCTCCCTCGGCAATTCGAGCGCGGTGACGCCCGTCGACGCGACCACGCGCGCGGGTTCTCCGGGCTGGATGCGCGGGTTGCCCGAGCCTTCGACGACCTTCTGCGCCCAGAGTTCGAGCCCCATGCCGAGTTCGACGAACAAGTCCGCCTCGCGCGCGCGCTTCATCAAGGTCGGGCGCGGCTGAACGAAGTGCGGGTCCTCGCGCGGGTCCGCGAGCGCTTCGACCTCGACCCGGTCGCCGCCGACGGCGCGCGCGAAATCAGCGAGCACCCCGAGCGTGGTGACGACCTTCAGCTTGTTCTCCGCGGGCGTCAGCGGGCGAGCGAGCGCCCGCTCGGAGCCGATCGCGATCAGGAGGGCGATGAGAACGACGCGATGGATGCGCTGCATGAGGCACTCCTCAGCGGTTGACCCAGTAGGGCTCGGTGGGGTGGGATCCGTAGACGAAGTTGAGTTCGAAGAGCCCGGTGTCGAGCCCGTCGAGGTGGTCGAGGTCGCTCTCCGTGTGCTCGTAGCCCACGCGGAAGCGGAGGAACTCGGTCGTGTAGTAGGTGAGGTAGAGCCCGAGCGTGTGCGTGACGAGGCGTTCGTCCGCGAGGTCCTCGGCGCGGTCGAAGCGCCCGCCGAGGTAGAGGTTCCGCTCCAGCTGGACCTGCGACCATACGTCGAACGCGGCGGGGCTCGACGCGAGCGCGGGATCATCGAGCTCCGCCTGGAAGGCCTCGAGGCCCACGAGGAACGAGCGCCATTCGCCCGCGACCGCGGGTTTCCATCGGTACGTCGCGTCGAGGCCGTAGAGCGCATGGTCCGTGTCGCTCGTCCACGCGGAGACGCCCACCGCGAGGTCCTTGCCCGGCGCGAGGTCGCGGAACCACTGCACGCGCGCGAGCTTCCCGAGCTGCGACGCGCTCTGTCCGCCCGCGATGGGCAGATTCCCGCCGTCGAGCAGCGCGAGGTGCGCCTCCAGGACGTCGTCCGCGCCCGGCGACGGGAGGAAGAACTGCCCGGCGACTCCGTCGGCGACGAAACCCTCGGCGCCGAGCATCGTCTGCACCGCGCGCGGGTAGGAAGGTTGCGGCAGGTCGTGCAGGTGGATCGTGTTGAGGCGTCCGAGCGCGGGCCGGAAACGTCCGACCTTCAATTTCAGCCCCGCCGGCGCCGTGTCGAGCAGCGGGAGCTTCTTCAAGAGCACGTAGCCCTCCTCGACCTCGGCGGAAAAATCACCGGGCGTCTCCGCGCCGAACGCGGCGATGAGCACACCGTCCGCCCAGGGGTCGATGGCCGCGCGGAAGTCGAGCTCGAATTCGCGCAAGAGGAAGCGATCGTCGACGCGTTCCGCGCTCGGGTCGTCGTCGACGAAAACGGGCCGGTCGTCCGTGCGCGCGAGGAAGTTGCCGAAGACGGTGATGCCGGGGTTGAAAACCGACGCCGATTGGGGCGGCGGCTTGCTGCGCGCGCGCGCCGCCTCCTGCTCGAGCCGTTCGAGCTCGGCGCGCAGCTCCTCGACCTCCGTCGAGTGCTGGCGTTCGAGGTCGGCGAGCCGTTTTTCGAGCTGTTCGAGGCGCGCAGGACCGTCCGCTGTCGGGCGGGGCGCCGCGGACGGATCCTGGGCGCACGGGAAGGCGGCGAACGACGCCGCGAGAAGGGTCTGGAACATGGGAGACAGCGCGCAGAGCGCGCGAAAAGGAGCGTGGAACTCGGATCCGGTCCGGCACGGGGCCGGAACATGCGCTCGCGCGATGAAGGCGGCGAGCGAGCAGGAGCGCGCGCGGAGGCTCGTGCGAGCGACGCCGGCGCGCGGCGTGCGAGGGATCAGGCCGCGCTCGGCGGTCCGCGGGGCGAATGCTCGAGCCGCGGTTCGACGCGCTCCACCGTGCGCGCTCGGGGCACCTCCAGCAGGCGCTCGATGCGCGCGAGGCCGCACAGCTCCATCGCGGCCGGCGCCGGCGTGATCACGAGCGTGCACGCGTCGCATCCGGCGCCGTCGTGGTCCCCGTGAAGGCCCGCGTGACCGCCGCCCGCGAGGAGCAGCCCGCCGACGAGCAGCACCCAGAGGAGGGCCAGCAGGAGGCGGCGGACCACGGGCGACATGCGCTCGACGGTAGCCCTCTGCGTCCAGCGCGGCAAGGTCGGGATCGACCGGCCCCGTACATCCGCGGATAACAGCGGGCGTCCCCGCGCGTCGAGGTGGGCGACCACAGGAGGTCCCGATGTTTTTCGCCGCTGCCGCGCTCCTTCCCTTCCTCGTGCATGCGTCCACCCCCGGTCCCGCCGCGGACGGCCGCGCCTGGGACGGCCGCACGCGCACGCTCCACGAGTGGGGGACCTTCGTCTCGGTGCAGGGCTCCGACGGCATCGCCCTCGACGGGTTGCGCCACCACGACCGCGACCTCCCGCCCTTCGTGCACGACCTCGCGAAGCGCGGCGGGATCCTCGCGCTGCAGCTCAAGATGGAGACGCCGGTCGTCTACTTCTACGCGCCGGGCACGTGGCGGCTCGATCTCGACGTGCGCTTCCCGCACGGCCTGGTGACGCAGTGGTGGCCGACCGCGCAGCGCGTGAACGAGCCGTGCGCGCGCGGCGCCGAGGTGCTCGCGGAGCACTGCGCGCGCGTCGCGAACTTGAAGGACGGCTTCGTGTCCTGGGGCCGCCACGACGACCTCGTGATCCTGCCGCCCGACGCCGAGGTCGAGCTCGCTCCGGTCGCCGCCGACGACCCGTGGGGCTTCGCGCGCGCGGTGGCGTCGAACCCGCTGCGCGTCGCGCGTGCGGTCGAGGAGGAAGGAAAACCCACGCGCTACGAACTCGAACACGAGCGCCTGCTCTTCTACCGCGGGCTCGGCGACTTCGCGCTGCCGCTCGCGGTGCGCGTGCGCACGGAGGAACGGCGCGTCGACGAGCGCGCAGGCGCCGTGCGCCGCCTGGGACTCGACTTGACGCTCGCACGGGATTCCGCGGCGCTGCGCGGCCTCTTCGTGATCGACGTCGAGGGCGACTTGGCCTGCTTCGCGCGCCTGGGCGACCTCGCGGCTTCGCGCGCGGAGGACTTGGAGCTCGCTCTGCGTCCGAAGGCGGACGCGACGGCGGAGCTCGCGCAGGCGGTCGCCGCGGAGCTCGAGCACGCGGGCCTTTTCGCCGACGAAGCGCGCGCGATGGCGCGGACGTGGGAGCACGCGTGGTTTGGCGACGAAGGCCTGCGCGTGCTCTACGTGCTCCCGTCGAGCCTGGTCGAGCGCGAGTTGCCGCTCACGGTGTCGCACGGCGTGCACCAAGCCGCCGGCGCGAACGCCTGGGACGAAGCGCCGCCCGAGTCGATCGTGCGCGTCTTCGTCGCGCGCACCGAGGTCCTGACGCCGTCGAAGGAGCGCGTCCTGCGCGACACCGTGAAGCAGCGCGCGGACGGCGACGCGAAGGCCGCGGAGGCGATCGCGGCGTGGGGCCGTTTCGCCGAGCCGTGGCTCGCGCGCGTGCGCGCGCTCGAGCCCGATCCCACGGTGCGCGCGGCGGCCGAGGCCCTGCTGCGCGAAGCGCGCGCGCGGCCGTAGGAAACGCTTTCCCGGAACCACGGCGCGCGGTGCGGGTTCCATGGAGCATGCCGCTCGCTCCCGCTCGCCCGCTCGATCACCTCCGCGGCGCGGCATGCGCGCTCGTCGCGCTCCTCGTCGATCTGCTCGTGCGCCTCGCGCTCGACCCCGAGCACCTGCTGCTCCGCGACCTGCGCCGCGCGCGCGCGCCCGATCAGCGCGGCGCGGGCGACACGAGGAGGTCCAGCGTCGAGACGCCCCAGTCGCCGCCGTCGACGTGCACCGTGCGGGCGCCGCGCGTCCGCACCGCGCTCACGGCGGCCTCGAGCACGCCCGGCAGCGCGCTCCCCGAGCGCAGCTTCGCGCCCGTCGCGAGCGGCGACAGGTCGACCGCCGTGCGCGTCGCGACGAAGAGGTAGCGGTCGCGCATCGGGCGCTCCGCGGGCCAGCGCGCCGGCAGCGTCACGTTCACGGGCACGCTGACGCGCTCGCCCGGTCCGAGCGCCTGGTCGCGCACGCCCTCGCCGGGCCAGACGGCGTCGCAGCTGCGCGCCTCGGTGACCGAGAGCACGCTCACGAAGAGCGGCACCTTCCCGGGGTTCTCCACGTCGATCATCGCGAGGCGCAGCTCCTCGTGTTCGTTCGACGTGCCCGAAGCGGCGTAGAGTCCGCCCGCGCCGCGCGCGGCGCCGAACTCCACCGGCGCGGGCGCGGCGGAGCACGTTCTCAAGCCCGAAGCGGCGCTCCAGTGCGCGATCTCGTCCGCCGTCGGCGCGCGGAAGCGGGCCTCGACGCGCAACGCGCCGGGCTGCGTCGCGAGCGCCACCAACGCTCCGTGGCGCAGCTCGTCGCGCACGGCGTCCTTCCACGTCGAGGTCGCGGCGCGCAGCGGAGCGCCGGCCTCGTCCCAGAGGCAGAGCCCGTCGGTCGTCGTGAGGCGCGCGCGTCCCGCCGCGT
>JACRIO010000092.1 GCA_016220035.1 Planctomycetota bacterium | reverse complement strand
TTGTGGACGTCCAGGCCGATGTACTTCGCTATCTTCGTCATTGGACCGGCTCCTTGTGCGGCTCTGCGCCGCGGTTTGGGTTCTGACGGCCGCAACGTAACCCGCGATCGTCAAGGAGCCCGGTCCACCCATCCTGTTTAGCGCTCATCGTCGACCAGCGCACGCACGAGCTCCGCGCGCTCGACGGCCTCCGCGGGTGAACGTTCGGCGCTGCCGCGCGATCCACCGACGCTCGAGTCGTGCTCCTCGAGCCCGAGCTCCCGCGTGTGCTCCTCCTCGCGTCGCGCGCGGCGCGTGTCCGACCGCGTCGCGTCGCGCGCCTTGCTCTTCACGATCCGCGCGAACCACGCGCGCAGGTTGCGCGCGTCGCGCGGCGGATGGCGCAGCGCCGCGAGCCAGCTCTCCTGCGCGAGGTCGTCCGCGCGCGCGGCGTCGCTCGCGAGCCCGCGCGCGAGCCGGCGCACCCAATCCTGCTCCGCGAGGAGGGCTTCGAGCATCGAGTCGGAAGGCGGAGGCCTCGTGGCAGGAGAAGGCCGCCGCGCGGGGGCGCGTTGCGGCGAAGTGCCGAACAGCGTGACTCCGGCGGCGGAGTTCGTCCTCGGTGTGCGTGCTCGCGGCCGTCGGATGGAGCGTGTGCTCGCGCAAAACGACGGTGCGGAGGCTGGCGCTTCAGTTTGTGACTTGTTAGGGTCCGCATCCCGGAGGCCCCGATGCCGTCCCCCGCTGAGCGCAACCCACCCACCCCGCGCTCGGAGGGAGGCGGATCGGGGCCCCGACCGCTTCCGCCGCAGGCGGGGAGTGCGTCCTCGCCCGCCGCGCGCTGTGCTCCGTCGCTGAACGCAAGTTCGCTCACGAGCTCGGGCGCGAGTTCGGGCGCGCCCCCGCGCCGCGCGTCCGCGCACCGCGACGGCGAGCTCCCCCCGCGCACGCGGCGCATCCTGCACCTCGACATCGACGCGTTCCTCGCGTCGGTCGAGCAGGCGGAGCACCCGGAGCTGCGCGGCAAGCCCGTCGTCGTCGGCGGGTTGCCGCACGAGCGCAACCTCGTGATGTCTTCCTCTTATGAAGCGCGCGCGTTCGGCGTGCGGCCGGGGATGCGCCTCTTCGAAGCGGCGCGCCTGTGTCCGCGCGCGATCTTCCGCCGCGGCGACTCGCAGGCGGCGAACCGGCGGCGCGAGGCGGTCACGCGCATCCTGCTCTCCGTCTCGCCGCGCATCGAGGTCGCGTCGATCGACGACTTCTTCGTCGACCTCACGGGCGCGACGCGCGCGCTCGGCGCCGCGTGCGACGTCGCGGCGGAGCTGCGCGTGCGCATCCGGAAGGAGGTCGACCTGCCCGCGACGATCGGCGTGGGCACGAGCAAGACGATGGCGCGCCTCGCGGGCAAGCTCGCGAAGCCCGGCGGCGTCGGCGAGGTGCTGCCGGGGCGCGAGCTCGCGTTCCTGCGCCCGCTCCCGATCGAGTTCGTGCCCGGCGCGGGGAGCGCGATCGGACGCATGCTCGAGCGCTTCGCGATCCGCACGTGCGGCGAGTTCGCGCTCGCGACGCGCGAGATCGTGTACGCGAGCTTCGGGCTCCCGGGACTCGTGCTGCACGAGCGCGCGCGCGGCATCGACCGCGAGCCGGTGGAGACGACGCACGCGCTCGCCGAGGACGGCACGCTCACGGCGCTCCCGCCGAAGTCGATCCGCCGCGACAGCACGTTCGAGCCCGAGGAAGGCCGGCGCGAGGTCGTCGAGGCGATGCTCGCGTACCTCGTCGAGCGCGCGACGCACAAGCTGCGCGAGCACCGGCAGGTCGCGAAGACGCTCGCGGTGCGCATCGTCTACGTCGACACGCGCCCGGCGAACGCCCGCCGCGCCGATCCCGACGGCCCGGGCCGCGAGGAGGAGAAGCGCAAGACGCTCTCACGCGCGACGGACTCGACCGTGGAGCTGACGCAGCTCGCGCGCGCGCTCCTGAAGGAGCTCCCCCGCCGCCGCGCGCTCGTGAAGCGCGTGGGCCTCACGCTGTCGAGCTTCACGAGCGCGCAGGGCTGGCAGGGGACGCTGTTCGACGAGAGCGCGGACGAGCCCGGCGAGCGCGTCACCGAGCCCGTCGAACGCGCCCACGACCCCGGCGAGCAGGCCGCGGCGCCCCGCGCGGGTCCCAACGGAGCCTGGGCGCACGCGAACGGACGCTTCGAACGCGACTCGACGCCCTCCGCGCCGATGTCCGCCGAATCAAGTCGAGGCGAGCGCCTTCGCTCACGTGCAGACCACGTCGACACGCCGGAGGAACGAGCCACACCGAGCGACTCGACGGCCGCGAGCACGAGCTCCTCACGCTTCTCCCCCACCCGCACCGACCGCCACCGCGCCGTCGACGCCGTGCTCGACGAACTGCGCGCGAAACACGGCTTCGGCCGCGTTCTGCGCGGCGCGAGCTTCTTCCTCGCGAACGAGCACGAGCTCGGCCCGGACGGATTCCGATTGCGGACGCCGTCGCTCAATCAGTGATGCGTACCGAGTCCAGCCTGCGGCTCGGTCGAACCGGGCCCAAACCGCACGCTGGCTCGGGTCAACCCGAAAGGGAGCACGCCCCGGCGGAAGCGGGGCGAGCCACCTCCTGCATCGCCACGACGACGGCCCGACGCCGAACGACGTCAGGCCGATGACCGCTTGGGCAAGTCCTGAGGCTCGCGCGGAGGCCGCGAGACGAGAGGCACACCGGCTTCCTTCTCCTGGCGTCGAAGGTCCTCGGCGATGCGCTGGAGGTCGAAGTCGAACGCAGCCGCGTGGGCTTCGCGTCGGCGCCGGATCTCCTCCACGATCTCGTCTTCACGCTCGTTCGTCATCCATCAACTCCTCGGGAGTGCAGATCACCGGTGGCTCGTACCCCGCCTCCCGGCACACTCGCTCGATGGCTTGGCGCAGGGTGGCATTCGCGATGTGCTTGCAGTTCCAAGTCAGAAGGAATTGTACGCCGTGACCTGCTGCGAGGGCGATGTGCAGCGCGTCTTCCGCGGCCTTCCGGGGAACGGCGCCGCGCAGCACCAGGCGGGAAGCGAGGGCGATGATCGGTTCCTGGGTCTCGAGGCGAGCGATGCCCTCGAGGAAGGTGGAGCGCGCGCGAGCAGCCTCCATGTCGCCTCCCGAGGCCTCGCTCACGACGAGTTGGGAAACGAAGAGCTCGTACTTGGGTGCGTGGAGCGCGAACCACTCGCGAGTGATCTGCTGGTGGCCGGCGACGACCAAGTCGCGACTTGGACGTGCGGTGGCGTAGCCGATCACGGACGTTTCGAGGTAGACCGCTTGTTTCGCCATGGGACTGCTTCCTGTCGCCCGCCCCACGGAGGAACGGGACTTCCGTGCGTCCGCCGAGCTCATCCGGCCGAGGGCCGGCGTGCGCCAAGTCTACGGAAACGGATCGAGAGGCTGAGTCCTGCCACGGCCCAGGAATGTCCGCCGACACGCACGATCGGGCCGTCGAAAGTGACGGGCAGTAGGGTCATCGATTCGTTCCGCCGCGAAGCGACTCCGGATCCTCGATCAAGAAGCCCGGCGAGAGCTCGACTCGACAATCGCCGCGCGGTGCGAGCTCGACGTGTACGACTCGGCAGTCGACCGTCACCTCCTCGCGCGGCCAGAACAGCAGACGATGAACGAGGCCCCCGTCCTCACCCAGGTCGACTTCGTCGTAGAGCAGGACGGCATCCCGATCCCGCGCCACGGAGCGCAGCGCGTCCAGCCGCCGTTCGCCGAGGAGCGCTCCTTCGTAGACGACGCGCGCCGTCCCGGGCGCTCCTGGCCCGCAGGTCACGACGAACACGAGGGTCAGCGTGCGATCGTGCGGCCGCCAACGCACCTGCTCGACGAGTGCGTCGTGGAGCGAGACCTCGCGCGCCAGCCGCCGCACGGACTCCGGCAAGGACGGCATGATCGCCTCGAGCCTCCTCCGGTAGGCCACGACGACGGCCTCGCTCGCGTCGTCGTCGAGTTCGCCGTTGACCCAGCCGCGCGTGAAGTACTTCATTCCGTCATCCAGCAGCGAAGGACGAAGCTTCTCCTTCGAGGAACCAAAACGAGTCGCCGCGGAGTTCGCGCGTCGTCACGACTCGCCGAGAGTCGGGGGGACACTCCTCGTCCCCCGCCCAGCACATGAAGAATTGGAGCTGGCGGCCGAGCGCGTGTTGGGCATCGACGTAGTCCGCCAGTTGGCGGAGCGACTCGCGCTTGGCGGGAGCGTCTTCATCGACGAAGTCCGGATACTCCCCGAGCTGGAAGCCGCACCCGCAGCCCTCGTGCGAGCCGGCGTAGTAAGCGCTTGGAAGCGTGAACCGCTCCCGAACGACCTGGCTCGCGGCATCGAGCTCCTCGACGTGGAAGGCCGGCGCTCCCGGATCCCACGGCAAGAGCGGGAGCGGAACGTCCGAGGCGATGTAGAGCATCCTGCACATTCGATCCTCTCCCGCGGCGGCGCGCCTAGGCCAAGCGGGCCCCACACTCGACGAGCAGCCCTCGCAAGATCGACCGATGACATCGCTCCTCCCGCTCGCAGTAGCACCCGACCGCGAGGTCCGTCGTGCGCGACAGCGCCGCGAAGAGCTCGAGCGCGTGCCGCGCGTCGGGGCGCGCCATTTCGGCCTTGTACTTCCGCGCGAACGCGTTCCACTGCGCCGGCGTCGTCGCCGCCTGTGCGAGCTTCATCGTCGCGCGGCTCGGCGCGAGGAGCGGGAACCACACGTCGTACCAGTCGTCCGTCGCGAGCTTCGCCTTCGCGACGCCGCGCGGCGGAAAGCGGACGGTGCCGATGCGCAGGCCCTCGCCGCGCGCGCGCGGGGTTCCGAGACGGACGATGCGCAGGCTCATCGCGAGCTCCGCGGTGCGCTGCTCGACGCGCCGTCGCCGTCCTCGGCGAGCACGAACTCACACATGGACCGGCGCGCGTTCACAGCTTCGCCACGAGCGCCTCGAGTTGATCCGTCGCCATCCCCCACCCGACGTGGAAGCCCATCGCTTCGTGCTGCGCCTTGTCCTCGGCCGTCCAGTGGAGCGCGCGCGCCGTGTACCGCGTCTTCCCGCCATCGTCCTCGAACGTGACGATCGTCGTCATGAACGGCTTCTCCGACGGCGTCCACGCATCGACGTACGCGTCGGTGAGCACGAGGCGCGCGTCCTTCACGACCTCGAGGTACACGCCGCGGCACGGGACCTCCTCCCCGTTTGGACCGCGCATCAGGATGAAGTTCACTCCGCCCGGCCGCACGTCGAGTTCGACGACGGGCGTGAGCCACGGACGCGGCGTGAACCACTGCTTCAGGAGCTCCGGCTCCGTCCACGCGCGAAACACCTTCGACCGCGGCGCGGCGATCAGGCGGGTGAGCACGAGCGCATGGCTCGCGTTCGCGGTCGGCGACATCCGGGTCGGCATCGGCTCCTCCTCGCGCGTGAAGCTACCCCACGTGGCACGGACGCGGAACGGTCGGCCGGGACGCACGCTCCGGGGTCCGGATCGCGCATGGATCGCCCGCTCCCGACGACTTCCTGGCGGTTCCGCGTCCTTTCGGGGAACTTCTGGGTCTGAGGTCCCGAGGCGATGCTCGAACGTGGAAAGACCAGCTCGGACGGAGGTGCGCGCGCGCGCGGCCCCGGGGACAGTTCGATTCCGGCCGGCGCGCTCGGCGCGGACCTCGCCGAGAGCCTCGAGCTCCTGACCGCTTCCCTGCTCGAGCTCCAGGACGAGCCGCGCGCGGCGGAGGTCGCGCGCATCGCCGAGCGCGATCCGCGGCTCGCCTCGCGCGTGAAGAGCCGCCTCGCGGCGCTCGACGACCTCGGCATGGCGCTCGACGCGCCGCGGCGCGGGCTCTTGCTCCCCGCACGCTTCGGTTCCCTGCGCCGGCTCGAGCGTGTCGGCGGCGGCGGCATGGGCGAGGTGCACCTCGCGCGCGACGAGCGCACGAACGGCCTCGCCGCGCTCAAGCTGGTGCGGCCCGACCACCTGTGGTTCGAGGCCGCGCGCGCCCGTTTTCGACGCGAGATCGAGGCCACGACCCGCCTTTCGCATCCCGGCATCGTCCGCGTGCTCGACGTCGGCGAAGAGAGCGGCATCCCGTGGCTCGCGATGGAGTGGGTCGGCGGCGCGACGCTCGAGGAGGTGCTCGAGCAGGTGCGCGGCATGCCGCCCGAGACGCTCTCCGCGCGCGACTTCGCCGCGGCCGTGCGGACCTCCGCCGCATTGCGGCCGCAGCCCGAGGTCGAGCGCGAGGACGCTTTCGAGGGCGCGAGCTGGATCGAGCTCGTGACGCGCGTCGTCGCGCGCGTCGCCGAAGCGCTGGCGCACGCGCACGAGCACGGCGTGATCCACCGCGACGTGAAGCCCTCCAACATCCTCGTGACGCCCGCGGGGCGCGTGCTGCTCGTCGATTTCGGCCTCGCGCTGCCGCGCGGCGTCGACCGCATGACGCGCACGGGCGCGTGGCTCGGTTCGCTGCCCTACGCGGCGCCCGAACAGGTAGAGGGCAGCCCGAGCGCGCTCGATGCGCGCGCGGACGTGTATTCCCTCGGCGCGACGCTCTACGAGCTGCTCACGCTCAAGACGCCGTTCCTGGGCGGTCCCGAGAGCGTCGGGCGCCGGCGCATCCCGACCGGCGACCTCGAAGCGCCGCGCAAGCTGCACCCCGCGCTCGGTGCCGAGCTCGAACGCACGTGCCTCGCGGCGCTGGATCCGGATCCGCGCCGGCGTCCGGCGAGCACGACGCACTTCGCCGCCGACCTCGACCTCGCGCTGCGCGGCAAGCGCGTGCGCGCGCGAGCCAGGTCTTCATCGGCTCGGCGGTCCCGCGGGCCGCCGGCCAGAACTCCCGCGCCTCGGCTTCGAGCCCGCGCACCAGCTCGGCGTCGGCGAGGCGCGTGAAGCGCGCCGCGAGCGCGCTCTCGCGCAGCGCGAACGCGATCGAACCCAGCACGACCAAGGCGCCCACGACCGCGGCCGCGGCGCGTTCGGGCTCGCGGCGCGCCCAGCGCCGCGCGCGCAGCCAGGCCGGCGCGCCTCGCGCGCGCACGCGCTTGCCGCGCAGCGCGAGGTCGAGGTCGGC
>JACRIO010000085.1 GCA_016220035.1 Planctomycetota bacterium | reverse complement strand
GCGTTGAAAGAGCACTCCCCCGACGAACTCGGTCGTCTGCTCGGCCTCGACCGCGCGCCCGAGGTCAAGACGCTGCGCCGCAAGTTGTCGCGCCTGGCCGCGACCGGACGAGCGGGAGAATTCGGGCGTGAGCTGGCCCAATGCCGGATCGCAGCACGCGGCGCTCTGCTCGGATTCCTCTACGTCGACGGACACGTGCGCGTCTACCACGGCAAACACGCGCTTCCCAAGGCGCACGTGGCGCGCATGCGCTTGGCGATGCCCGCCACGACCGACTACTGGGTCAATGACGCCATCGGCGAGCCGCTCTTCGTCATCACGGCCGAGGCCAACGCGGGCATGGTGAAGATGCTCCCACCGATCCTCGACGAAGTGCGTCGCCTCGCCGGTGAGCGTCGCATCACGATCGTCTTCGACCGTGGTGGCTTCAGTCCACGACTGTTCCAGCAGATCGTCGCGGCGGGCTTCGACTTTCTGACCTACCGCAAGGGACGTGTCCGGCGTGTTGCCAGGCGCTGCTTTTGCGAATGCAGAGCGACGATCGACGGTCGCGAGGTGTACTACCTGCTGGCCGATCAGCGCGTGCATCTGCTCGGCGGCAAGCTGCGAGTGCGGCAGGTCACTCGCCTCTCCGACAACGACCACCAGACGCCGATCTTGACCTCGCGCTCCGACCTCGACGGCCTCGAGGTCGCCTTCCGGATGTTCGAGCGCTGGCGTCAGGAGAACTTCTTCAAGTACATGCGCGAGGAGTACGCGCTCGACGCACTGGCCGACCACGCCGTCGAGCAAGCCGACGCTTCACGCGACGTGCCCAACCCGCGCTGGCACGAGGTCGACGCGAAACTGAAGCAGGCTCGCAGCGAGGTCCAGAGCGCCTCGGCCACGCTCGGCATGGAGGCCTTTGCCAACAGCGAGCGCGTTCGCCGCACCATGCGCGGCTTCAAGATCGCCAACTCGGCCGAGTCGCGCGCGCTGGCCGCGGCCATGCGGCGATGCTCCGCGCTGGAGAAACAGCGCGCAGCCATTCCCAAGAGGGTGCCCGTGCAGCAAGTCGTCGACGGGCCAGTGGTCAAGCTCGCCACGGAGACGAAGCACCTGACCAGCCTGCTCAAGATGGTCGCCTACCAGGCCGAGAGCGATCTCGTGCGGCTGGCGAACCCGCACTACAAGCGAGCCGACGATGAAGGGCGCACGCTCATCCAGACCGCGCTCGCCGACGCGGCCGACATCGAGGTCCGCGAAGACGAACTGCTCGTGACCCTGGCTCCGCTCAGCTCCGCGCATCGCTCGCGCGCCATCGCAGAGCTCTGTGAGACACTCAACCGCACGGCAACGTGCTTCCCAGGAACGCGGCTGCGCTTGCGCTACGCCATCGGACCGGGACAGCCGACGGACACATGAGGGCTCCGAGCCCGTCATGGATGCCCGCGATGGCCACCGAACCGGACACATTCGGCGCACCCCATGTCAGGAGGTCTGGACTCGTACCGTTGTCTGCAGCACGCGATCATGAACGAACACATCCGTGGTGAAGTTCGTGTCTCCGGGAACAAGGTTGGCAGCAGAGCCCTCGAACGACACGAATCGGCCGTTGCCCGAGATCGAGGGAGCGACACATGCGGCCGCCGCCTGCTGGCCAGCGGAGCCAAGACTCACCCGCTCCGTCGTTCCGAGCAACAGGTCACGAACGAAGATGTCGGCGACTCCGTTCGTGTCGCCCGCGACCAGGTCGGAAGCCGAGCTCTGGAACGCGACGTAGCGTCCGTCGTGGCTGATCGATGTGTAACGGCACACCTGGTTTCCGGTGACGCCGGCGGGAGTGACGCTCACGGCTGTCGTTTGGTGTGTCCAGGAATCGTGGACGAAGATGTCGGCGACATTATTGATATCGCCTGGTACGAGATTGCTCGCGCTGCTCTCGAACGCGATGTAGCGTCCGTCACCTGACACGGATGCGCTGATGCAATCCTGGTTGGCCTGGGCGCCCGTGCTGCTGGCACTCACGAGCATCGTCACCCCGACCGCACGATCACGAAGGAAGATGTCCTCGTGTACATTCCAGTCGCCGGGAACGAGGTTGTTCGCCAAGCTGCGAAATACGACGAACCTACCGTCGGCGGAGATCGCTGGGATCCGACTGTGGTGGTTTCCCTGGATTCCCGAGGAAGAGAGACTCACACGCTCGATGGTCCCGGTCCGCATGTCACGAACAAAAACATCGGAGGCATTGTTGGTATCGGATGACACGAGATTGGTCGCGTAGGACTCGAATACGATGACTTGGCCGTCGGCTGAAAGAGACGATCCGAGGCTCGCGAAATCGGCGATGCCACCTGTGCTCGTTCGACTCACGAGGGTCATGCTTTGGGGAGCGGCGATGACCATGGGTGCAACAACCGACAGCATCGCTCCTGCGAAGGCGATGTGTTTGTGAAGAAGTGGCACTCCGACCCTCCGGAACGACCGGCACAAACCCGATCTCCAGGTCGAAGGATCACGTCTCGTGGCCCACGACGGCCGCAGCTGGTGGGAACGCGTCACGCTGCCCTCCCACCGAAATGACGGACTCACGTACATGTCGAGCCTCTCTTGTTCCACAGTGCCTGGAGGAACGAGCGATCACGGGAGTCGGTCGAGCCGGGCACGTAGTTCACGGTAGGAGTTTACACGGTCTGGGAGTTCTGGATCTCGTCGCCGGCGGCCGCGCTCGATAGGGCCGCGCCCAGGGTGGTGGGATCGGCCCAGGTACTCCCCGTTCCGGGCGGGCCGCCCACATGCTTCACGAACCTGACCGTGCCGGCGAGCGCATGCGCCGTCAAGGTGACGAGGATGAGAACGAACACCAACGTTCTTGGGATGGACATGGGGCTCCTTCTTGTTTGCAGCGGGAGCCTCTCTCTCGGCCAGCGATGCGTGGGAGGTCGGGATGACCACGCGAGGTGCGCGCACGTACCTTGGAAAAGCACTCCGTGGCGCCCTGAACCCCATTTGCCCCCCAGCGAAGCCCATTCTGGCCGTGCACCGCGTGCACAGTGGGTAGAAGACAACGAAGTCGGGGCCGATCAGCGTAGTCGACATCGATTGCGCAGGGCCGCTCGAGTCGACCCTCGGGAGACGCTGGTGAACGGCCCCGTGCTGTCCATGCCGCGCATTGCACGTCCTACCGGCCAATCGCGGCGCACGAGCTCGCCCGCCGAGCGTCGCCGCCCGCCTCAGTGCATCTTCACTTCTTCCCCGATGCGATGGATCTTCATCACGTTCGTCGTGCGCGCTTTCCCGGGCGGCACGCCGGCGACGAAGATGATCGGGTCGCCGTACTGCGCCATGCCGCGCACGACCAGCATCTCGCTCGCCATCGACAGCATGTCCTCGATGCTGCGCTCGCGGCGGAACAGGAGCGGCCGCACGTGCGCCAGCACCGTCATGGCCTGGATCGTGTGCGCGTGCGGGCTCAGCGCGAAGACCTCGGCGCTCGGGCGATAGCGCGAGATCAATCGCACCGTGTTGCCCGTCTCCGTGAAGCACACGATCTTCGAGATGTCGAGCGCCTCCGCGGCCTGCACCGCCGCCATCCCCACCGCATTGGCGAAGTTGCGCTCCTGCGTCCGGAACGTCCGCTGCGGCAGATCGTGGTAGCGCTGGCTCTGCTCCACCGCCCGCGCGATGCGTCGCATCGTCGCCACGGCCTCGATCGGGTGTTTCCCCACCGCCGTTTCCGCCGACAGCATGATCGCGTCCGTGCCGTCCAACACCGCATTGGCGACGTCCGCGACCTCCGCCCGCGTCGGACGGCTCGATTCGATCATCGATTCCAGCATCTCCGTCGCCGTGATCGAGAACTTCCCCGCGCGCGTCGCCGCTTGGAGCAGCGTTTTCTGGATCAGCGGGAGCTGCTCCAGCTCCGCCTCCACGCCGAGGTCGCCGCGCGCCACCATGATTCCGTCCGTGACGGCGAGCAGCGCCTCCAGGTTCTCCAGCGCCGCGTTGCGCTCGATCTTCGCCACCATCAACGACTGCGGCGCCAGCGCGCGCACGGCCTGGATCTCCTCCGGCCGCGACACGAACGAGATCCCGATGAAGTCGACGCCGGCCTCGCGCGCGAGGGCGAGGTTCTGGCGGTCCTCCTCCGTCGGCAGCTCGTAGTGGATCTGCGAATCGGGGAAGTGCACGCCCTTGCGATCGCCGAGGTCGCCGCCGCGCGTCACGCGGCCCGTGAGGTGGTCGGATCCGACCGCGTCGACGACGAGCTCGACTTGTCCATCGGCGAGCAGCACGCGGTGACCCGCGCGCACGGTCTCGAGGAAGCCGCCGAACTCGAAGAGCACCTCGCCCGGCTCCGCGACGCCCTTCGCCTGGCGCAGACGCACCACGGCGCCGGCCTCCAGCGCGCGCTTCCCGCCGGGAAAGCGCGACATGCGCATCTTCGGGCCTTGGATGTCGGTCAGGATCCCGACGGAGCTGCCGCGCGCCTCCGCCTCGCCGCGGATCTTCTGCACGCGGCGGCGGAAGTCGTCCGCGGTGCCGTGGCTGAAGTTGATGCGCGCGACGGACATCCCCGCCTCGATCAATTCGCCGATGCGGTCCTCGGTCGCGGGGCCGATCGTGGCGACGATTTTCGTGTGCGAAGGGCCTTCGTCCTGGAGGCGCGTGCGCGGGAGCGGGAAGTCGTGCTGCATGGGTGCGGGCGGGCCGTTCGGCGAGTGGGCGGCGAGTGGGCGGCGAGCGGGCGGAACAGTCTGCCCCCCACGGGAGAGAGATCAAGCCGAGCGGACGGGCGGCGCGGTAAGAGGTGAACGCCAGCCGGCTACCGGAGGCCGACTGGCGTTCGGGGGGGTCCACGTCGCTCCTGAGGCGAGGCCGCCGCGGGGCGGAGGCCCGCGCCATCGACGGGGAGCACGCACCGTTCGACGGCGGCTTCCGGGCGTGGGTTCCGTGCACGCCCGCGGGACAGGGCCGGTCCCTCCAACGCGCTCCCGCGTCAGTGCTTGCGCGCGCCGTCGAAGCGCGGACCGACCGCGCGCGCGTAGACGTCCCAACCGAGCGAGCGCCGGCGGTCGCCCCACGCGCCGAAGAACCCGCCGCGCCACGCCGCGATCGCGGGGAGCACCCGGTCGGGCACGGAGCGCGTCTCGGTCTGGTTCAGGGTGCGCACGGGGCCGAGCTCGCGTTTCGACGGCAGGATCCGGCGCACGCAGGTCTGGTCGTAGCCCGAGAGATCGTCCTCCCACGCGACGACCCACCCGCCGTCGTCGAGGCGCACGAGGCTCGGCCAATCCTGCTCGTTCGAAACGGTCGTGATCGGGAGGAACGGCCCGTCGGGCCGGCCGTGCGCGTCGAAGGCGCGGGCCATCACGTCGCGGCCGGGGTCGTTCGTCGCGCCGGCGCACCAGGCCATCACGAAACCGCCTTTGGGAGCGGGCGCCACGCACGGATCCCAGTCCTGGCCGAAGATCGAGGGCTCGAAGACGAGCTCGTCCCCCACCGGCGCGCCGTCGCGGTCGAGGAAGCGCGCGCGCAAGCTCGGCTTCGACGGGCGGCCGTTCGGCTGCACGTCCCACGCGCACACGAGCCGTCCGTCGTCCAATACACAAAGGCTCGTGTTGGGCGTCTCGGCGTCCGGCGCCTCGCCGACCTTCCGCGGCTCGCTCGCGAACGCGCCGTCGAGCGCGACGCGGCGCGACCACACGCTCCCACCGGCGCGCGGCCACGCGAGCAGGTACCCACGCCCCTCCGGAAGCACCGCGAGCGAGCACGGCAACGGACCGGTCGTGCGTTGCCCCGGATCGACGGCCGCGTGCGGCGCGAGCGGCCGGCCGTCCGCGCCGACGAGCTGCACCTGGAGCGCTTCCACGCCCTCGCCGAGGTCGCGCCACGCGACCGCGAACGCGCCCTCGGGCGCGAGCGCCACTTCCGGGAGCTGGCGCACGGGCCGGCGCGGTGCGTCGCGCGTTTCGTCGAGCGGGAGCTCGAATTCGCCGCCCTCGAAGCCCTCGGCGTTCACGCGGCGCGCGAAGATGCGCTCCTCCACGTCGCGCGCGTCCTGCCAGACGACGATCGCGCGCTCGCCGCTCGCCGCGACGCGTCCGTGGGTCTGGTCCGCGCTCGCGGCGTCCGAGTTGAGCCGCTGCAACGGTCCGAAGCGCGCTCCCGCGGGCGCCGCCGGGTCGAACGCGCGCGCGAAGACGTTCGGGTCGCGGTCGCGCTCGTCGGTCCACGCGATCAGGAAGGCGGTGCCCGTACTCACGACGCGCAGGTCGGTGGCGCTCGCGGCTCCGGGGCCGAGCGCCTCCTCGAGCGGCACCGGCGCGAGCGCGTCCTTCCCGGCGAAGAGCGCGAGCTTCGGCGCACCCTCCGCGACGGCGCCGCGACGGCGCGCGTTCGCCGCGCGCGCATCGACGGCACACTCCACCGCGAGCGCGCGGCCGTTCGCGTTGCACGCGAACTCGACGAACACCGGCGTGCCCGCGAGCGGAAGGCGCTCGACGTCGCGCGCCTCGGGATCCGGGTCGCGAACGACGAGCTCCATCGGCGCGGTAGGAGCGTGCACGGCGATCCACGTCCCGCCGCGCGGGCTGGTGCATGCGGCGTCGAGCGTCCCCTCGCACAGTTGGATCGGCTTGCGCCGCGCGAGCTGTCCCTGGAACACGCGGCCGCCGTCGCGCGTGCTCCAGAGCACGAGCGCGTCCTTCGCGAAACCGAGGACGCGGATCGGGCCCGCGAGCTCCTTCTCCGTGGCCTCCGGGTTCAGGACGCGCGCGCTCCCGCGCGGTTTTCCGTGCGCGTCGAACTCCTGCGCCACCGCGCTTCCGTTGCGGTTCCACGCGACGACGACGCGGCCGTCGGCCAGGACGGCGAGCGCGGGCTGCCGATCGCCGCTGTCGCGCACTTTTTCGCCGGGCTCCGCCTTGCGCGCGTCGGCGGGAGCTTCGAGTGGAACGTCGGCGCACGTGAAGCGCCCCGCCCCATCGAAGGCCCGCAGGAAGACCGTGTTCTGCGCGTTGAAGACCGAGGTCCAGGCCACGGCTCCGGAACCGTCCGCGGCGAGCGCGACCGCGGGATCCCGGCGGCGACCCGAGTGCGGCGCGTGGATCGGCTGCTCGGGTTCGCGACCGAGACCGGCGGCGTCGAGCCGTCGCAGGTAGAGACCCATCATCCCATCCCGATGATCGCGCCAGACCGCGGCGGCGCCGACGCTCCCCGACGCAAGCGCTTGCAGCGCCTGGAGGTTCCCGCCGTGGTCGTCCTGGTGGACGAGCGCGTCCTGCACGCGCACGTCCTCCACCTGGGCGGGCAACGTGCCCAGCGCGCCCATCTCGCGCGCGGGTGCGTCCTTTCCCTGCGCCGGTCCAGGGGCGGAGGCGGGACATGCGAGAACCGGAAGGACCGCAACGAGTAGGGGCCAGAGGGAAACGGAGGGTTCCAGGAAGCGCGCCATGCGAGATCCGCGGTACGGTTCGGTGTCGGAGACGAAGGCTCGAGCGTTGCGAGGTCCAAGCTTGCAACCATCGAGGCTTGGTCGGGCCCCCACAAATCACGGAAGCATGGTATTCCTGTCGGTGGCCCTGCGCCTCTCCCCCCGGCGACGGTCCGCGGCTCTCGCACCGCGACAACACGCCTCGCCCAGGGTTGCCACGACAACCTGGATCCTCAGCCCCCCCCTGACCGCGAGAACAACCTGATGTCGTCCACGACTCCGATAGGAACCCGTGGAAGCGTGCCCGAGGCGACTTCGATCCTCGTGTTCGCCATCGTCGCCGGATTGCTTTGGTACGCGCTCGCGCGCACCGGAAAGGACGTGTCCGCGGTGCAAGCCGCGGGTGCGAGTCCTCCCGAGGCTTCCGCGTCCGAAGTCGGCCGGATCACGACCGAAACCGGTCGCGCCGCCGTCGTCACCGAAAAGCGTCCGTGACCGCGGAAACGGCGCCCGCCCCCCGGCCGCGGCGGAAGTCGGACACGGAAAAGAAGGCCCGGCAGGCGGCGCAGCCCCGCCTGCGCGCGACGGGGTAGGTTTGAAGGGATCGGGAGCGGAGGACCTCGTCGCGGTCGGCCTGCGTCGGGAGGGACGACGCCGCCCACCGGCGTCGATCGGGACCGCACCGCGCGCTTCCGCGCGCCGTCTCCGCGGACGTTCGCCCCGGTCCCCCACACCACTGCAATGCTCCGATCCACGCTGCCGCTCGGACTCCTGCTTTTCCCCGCCACCGTCGAAGCCCAGGACTCGGGCGGGAGCCGCGCGGCGGCGCTCGCGACTTGGCGCGCAGCCCACGGCGACACGTGGCGCGCGATCGAGGACCCCGCGACGGGCTTCGTGGAGATGCTGCACGGCGGACGCACATGGTCCCCGGGCGCGGCCGCGAGCGATGCCGAGCTCGTCGACCGCGCGCGCGTGTGGATCGGCGAAGCACGCCCGATGTTCGGGCTCGACGACGCGACGCTCGTGCTGGACGCGGTCCAGTTCCTCCCGCTCGGCCAAATCGGATCGCGCGACAAGTTCACGGTGCGCTTCCGCGAGGAGGTCGGCGGCGTGCGCGTCGTCGGCGGCTTCGCGAACGTGCTCTTCGACGCGGACGGTGGGATGCGGTCGATCCAGTCGAGCGGACTGCCCGAGCTCGCGGGTTTCGCCGTCGAGCCGGCGCTCTCGGCGAACGCGGGGCTCGCGTTGGCGCTCGGGGACTTCGCGACGCGCCACGGCGTGCGCGCCAACCACTGGAGCACACCCGAGCTCGTGATCGAACAGGTCGTCGAGAACGGCCGACGGATGCCGCGCCTGTGCTGGCGCACCGACGCGCAGTGGACTAAGGACGGCGTCGAGCCCATCGGCGAGTTCCTCGGGGTCGACGCGCGCTCCGGCGCGGTCGCGACGTGGTCGCCCTCGGTGCATTTCTTCGACATCACGGGCACCGTGAGCGCGATGAGCTCGCCCGGCGTGCTGCCCGACATCGCGTCGAACCCCGAGCAGGCGCAACGCATGCGCTACCTCTCCGTCACGAGCCCCGCGGGCAACGCGACGACCGACGGGAACGGCGACTTCACGATCGCGGGCGCGAACACCGCCGCGCAGGTGACGTTTCGCTTCCAGGGCGCGTTCAACAACGTCGTGAACAACGCGGGGGCGGCCTACACGCTGACGCAGACGCTGCAACCCGGCCAGTCGAACGTGGTGCTGCTGAACCCGAGCTCCACGGCCAACCTCACCGCGCAGGCGAACGCCTTCCGCTGCGTGAACGTGCTGCGCGATTTCGTGCGCGCGACCAACCCGACGGACAGTCACGGCGACTTCGTCGCGACGGCCAACGTCGACGTCTCGGGGGCCTGCAACGCGTACTACAACGGCAGCTCGATCAACTTCTTCCCCGCGGGCGGCGGGTGCGTGAGCACCGCATACTCGACGGTGGTCACCCACGAGCAGGGCCACTGGATGAACGACCGCTACTCGACCGGCAACGGCGCGGACGGCATGGGCGAGGGCAACGCCGACGTCTGGGCGATGTACGTCCACGACAACCCGATCGTCGGCCAGAACTTCAGCGGCGGCAGCTTCATCCGCACCGGGACGAACACGCGGCTGTTCTGCGGCGACGCGAGCCCGGGCTGCTACGGCGAGGTCCACATGGACGGCGAGGTGTGGATGGGCGCCGCCTGGAAGGTGCGCGCGAACCTGAACACGTCGCTCGGCAACGCGCAGGGCGACCTCGCGGCGAACACGCTCTTCCTCGCGTGGATGAACGCCTACAACCAGAGCACGATCCGCTCGATCATCGAGACGCAGTGGCTCACGCTCGACGACGACGACGGGATCCTCGACAACGGCACGCCGCACTTCGCCGACGTCGACAACGGCTTCCGCGCGCAGGGCTTCCCCGGCGTGACCCCGCCGTGCCCGGCGCCGTTCACCTACTGCGTCACCTCGCCGAACTCCGTCGGCGCGGGCGCGCGCATCGCGTGGACCGGCTCGACGCGCGTGTCGCGCAACGACTTCACGCTCGTTTGCACGGGCGCGCGGCCGAACACGACCGGCCTCTTCTTCTACGGCCAGGCGGCGACGCAGGTCCCGTTCGGCAACGGCGTCCGCTGCATCGACAACCCGTTCTTCCGCCTGCCCACGCGCCAGGCGAACCTCTCCGGGGACATCGTCTTCCAGCTGAACCTCGGCGCGCTCCCGACGGGCGGGCAGATCACCGCGGGCCAGACGTGGAGGTTCCAGTGCTACTACCGCGACATCGCGGGCGGCGGCGCTCTGTTCAACGCGAGCGACGCGCTCGGCGCGACCTGGTGCCCCTGAACCGGGTCCGGACGCTCGATTCGGCGTGAATGCGGGGCGGGCGGCCGCCCCGCTCGCGTTCCACCTGCTCCACGGGGTCGGGACCGACGTTGCCCGTTCAGGTGATGTGAACCCTTGGCCGAGCTGGCGAGCCGCTCGCTAGACTTGGCCCGTCCGAAGCGGACCGAAGTGGTCCGCGACCCCGCATGCGCCGTGCGATCGATCCCTCGAGCGCAGCCTCGCGCCCCGTGCGCGAACTCCACCTCATGAACGCCAAGCACCTGTTCGTCTCCGCCGCCCTGATCGCTCCCGTCCTCGCCGCCTTCGCCCTGCCCGGCGAGAAGGTGCGCTTCGCCCCCGCGGAGGGCTCCAGCGCGACGAAGAACTTCGAGAGCAAGATGGAGCTCACGCTCGATCACATGGCCATCACGATGAACGGCCAGGACGTGCCCGGCGTCCCCGAGATGGACATGAACCTCACGCACACGCAAAAGGTCGGCGTGACGGACGAGTTCGTCGCGATGGGCGACGGCCGGCCGAAGAAGTTGAAGCGGCACTTCGACACGCTCACGAGCGACAGCGCCATGTCCATGAAGATGGAGATGATGGGCCAGTCGAACAGCCAGGACCACAACTCCGAAGCCGAGAGCGAGCTCGACGGCAAGACGGTCCTGTTCACGTGGGACGCGGAAGCGAAGGAATTCAAGAAGGCCCTCGACCCCGCCGAGGAGAAGCCGGAGCTCTTGAAGGGCCTCGACGAGGACATGGACCTGCGCGCGCTCCTGCCCGAGAGCGAAGTGAAGGTCGGCGACGAGTGGGACGTCGACGTCAAGTCGCTCGTCAGCGTGCTCGCCCCCGGCGGCGACCTCGCCTTCAAGCCCAAGGAGGGCGACAAGGAAGGCATGGGGATGGGCATGGGCATGAACCCGAGCATGGGCAGCATGCACGACTACCTCTCCGACCTGCTCGAGGGCGAAGCGAAGGCCAAGCTCGCCGACGTGCGCGAGGAAGACGGCGCGAAGCTCGCGGTGATCAAGTTCACCGTCAAGATCGCGAGCCAGAAGGACATGACCGACATCGTCCAGGAGGCGATGAAGAACACCGAGCTCCCCGGCGGGATGGAGGTCGAGCTCGATCACATGGACATCGACTTCAAGATGGAGGGCGAGGGCGAGCTCGTCTGGAACATGAAGACGAACCAGTTCAGCTCCTTCGAGCTCTCCGGACCCGTCCACATGAACATGGACATGGCCATGAAGATCTCGGGCCAGGGCCAGAACATGAACATGGAGCAGGCGCTCGAGATGTCCGGCACGAACACGATGTCGGTCAAGTCGACGTGATCCGACGAGCGGGCGGAGCATGATGCGACCGGCTCGGCTCCGCGTGCGCACCACGGTTTTCGCGGCCGCGGCCCTGGGGGTCGCGGCCGCTGCTCTTGCTCCGGCGCGCGCGGCCACGATCGCCGCGGGCGGAACGGGCCGCGACGAGCGCGGCCCCGCGCCGGCGGCCATCGTGCGCGTCGCGCAGGAGCGCCTCGACGCGAAAGACTACGCCGGGGCGCGCGAGGTGCTCGAGCGCGAGCTCGCGCGCGGCCGCGGCGACGGCCTCTTGCACGACTTGCTCGCCCAGGCGCTCGAGAAGCTCGGCGCGCGCGACGACGCGGCGTGGCGCTTCGACCTCGCGGCGCGCGCCTACGCGACCGAGGGCAAGGAAAACGCCGCGCGCGCCTCTGTCGCCGGCCTCCGGCGCGTCGACCCGATCCCGGCCCGGCGCGAGGCGCTCGAGAAGAAGCTCGTCGTCGACCTCGCGTCGGGCGCGGAAGAGCTCGTCTTGCAAGGCCACGCGCAGCGCGCGCTCGAAGTGCTCCAGCGCCTCGCGCCGCTCGCACGCGGCAAGGACGCGGAGCGGGTGCGCGCGCTCGTCGAGAAGGCGCAGTCCTCGTCGAAGGAGGTCGACCTCGACCGCGCGTCGCGTTCCAAGCCGGACGGCGCCGATTGGCCGCTCGTCGAGCGCGAGAGCCGCCACTACCGTTTCGCCTGCCAGCTCGAACCGGAGCTCGTCCAGAAGCTCGGCGACGTGATGGACGACTTGTTCGGGCACTACGTGCAGGTCTACTTCGACGGCGACGCGAAGAAGGCGCGCGCGGAGAAGGCCACGCTCCGCATCCTGCCGGACAAGAAGCGCATGCTGGAGCTCTGGGCCGGCGGCGGCAATGGGCCGGAGGGTTGGTGGTCGCCCGGTTCGAACGAGGTGATCACCTACGACGTGCGCACGCGCGGCGGCGCGCTCGACGAGCTGCTCGAGACGCTCTACCACGAAGCGAGCCACCAGTTCACGACGCTCGCGTCGGGCGGCGGCTACGTGCCGGCCTGGCTGAACGAGGGCACGGCGTCGTTCTTCGAGGGCACGCGCGCGATGGCGGACCACCGCGTGTTGTGGCCCGACGCGGCGCTCGGACGGCTCACGACGCTCGTGCGGCAGTTGCGGCCGGGCGGCACGCCGACGGCGCTCGACGTCGTGTCGTATTCGTCCCCCGCGTCGTACCCGGCCGAGTACTACTCGTTCGGCTGGGGCCTCGTGTACTTCCTGCAGGAGTACGAGGACGAGCGCACGCTCGCGCACGTCTACCGTCCGCTCTATGCGCGCTATTCGACGGAGATCGTGAAGCGCGGCGGCGATCCGCTCGCGCTGTACGGCGCGGTGTTCCTCGGCAAGGGAACGCCGCTCGGACACGCGGGCTTCGCCGACTTCGAGCGCGACTGGTCGAAGTGGATCACGGGCACGGTGTGGCCGCTCTTCGGCGCGGGCCGGGAGGCGCGGACGCGACGGCTCGAGCGCGTCGATCGCTACCTCGCGGCCGCGGACGCCGCGCGCGGGAACCACAAGGCCGTCGTGAGCGAGGAGGAGCTCCTCGAGCGCGCGCTCGGCCACGTCGAGTACGTGCGGACGCGGATCGACGGTGCGGACGCGCTCGACGGAGCGCTCGTGTTGAAGCAGGCCGAACTGCTCGCGCGCCTCGAGCGCCCGGCCGCGGAGGCGCCGCTCGTCGAAACGGCGCTCGACCTCGCGGACGCGGGCAAGCTGGCGCTCGACGAAGCGCGGTACGCGGAGCTCGAGAAGCGGCTCCTGAAGCTCGATCGCGGGAACGCGGCGCTTCGCACCGTGCGCTCGCGGACCGCGGGGCTGACGCGCGCGGCGCGCGCCCTGCTCGACGACTACCGCGCGCTCGGCGACGACGCCGCGCTGCGCGCCTGCACGTTCGCGGCCGAGGCGGGCGCCGCGCTGGACGACCGCGACGGCCTCGTGAAAGGCGCGGTCGAGCTGCGCGAGCGCGCGCGCGGCCTCGGACGCCTGCGCGGCGAGATCCGGCCCCTCGACGCGCCCGCCGAGCGCTGGACGACGATCTTCAACACGCCCGCGAAGGACTTCGGCGCCGCGCCGGGGCGCGTGACGCTCGAGAGCGTGCGCGCGATGGCCCGCGTCCTCCCGTCGATCGAGTTCGCGGGCGAGTACGAGCTCCGCGCCCGCCTCGTGCGCGAGACGAAGCCCGATTACGGTTCGGCGTGCGGCCTCGTCGTCGCGGCGCGCGCCGAGGGCGACTGGACGATCCTCGGCATCGACGAGCGCGGCCAGGCCGGGATCTGGACGGTCGCACCAAGCGGCAAGGACGCGGTGACGACGAATCGCACGCGCACGATCGCGCTCGATCCGCCGGTCGCCGAGGACGAGGAGCCGGAGTTCGTCGTCCACGTCCACTCAGACGGCCGCATCGAGGCGCGGGTCGGCGCGCGCGCGTCCTTCGACGACCGGATCGCGCTCGACCCGACGCTCCCGCGCCACGCGGGCGTCTTCGCGAAGAACGGACGCGCGGCGTTCGTCGACCTCGTCGTCGAGACGTTCCCCTGACGTGGCCGCGCGCGCTCGCGCTCCCTATCTTGTCGGCGTGGACGCACGCCCCCTCGTCATCGACCCCGACATCACGCGCGCCTCGACGCTGCCGGGCAGCTTCTACACGGACACCGATCGCTTCGAGCGGTCGCGCGAGCGCGTCTTCGCGCGGAGCTGGCAGTGGGCGCTCGACGCACGCGAGCTCGACGGCCCGGGCGCGCACCGTCCCCTCGCGCTCCTGCCCGGGGTGCTCGACGAGCCGCTCGTGTTCACGCGCGACGAAGCGGGCGTGCTCGCGTGTCTCTCCAACGTCTGCACGCACCGCGCGAACGCGATCGTCGCCGCGCCGGGACGATCGCGCGCGCTCGTGTGCCGCTACCATGGGCGGCGCTTCGATCTCGCGGGCCGCGTGCAGTCCATGCCGTGCTTCGAGGGCGTTCAGGGCTTCCCCGCGCCGTCCGACGACCTCGCGCGCGTGCCCCACGCGGAGCTCGGTCCGCTCGCGTTCGTCTCGGCCGCGCCGGAGCATGCGTTCGAGCGCCTGATCGCCCCGGTGCGGGAGCGCGTCGGCTGGCTGCCGCTCGACGCGTTCACGCCGGCGCCCGAACGCTCCCGCGCCTACGAGTTCGACGCACACTGGGCGCTCTACTGCGACAACTACCTGGAGGGCTTCCACATCCCCTTCCTGCACGGCGGCCTGAACGCGGTGATCGAGTTCGAGAGCTACACGACCGAGCTGTTCGAGCTCGCCACGCTGCAGATCGCGCGCTCGAAGCCGGACGAACCCGCGTTCGACCTGCCCGCGAGCTCGCCCGAGCACGGAGAGCGCATCGGCGCGTACTACTTCTGGCTCTGGCCGAACCTGATGCTCAATTTCTATCCCTGGGGCTTGTCGCTGAACCACGTGCAGCCGCTCGGCGTCGCACGCACCCGCGTCGTGTTCCAGAGCTGGATCTGGAAACCCGAGCTGTGCGACCGCGGCGCGGGCAGCGGGCTGCACACGGTCGAACTCGAGGACGAGGAAGCGGTCGTCGCCGTGCAGCGCGGCGTGCGCTCGCGCTTCTATTCCGCGGGCCGCTATTCGCCGGCGCAGGAAGCGGGCGTGCACCATTTCCACCGGCTGCTCGCCGAACGGCTCGCCTGATCAGCTCTCGCGCGCGGGTTCGCGGGCGAGGAACCGTTGCAGGACTCGTTCGAGCGCCGCGAGCGGGAACGGCTTCGACAGGAACTCGTCCATGCCCTGCTCGAGGCAGCGTTTGCGATCCTCGGGCCGCAGCCCCGCGCTCAACGCGACGATGGGGAGGCGCTCGACGGACCGCGTGCTTTCGCGCTCGCGCAACCGCCGCGTGGCCTCGAAGCCGTCCATCACGGGCATGTGGCAATCCATGAGGACGAGCTGGTAGTCCGCGCGCTCGACGGCGACGAGCGCCTCCGCCCCGTTCGCCGCGACGTCGGCGCACAGTCCGTGGCGTTCGAGCAGACGCACCGCGATGCGCTGGTTGAGCGCGTTGTCCTCGACGACGAGGACGCGGCCCTGGAAACGCGCCGGCGTCGTCGGGCCGTCGCTCGTCCGCGACGGGAG
>JACRIO010000084.1 GCA_016220035.1 Planctomycetota bacterium | reverse complement strand
CGCGCGGTGTTCGAGCGGCCGGCGCACCCGTACACGGCGGAGCTCGTCGCGGCGCGGGCCGCGCTCTCCGCGCCGGAGCGCGACGTTCCGCGCGGGACGAGCGCGATCGACGCCGGCCGCGTCGCGCTGCCGCGCACCTTCGTCGCGGGCTGCGCGTACGCTCCGCGCTGCCCGCTCGCGCGCGCGCGCTGCGGCGAAGCGCCCCCGCCGCTCGCCGAGCTCCCCGGAACGCCCGAACGCCGCTCGGCGTGCTTCTTCGCGAGCGAGGTGTCGCCGTGACCGCCCCGCTCGTCGTCGCACGCGGCCTCGCGAAACGCTTCGAGCTCCCGCGCGCCCCGTTCGCGCCGCGCCGCTGCGTGCACGCGCTGCGCGGCGTCGACTTCGAGCTCCACGCGGGCGAACGCGTGGCGCTCGTGGGCGAATCGGG
The DNA here is from genome assembly GCA_016220035.1 of Planctomycetota bacterium. Classification (GTDB taxonomy): domain Bacteria; phylum Planctomycetota; class UBA1135; order UBA1135; genus JADJNY01. Next base: position 12,037 of record JACRIO010000084.1, on the reverse strand, counting down.
TTCTGGCAAGACGACGCTCGCGCGGCTCCTCGCGCGGCTTTACCGCCCCGACGTCGGCACGCTCGTCTGGCGCGCGCGCGACGGGCGGGAGCTCGACCTCGCGCGCGCGAGCGAGGGCGGGCTCCGTCCGATGCGGCGGGAGCTCGGGCTCGTGTTCCAGGACCCGTTCGCGAGCCTCGACCCGCGCCGGACGGTGCGCGCGATCGTCGGCGAGGCGCTCGAAGCGCACGGGCTCGCGCGCGGCGCGGAGCTCGAATGCCGCGTCGCCGCGTGGATCGAGCGCGTGGGCCTCACGTTCGGCGCGCTCGCGCGACGTCCGCACGCGTTCTCGGGCGGCGAGCGCCAGCGCATCGCGCTCGCGCGCGCGCTCGCGACCGAACCGCGCCTCCTGATCCTCGACGAGGCCTTCTCCGCGCTCGACGCGCCGCGCGCGCTCGAACTCGTGCGGCTGCTCGAAGCGCTGCACGCGGAGCTCGGCTTCGCGCTCGTCCTCGTCGCGCACGACTTGGCGCTGGCGCGGCGCCTCACCGAGCGCGTCGTCGTGCTCTACGCGGGCCGCGTGGTCGAGGAGGGACCCGCGGAAGAGGTGTTCGTCCGCCCGAAGCACCCCTACACGCAGGCCCTCGTCGCCGCCGCACCCGCGTGGAGCGCGACCGCACCGCCGCGCAAGGGCCTCGCCGGCGACCCGCCCTCGGCCGAAGCGCCGCCCCCGGGCTGCGCCTTCCATCCCCGCTGCCCGCTCGCCGTCGATGCGTGCCGCGCGAGCGTCCCCGCGCTCACCGCCGTCGGCGGGATTCGTCTCGCTTGCCCGATCACGGCCTCGCGATCGGGCGCCTGACTCGACGCGCGTCGCGCGACGGCTCGATCGCGGAGCGCGTGCGCACCTCCACGAGGGCGCGCGCCGCGCGCGGTGCGAGCCGGCGGGAGTGCGGCCCGCGGTCCGTCGAGTCCGTGGCTCGGGAGCGCCGCGGTCTTCGCCACGGACGCCGCCGACGCCGTCCCGCTCTCGAAAGGGCGCACATCGTTCAGTCCCGCGCGAGCAGCGCGAGCTTCGTGAGCGTCGCCAGGTTGCGCGCCGTCCCGCGGTCGCCGAGCGCCTTGTCGACGGCGCTCCAGAGCTTCCCGCCCAGGACGCCGTCGGGACAGTCGAGCCACGCGCACGCCTTGCCCACGACGAGCGTCTCGCGCCCGAAGGCGCGCTGCGCGAGCGGCGCGAGGAGCTTTGCGTCGGCGGGTGACGTGAAGAAGGTCACGAGCGCTTTCGACGGGTCCTTCGCGCCGCGCGCGAACGGGCCGTCGCCGAGCGCGCGCTCGAGCTCGGCCGTGGTGAGCACCGTGACGCGCGCGGGGACGCCGAGGCGTTTCGCGAGCACGGTCTCGATGCGCTCCCGCGGATCGCCCTTCGCGCCTTTCGGCACCGTGAACACGACGTTGCCGCTGTTGAGCAACGTCTTCACCCCCGCGTAGCCGAGCGCTTCGATCTCGGCGCGCAGCTCCGCCATGGCGACGCGCTTCGCCTTGCCGACGTTGATGCCGCGGATCAGGGCGACGTGGGTGGACATGGACGCTCCTCGAAGGTCGACCTCAGGCGTGCTCGCACCGTGCCGCGCTCTCGCGCATGCGCTCGAACCGGATCACGCCCGGCTCCGACCCGCCGGTGCAGCGGCGAAAGCCGCACTTCGCGAGCACGCCGATCGAACCGACGAGCTCGGGGAGCGTCTCCGCGATCACGCGGCGGACGCGCGCATCGGCGAACGCGCGCTCGACGAGCGCCTGCGCCGCCTCGGTCGCGAATCCACGGCGGCGGCGATCGCTCACGATGCCGTAGCCGATCTCGACCGTGCCCAGCGCGTCGGGCGGGCCCTTGTAGCCGCAGCTGCCGATCAACGCGGGGCCCTCGCGGTCGTCCACGAGCACGACGAAGTACATCCACCACGCCGCGTCATCGGGTGCCCCGCGCAGGCGCTCGAGTGTGTAGGCGAAGGCCGCGTCGTCGAGGAACTCCGGCGGCCACGTCGGCGGCACGGCGGCCGCGAGCTCGGCGACGAGCTCGTCGCGGTGTTCGAGCGCCGCTTGCAGGAGCTCGACCGTCGCGGGAACCAGCGCGAGGCGGGACGTGCGGATCATGCGTCCCCATCGTAGCGCGGCGCGGGAGGTCGCGACCTTGCGCGCACGCTCCGGACCGAAGCAGAATGCACCCATGGACCTCCACCGCCTCGCCGAGGAGCGCAGCCTCGCCCTGCACCGCGAGATCGCGCTGCGTGCACGAGCGCCTCGCCGCGACGACGCTCGACCCGACGCTGCGCCGCGCGACGGAGGTCCGGCTCGAACGCGCGCTCGCCGATCACTGCTGAGCGCGGGCCGCGGCTGAGCGCGGGCCGCGGAGCGCGTCACGGCAGCGGCAGCTCGTACTGATCGCGCAGGATCCGGCGCAGCTCGTCGAAGTTCGCGATGACGTGGTGGGGGACGGCGCCGCTCTTCTCGAGCGGGTGCTTGGCCGCGCGCTTCGCCCACACGGTGATCATGCCGATCGAGCGCGGCGGCGCGATGTCGTGCTCCGGGGAGTCGCCGACGTACATCACTTCCTCGGGCTCGAGGCCCAGGTCGCGCACGGCCGTCAGGTAGAGCTTCGGGTTGGGCTTGCTGATGCCGATCTGGTCGCTGATGAAGATCGCCTTCGGGTCGAGGTACGGCACGAGCCCGAGGCGCACGAGCTTCTCGGCCTGCTTCACCGTCCAGCCGTGCGTGATGATGCCGAGGCGCATCCCGATGCGGCGCAGATCGCTGAAGAGCGGGTACACGTCGTCGAACGGCGCCAACTCGCGGAACTTCGTGTCGTGGTACGCCGCGACGCCCGCCGCGACGATCAGCGCCGCGTTCACGCGCTCGAGGCAGCGCGGACGCAGGCGCTGGAGGAGCTTGTCGAAGTGGTGCTCGTAGTTGGACGAGAACTCGAGGAGCACCTCGTCGAGCTCCTTGAGCACGACCTCCTCGGGCAGGTCGAGCCCGGCGGTGATCATTGCGCGCACCGCGTTCGTGCGCGCCTTGCGCGCGAACTCGGTGGTCGAGAACAGCGTGTCGTCGATGTCGAAGAGGATCGCGGCGAGCCGACTCACGCCGCGATTGTGGGCTCGCCGCGGCGGGCGCGTCCAGCCCGGACCGCGCGTCGAGCGCGGAGGCGCTCCGCCGAGCAGGGGCCCGCCGCGCGCGCGCTCCTCCGAATCTCCGCGAGCCGGCGCGCAGCCGGCTCGGAGGGTCGCGCGCCGCCTCCCCGAGGGGCGCGCCGCGTCAAGGCAGGATCGTGAGCGTGATCCAGTCGCTCGTGAGCCGGCGCGGGGTCGCGCAGAAACCCTGGAACCAGAACGTGCGGCCGATGTCGCTCGCGCTCCCCGGCAGCGCGAACTCGACCGCGGCTTGTCCGCTGCCGCTCGTCGTGCCCATCGGGAGCGAGTTGAGAGCGGTGCGCCGCAGGTAGAGCGTGCCGATCAGCCCGAGGTCGGTCGGTTGCTGCGCCGGCTGGTCGGACCAGAGCAGGAGCGCGGGCGAGTTCGGCGGGCCGGCGAGCTGGAACGCGACGCGTCCGCCCGCGACGGGCACGCCTTGGGCGCGGAGGTCCTGGCGCGCGAAGGCGTAGAGCGCGATCGTGCCGCCCGAGGCGAAGGTGTTCGCGTGCACGGCCTTGCTCGCGACGGCGACGCGCTCGCCGTCCGCGGAGACGTCGACCTCGAAGACCGATCCGGGCAGGTTGAAGGTGGCGAGGGGCGCCGTGCCGTACTTCGAGTAGAAGCGCAGCTCGGGACAGGTGTTGCCCTCGTCGCCCCAGAGGCCGACCGCGATGCGGTTGCCGTCCGCGGAGAGCGCGACGTCCGACACGATGTTCTGGAGCATGCCCGTGCCGTACGCGTCGTCGGAGAGCGTCACGGCTTTCGACGCGACGTCGAGCGCCTCGATCCGCACGTGGAGGTTGGTGTCGTAGAAGTTGAACCCGTACGCGACCGTCGAGGCGTCGTCGGAGATCTCGATGCGGCTGCAGACGCACGTTCCGGGCACGGTGCGCGTGTAGGTGTGCGCCCAGGCGCCGGCCGTGTTCTTCTCGAACAGCTCGACGGTGCCGAAGGTTCCGAACGCGAACACGCGGCCGTCGCCGGAAAGCGCGTGGCAGTCGAGCGACGTCGGGAGGCCGATCTGGTGCGTCACCGCGCGCGTCGCGACGTCGAGGATGTAGGCCTGCGTCGACGACGAGAGGTAGAGCGTCGAGCCGTCGGCCGCGAGGTCGAACCCGCGCAACTGCGTGAAGAAGGGAATCGTCGAGTAGGCGACCGGCGTGGAGGACGCGGGTGTGAAGAACGCGAGCTCGGCGCGGCCCAGGTAGTTGTTCAGGATGGCCGCGACGATCACCTGTCCGCTCTTGGACATCGCGATGCGCGACGTCCCGCCGATCTGCACCGGGAAGTTCCAGGTCCACGCCGGCGTCGGCGAGGAGGAGCGGAACAGCGAGACGACCGGCTGGCGGTGCATCTGATCACCGCTGGTGACGACCTGGTGCAGCGTCACGTGCAGGTCGTCGTCCTCGGCCGAGTCGCAGCCCGCGACGGCGAGGTCGAGGTTGGTCGCGGTCTGCCACACCGGCGTCGCGGGCGTCTGGTCGAAGCCCGAGAGGAACTCGGCGTGGTCGATGCCGGAATCGAACTCGGTGAACACCTGCGTGCCGTGGTCGCCGAGGGACACGACCTTGCCGACCCAGAACTGGCTCTCGTCGCGTCGCCAGAGCGCTCCGGAGGGGAGCTGCACCGCCGCAGGCGCGGGGTCGTTGGGCGTGACCATGAGCGCGGGGAGACGGTCACGGCGCTCGACCTGACGCGCTCCCGCGGCGTCGACGACGTAGTGCGTCGCCTGCGCCTCGACCGACGCCCCCTGGGACGAGAGCGCGGGCGGCGTGCCGCCCGCGTTCACGATGGACAGACAGAAAAGCAGCTCGACGCTCGCCATCCAAGACCCCCCTCGGTCGTTCCACTCACGATGCGTCTTCCTGAGATCGGCTCCCGGAGCAGCGTCGCGGGAGCGATTCTAGGGGTGGCTCGGAAGTCCGGGAAGGTCTTTCGACGAGCTCGGACACGCGGGGGGGACAGGTTCTCCCGTCGAGCCGCCCCGGGACCGCCCAAGGGGCGCGGCACCGAAGCGAGGGGCCCCATCGGCATGCCTTGCACGGAGCGCAACCTAGCGGCGGTGCGCGAAGAGCGCCAGGGAGCTCGGGCGGATGGGCGCGATCGGAGGCGAGGTTCCGCGGGTTGGGAACGGGCCGCGATCACGGGCCCGCTCCCACGGCGGCTCCTGGCGTTCCGCTCGCGCGTTCCCCGCGGGAGGGCTCGCCACGCTGGCGCGTCGATCCGGTGCTTCGAAACACACGCGGCCCGGGGAGCCGGGCCGCGTGCCGTTCCGGGCGCTCGGAAGCGCGCCGCGATCAGTGCTTCTGCTTCTCGATCTTCGCGATCTCGTCGTAGACGTCCGTGATGCGCGCGCGGATGAGGATCATCAGCGACTTGTTCTCGTCGTTGTAGCCCTCCTGCTTGAAGAGGAACCCGACGATCGGGATCTTTGCGAACCACGGCACCTCGGCGCGGCGCTCGATGTTGCGCACGTTCGAGAGGCCGCCGAGCATGATCGAGCCGCCGTCCGGGATGATCGCGGTCGTGAACACGCTCTGCACTTCGATCTCGGGCAGCTGGAACTCGACCGGCGACGTGTTGCCGCCGAGGGTCGAGCTGAAGTTGCGCAGCGCGACGAGCTTCGCGACCGTCGGCTGGATCTCCAGCGTCAGGTACTTGCGGTCCGAGTGGATCGTCGGGCGCACGTCGAGCACGACGCCCTCGTGCAGCACGTTGATCTGCGGGTCGGCGACGGCCTGGAACTGCGCGACCTCGACGTCGAAGTCCTGGATGTAGGCGCGCTGGTTCAGGACCGTGACGTAGGCGCGCTGGGTGTTGTGCACCGAGAGCACCTGGTCGTTGATGAGCTCGAAGTTCGTGCTCTTCTCGACGGCGCGGAGGATCGAGGAGACCTCCAGGTCGTTCAGGAAGTGCAGTTGGTAGGTGAGGCCGCCGACCGTGCTGATCGCGTTGCCGAGCGTCGACTCGAAGAAGTTCTGCGTCGTCGCGCGGAAATCGCCGTCCTGGCCGTCGTCGTAGAAGATGCCGGCCGAGGGGTGACCGGCCGCGTTCTGGCCCGCCGTGCCCGTGCCACCGTTGTCGAGCCCGCGGCTCGCCATGTCCTCGAGACCGTTCGTGACGTCGTTGACGAGGTTCGAGTCCGAACCGCGGAAGTCGACGCCGATCTCCTGGATCCAGTTCGACCCGACGGTCATGAACTTGGACTCGATCGTCACGAGCGAGCTGTTGAACCGGCGCAGGTCGTTCAGGAACTGCTTCACCTGCTCCTGGATCTCGGGCGTGTGGTTGATGAGCACGTAGCCCGCGTCGCTGGCGTCGATGGAAACGCCCTCGTCCTGCCACGTGCCGACCGCGACGTTCTCCTGGATGAGCGTGCCGAGGTCGGCCGGCTCGATCAGCTTCGGCTTCTCGCCGACGGAGCCGAAGGGACCGCCGCCGTCGTCGTCCGTCATCTGGTCGATGAGGCGGATGCGGTCGATGCGCGGGCCGCTGAAGTCGGTCAGCGCGAAGATCAGGTCCTGCACGTCGTGGTTGAAGGGGATCGGCTTGCCGCGCGCCTTCTCCTTGGTCGTGACGAGCACGACGTCGTGCTTCACGGTCCAGGTGACGGCTCCCTCGGTGACCGAGCAGACGAGGTTGAGCGCCTGTTCGGCGGACACCTTGTGCTCGAGGTTGAAGGTGAAGACCTTGCCCGCGTCCTTCGCGGCCTTCTCGGCGGCCGGGTCGACGACGATCGGGAGCCCCGTCACCGTCGTGATGATCTTGATCACCTCGGTCAGGCTCTCCTGCTCCTGGATGCCGGGCAGGGGCACGGGCGTCGAGCGCAGTTGTTCGCGCAGCGCGCGCTCGCCCTCGGAGAGCTTCTGCGAGACGTCGAGGCCGCGCCGCTTCGAGCGCTTCTCGGTGATCTCGTTCCAGTAGTCGGCGTCGGGCTCGGTGATGACCTTCGTCCAGGGGACGAGGAGCTCCTTGAGCGACTCCTGCCAGCGGCGGAACTGCTCGCGGCGCTCCGCGACGTACTCCTCGCGCACCTTCGTATGGCCCGCGCGGAAGGACGCGTCCTTGATCTCGCGCGCCTGGTCGTTGCGCGGGTCCTTGCGCAGCGCCGCCTCGGCGAGGTCGAAGGAGCGGTCGTAGTCCGCGGACTGGAAGGCGGAGATCGCTTCGTCCAGCGTGCCCGCGACCTGGGAGGCCTCGCGCTCGCGCTTCGCGGCCTCTTCCTGCTTCAACGCCTCGTACGACTTGCGCTGGTCGGCCTCGAGCTTCGATTGCTCGGCCTTGTCCTTGGTCGCCTTCGCGCTCTGCAGCAGGTTCTTCGCCTCGACGTCGAGGCCCTGCCAGTCGATCGAGTAGGGGGCGTGGTGGATCAGGTTGTTCGTGAGCTCGAGCTCGGCGATCGCGGCCGAGTACTCGCTGCGCGCGATCTGGAGCTTCGCGCGGCGCATCGAGTCCTGGGCTTCGGCGCGCAGTTGCTGCACGCGGATCTGGTGCTCCTGGTTGGTGATCTCCGAGAGCGTCTGGTCGGTCGCCGTCGGTTCGCCGCGGAACGCGCGGATGTCGTTGCGCAGGCGCTTCGCGCGCAGGCTCTCGGCGTCGATGTCGAGCGCGAGCTCGACCTCCTTCATCGCGCGGTCGAAGTCCTGCGTGCGGATCCAGGCTTCGGCCGCGTCGAGGTGGTGGCCGAGCAGGATGGCCTTCGCCTGCTCCTTCACGGGCAGCTTCTGGACCTCCTGCAGGAACGCGTCGTCGCTCTGCGCGCCGCCGCCCGCCGCTCCGGCGTCGGCGCCCGCGGCGGGCTGGAGTTCGATCGCGGGCGCGGAGCTCGTGTCCGGCGCGTCGTTCGACGGCGCGGACGACTTGCAGGCCGAGCCGGCGACCAGGAGCAGGAACAGGGCGAAGGCGGACTTCCTCATGTCAGTGTCTCGGGGGGAGGGGCGGGTCTTGGCGCTAGGACTTCGTCGGGCCGAGTGGTTGCCCATGGGAGCGGCTCAGAGCCGGCTCGCCTTGCTCGCGGGGGCCACCTGCGCGGGCGTCGGTTCGTGCTCCACGGGGATCACGATGTTGGCCTTGAGCAGGATGAGGAGCTTGCGGTTGGAAACGTAGTTGCCCTTGCGGTCGAAGAAGAACGACACGAGGGGGATCTTGTTCAGGATCGGCACGCCCGAGCGCAGGTCCTGGCGGTCGCTGACCTTCATGCCGCCGAGCAGCACCGTGCCGCCGTCGGGCATCGGGATCGACGTGCGCACGCGCTGGTAGTCGACCTCGGGCAGCTGGATCGTGACCGAGTTCTGCGAACCGAGCGTGGTCACCACTTCGCGGATCGGGCGGCGCAGGACGGCGATCGTCGGGCGCAACTCGAGCGTGATGAAGCGGCGGTCGGCGGACACCACCGGGCGGACGTCGAGCGTGACGCCGTCCTGGACGACGTTGACGATCGGGTCGGCGATCGACGCGGCCTGCGCGATCTCGACGTTGAAGTCCTGCACGTAGGCGACCTGGTTCAGGACCGACAGGTTGCCGCGCGCCGTGTTGTAGACGGTGATGCGCGGGCTCGTGACGAGCTCGACGCGCTCGGACTTGCTGACCGCGCGCAGGACGAGCTGGAGCTGGAGGTCGTTCAGGTACGTCCACGTGAACGACGCGCCGCCCGAGCCCTGGATGACGTTGGGGTCGCCCAGGCCGATGTCGTAGAGCTCCTCGACGCGCGCACGCATGTCGCCGTGGAAGCCGCGGTTGTAGAACGCGCCGAGGTCGGTGCCCTGGCCGATCTCGCGGCCGAGGTCGGCCTGCGTCGACGGGTCGCCGAAGTCGTTGAAGGACTCGTTCGTGCCGAGGCCCGGCTGGCCGAGGCCGCGGAAGTCGACGCCGATGTCCTCGAGGAAGTTGTCCTCGACCTTCAGGAAGCGCGCCGAGATGTCCACCATGATGCCGGTGGCCTCGCGCAGGTCGTCGAGGAGGTGCTGGATCTGCTCCTGCACCTCGGGCGTCTGGTGGACGACCATCGTGCCGTGCTCGGTGATGCGGATGCTGTTCTGCGGATCCGCGTCCCACGAGCCGACGCCGATGTTGTTGCGGATCAACGTCTCGAGCGCTTCGTTCGTGACGATGTTGGACTCGCGCTCGACCTTTTCTTCCTCGGTGAGCTGCACGCCGCCCGACGGCGACACGTTCATCTCGCGCGCGGGGAAGTCCGGGACGGGGTGGATGAGGTCGCGCACTTCGTAGAAGCGCAGCACCTGGCCGCCCTTGAGCTCGTCCTTGTGGACGAACTTGACGACGCCGTCCTCGATCTTCCAGCGGATGTTCTCGCTGATCTCGGCGATCAGGTCGAGCACCTTCTTGACGGTGCGCTGCGACGTGACGTTGAGGTTGATCGTGCGCTGCTCGTCGTCGAGTTCGGTCTGGACCTTCGAGCTGATGATGAAGTTGACGCCCGACGCCTGCTGGAGGTAGTTCGCGATGTCCGCGAGCGCCGAACCGTTGCCGTCCGCGCCCGTGAAGCGTGCTTCGCAGCGCGTCTGCTCCAGGCGTTCGAGCAGGACCGCCTTGTCGCTCGCGGCGACCGGGTCGGTCGTGCCGAACTCGTACGGCTTGCGCTGGCTCACTTCGGCCCAACGCTTGAGGTCGTGGAACTCCAGCGGCTGGTTCTGCAGCACGTTCATCTGGTCGAGTTCCTGGAACGTGCGCTGCCACTGCTCGCGGTAGCTCGAGCGGTTGTCTTCCTCCGCCTTCTGGTGGCGGGCGTCGCGCGCGATTTGCTGGAGCTTCTTCGCGGCGTCGTTGCCAGGATCCTCGACCAGGACCTGCCGGCAGAGCGACTCGGCGAGCGTGTACTTCTCGACGAGGAACGCGGCGTCGGCCTGCGAGTAGAGCGTGAGCAGCTTGTTCTCGCGGTACTTGCCTTCTTCGGCCTCGCGCTTCATGCGCGCGGCCTCGGCCGCGTCGCGCGCGGCGCGTTCCTGCGCGGAGGCGCTCTCCTCCTGCTTCTGCGCCGCCATCGTCAGCTTGCCCGTGATGATGCGCTCGTCGAGCGAATCGGTGGCGACGACCGGGTTGTAGCGCAGGATGAGCTGGGCCTGGCGGTAGTGCGTGATGGCCGCGTCGAGGTCGCCCTGCTTGAAGGCGAGGTCGCCCTTGGCCGAGGCGTCCTCCGCCGCCATGCGCGCCTGCGCGCGCTGGACCAACACGCGGTCGGTCAGCTCCTCGAAGGTGGCGCCGGCGTCGGCGTAGCGATCGCCCATCAGCGCCTGGACCGCGCGCAGCCCCTTGCGCGCGCCGTCATTCGAGGGATCGACCTCGAGCGCGAGCGAGTACTGCTTCAGCGCGCCGTCCAGGTCGCCCTGGTCGCGCGCCTGATCGCCCTTCTTCACGCACTCCGTGGAGAGGTAGCGGTCGCGCTGGGCCTGGATCGCGTGCTGCTGCTGGTCGTCCGCCAGCGTTGGATCCTGCCGGACCGCGGCGGGTGCGACCTCCGCGGGCGCAGCCTCCTTCGGTGCAGCCTCCATCGGAGCGGCCTCGGGCACCACTTCGATCGCGGCCATGGACCCGTTCGTGTCCTCCGACGTCGAGGTGAGCTCGAACAGCTCGGTCGATTCCTCGTGGTTGTCGTCGTGCGATCCGGTCGACTTGCAGGAGCAGGGGAGCGCCGCGATGAGCGGCACGAGGAAAAACCTCATCTGCATGGATGTCGTGAACCTGAGAAGGGAGGACGACGGCGAGGTCGGACGCCATGGAAGCGTCGATTGCGCGGCACGGCCCTCCAGGGGGAGCGCGTCGACGTCGAAACGTGGACACGCGCGGAGGGTCGGCTGCGTCGCAGCCGGGGGGGATGGGGATCGAGATGTGGGGGGCCGAGTTCCGCGCGGGTCGGACACCGTCCGTTGCGAGCTGCGCTTCCGAAAGACGCGCTTTCGGCGGTGCAACTCGGAGGGGTGGACAGGGTCGCGGCGGGTCGGACTCGAGGACGACCTGGAGCTTCGTGCACGGGAGCACGCGGGAACCGGGAGCGCACACGGCGTTTCCGAGTTCGACCCGGAGCTCGTCGTGCGCCTCGCGCGGAGGTGCCTTCGACGGGTGGAACGGGTGCGTGTCCCGGCCTGGGGATCCAAGCCGTTCGGGGGGCAGAGCGGGCGGGGAGAATACCGAGGACCACGACGAGGGTCAACGCGATCGCGCGGGCTTCGGCGAGTCTTCCGGACCTGGAGCCTGCGGCGTGGGACGCGCGGACTCCGGGTCGGCCGGGCCTACCCGAGCGCTCGGGCGCGGTTACGGTCCGACATCAACCGAGGCCGCGGCGCGGCGCGGGGAGGCCGCAGAGCTCCATCGCGCGCTGGATGTCCTTCCAGCATTCCTTCTTCTCGCCCGGACTGCGCAGGAGGTACGCGGGATGGAACGTGGGCACGATCGGCCGCCCGCCGCGGACGTGAGCGGTCCCGCGCATCGCGCCCATCGTGGCCTCGAGGCCCAGGACGTGCATCGCGGCATGGCGGCCGAGCGGGATGATGAGCTTCGGGTCCATGAGCTCGATCTGGCGGTCGAGCCAGGGCGTGCAGAGCTCCTTTTCCTCCCCGGTCGGGTCGCGGTTCTCCGGCGGCCGGCACTTGACCACGTTGGCGATCCAGACCTCCTCGCGCGGAAGGCCCATGCCTTTCGTGATGATGTCGGTGAGCAGTTGACCCGCGCGGCCGACGAACGGGACGCCCGTGCGGTCCTCGTCCGCGCCGGGGGCCTCGCCGACGAAGAGGATGCGGCGCGTGCCGCGTCCGTCCATGAAAACGGTCTGCGTGCGCGTCTTGCAGAGCCCGCAGGCGGTGCAGGCGGCGACCGCGGCGCGCAGCTCGTCGAGCGTGGAGCACGCAGCCGCGCGCGCG
>JACRIO010000083.1 GCA_016220035.1 Planctomycetota bacterium | reverse complement strand
TGCCCCCCCCCACGTGTGCGCCGCATCACGGGCTCCGCGTCGCCGCCGCACGCCGGGTCGCCCTCGGCGGGCTGCGCGCGGAGCCCGCCGCCGTCCGAGGGCTCACCCGGCGCCCTGCGGCGCCGCGGAGCTCTGGTTTCGGAGGCAAAGCCGGGGTGAGGGCCCGAGGCAGAGTGAAGGCCCGAGGCAGAGTGAGGGCCCGGTGCGGGAGAAGCGGGGAACGTGGCTCAGCCTCGGCCTTCGTGTGCCTCGCGGTCGTGGCTCTCGTGTTTCCGCTCGTTCCGCGCACGAAAAAGCCGCGGCGCTCCGGTCGGAACGCCGCGGCTCATCTTTCGAGCTTGGTCGTTACGGCCTCACGGCGCGTAGACGAGCACGATGCCGTTCGTGCGGTTCGACGTGGCCGGCGGGCAGAAGCTGACGGTCGCGTTGCGGTAGAAGCACTGCACGTAGCGCGTTCCGCCGGCACCGGGGATCGCAGCGCGGGCCGCGATCGTCGGGTCGCCGGCTTGCGGGAACGAAGAGGCGTTCACCGCGATCGCCTTCGTACCCAGGCGCACGACCGAGCCCGTGACGCACCCGAGGCCGTCGTCCACGACCGTCGGCGCCATCTGCGCGTCGCCGAGGAAGAAGACGGCGAACGATCCGGAGAGGAAGCTCGCGTCGAGCACCACCGTGTCCGCGGAGACACTCGGCGTGCCCGTGGCGCCGAGGAGACCGCCGTCGGAGAAGATCGAGCTCGCGCAGCCGTGGCCCGCGAGGCCGTTGTTGCCGCAGGGGCAGTTCGTCAGCGTGCCGTCGCCGAAGCAGAAGCTCGAGATCGGCACGGGGCCGGTCGAGCTCGGGCCGTCGACGCTGGCGACGACGACGTTGTTGACGACCTTGTACTGCGACAGCGTCAAGCTGGTCGGCGTCGGCGCCGAGTTCGCGTCGAAGCGGAAGTTGTAGGTCGTGCCCCAGCGCAACGCGTTCGCGTTGTTGTTCGCCGCGAAGGTCGAGGTCGACCACGTGATCGCGCCGCCGCTGACGGATCCCGGCCAGTCCGTGCCGTCGAAGTTGACCCCCCCGTTGCCGTCGCCGCCGAGGTACGCCACGTCGTTGAAGCCGATGTTCGTCACGACGACGCCGGCGGGGATCGGGAGGCTGAACGCGCGGATCGAGCGGTCGCTGTTCATGTTGTACAGCGCGTACTCGTAGTGCCACTGCCCGCCGCCGAGGCTCGTCACCTGCCACGCGAGGACCAGCTTCGCGGTGCCGTCGTAGGGCGCCGTCGAACCCTCGGGCACGTTGATCGTGACTTGGTTCACGGTCGCGTCGATCACCTTCCACGCCTCGACGCCCGCCTTCCGGCGCTGCGTCACTCCGACCGTGGCGAAGGAGAACTCGGTCGGACCGCCGGTGCAGCTCAGTTCACGGTAGGAGGTGTTGTTGTCGTTGTTGTTGAACTGAGAGTCGTCGAGCGTGACGTACTGGGCGTCCATGAAGTAGCGGACGCTCGCGGAGCTCGGCTCGAGTCGTGCGACGTCCATCTGGACGCGGCCGTTGTTGCCGCCCGACGGGACCGGATGCGACGCGACGTACGACCCGGTGTTCGCGTTCACCTGGTACTTCGGACCGAGGGTGGACTGCGAGCCGTTGCGCGCGGCGGTGTACGGGTCCGAGCAGCCGATGCCGAGCGTCGAGCCACCCGTCGCCGAGCAGTTCGTGCAGCAGTTCGTGCCCTGCAAGGCCGTGAACGCGTGCTTCAGCCAGCTCTGCCCGAGCTGCTCGAACCGCCACGAGCCGCTGACCTGTTTGTACTTGAACACCCCGCCGCCGATGATGGGGTGGTTGACGGTGTTCGCGATCCAGTTGAGCACCGTATTGCCGACGTTGCACGACGTCGTCCCGATCGCGAGCGCGTCCAACGCGCCGACGGCGGTGTAGTTCTGGGGTCCCGTGCAGTCGCCGACGATGACGTCGGGACCCGTGACGAACGTGCACGTCTGCGCGCTCGCAGTCGCAGCGAGGGCCGTCGCGCACACGAAGGCGGCGAGAGAGCGAAGGTGGAATGACGAGGTCTGCATCGGAGTGGCTGGGGTGAGGGTCTGGAGGGGATCGATGAACGACGCCGAGAACCGCGGAGGGTGCGAGCACTCCGTGGCGGCCCCGAGATGGAAAGGGACGACTGAAGCATAAACACGCTCGCGCGAGGGCGGGAGACGGGCTTCGGAAAGAGCGGCCGGCCCGCGCGAAGCGTGCGCGGGCGGGGTTCGAGTCCCTACCAGACGATCTGGTAGGCGTGGGTCGTGTTCGTGGTTCCGGGTGGGCAGAATCCAGCGGCGGCGTTGCGGAAGACGACCTGGTAGGAACCCGTCGCCCCGCTCCCCGGGGTCTGGCCGCTGGCCGTGGAAAGGGGTGGATCGCCGACACCGGGGAACTGAGCGGCGCCGCCGAGGGCTTGGCGGACCCCCATGCGCAGGATCGGGCTCGCGAGGCAAAGCACGCCGTCGCCGAGCACCACCCCGCCCGGCAGGTCCGCGCCCGCGAGGAAGATCGCCGGCCCGCTCGCGGTCATCTCCGCGGCGAGGAGCGTCACCGTGTCGGGGTTCGTGCTCCCGCCCGCGCTCAGGGTCGCGCCCGCCGCGTTGGCCGAGTGCGCGCAACCGTGCCCGGACGACCCGACGTTGCCGCACGGGCACGGCGTGATTCCGGGCGAACCGTCTCCGGAGCAATACGCCGCTCCCGGCGCGGGGAACCCGGGCACGTCGACGCCGGCGACCAGGACCGAATTCGATCCGCGGTACATCGCGATCAGCACATGGCCCTGCGAGGGCGGCGCATTCGCGTCGAAGCGGAAGTTGTAGGTCGTGCCCCAGCGCAGCGCGTTCGCGCGATTGAACTGCAGGAACGACGAAGTGTTCCAGGTGATTTCGCCCGGCACTTGGGTCACCGACCAGTCGGTTCCGTCGTAGTCGACGCCGCCCGGTCCGTCCCCGCCGCGGGTCGCGACGTCGTGGAACTCGACGTTGGAGAGCACCACACCCGCGCCGATCGCGACCCGGAACAGGCGCGCCGCCGAGTCGCTGTTCATGTTGTGGAGCGCGTACTCGTAGTGCCACGTTCCGCCGCCGAGATCGGTCGCCTTGGAGCCGAGGATCATGCGCGACGTTCCGTCCCACGGCGCGAACGTCCCCTCGGGCACGACGACGTCGCGCAAGACGACGCCCGGCTCGACGAGCGGCCACGCTTCGATCGCGGCCTGCATGCGGGTCGTCGTCGCCTGTGGGAGGAAATCCCACGCCGTTCCGGAGCCGACGACCGCGAGTTCACGCCACGCTGCGTTGTTGTCGTTGTTGTTCGCCACACTGTCGTCGGGGGCGACGTAGACCGCCTCGACGAAGTAGCGCGGCGCGCCCGGCGTGGTCGTGTCGACGAGGTCGGACAGGTCGACCTGGATGCGGCCGTTGTTGCCGCCGCTCGGGTGCGGCGGCGGGTAGGTGAAGCTCCCCGCGTGGGGCGAGACCTGGTACTTCGGCCCGAGCCCGGACTGGTTGCCGTTGCGAGCGGGCGAGTACGGATCGGAACAGCCGACCCCGAGGTGCGTCCCGTCCGTCGGAGAACACGTCGAACAGCACAGGGTCTGGGACAGGGCGAAAAACGCGTGCTTGAGCCAGCTCTGTCCGATCTGCTCGAAGCGGCCCGCGCCGTTGACGACGCGGAACCGATACGCGCTGCCGCCGATGACCGGGTGCTGCGCCGTGTTCGAGATCCAGTTCAGCCAGACGGTGCCCACGTTGCAGGACGTGGTGCCCATCATGAAGGCTTCGAGGTTGCCCACCGACGGGTAGTTCCCGATGGCTTGGATGTCCCCGACGATCACGTCGGGACCGGTCACGCCGGGGAGCGGGCACTGCTGCCCGAATCCGTGCGCCGCGAGCGCCGTCGACGCGGCGAGCACCGCCCCGCGGAGCAGGATCGATCGGGTCGGGTTGCGGGTCGGGGACTGCACGGGAGAGGGCGGTTCGCGGGAGCACGGCGGGGTGCGCGAAGCGCCGGCCTGCGCTCCAAGCTTACCCCCCTCCGTCCGACCGCGAGGACGACCACGCCCGCGGCTCGAAACCGTTTCCGGCTCCGACGCGGGCGCAGCTTGCTTGCCGACTCCTAGGACGTCGGTGGGAGCCGTCAGGTTCCCTGCACCGAGGCCGGCCTGTGCCCGCCGCCGACCTCGGCCGCGAGCCCAGCATGGAGCCCGGAGAGGGGGTCGGGAGGCGAACGACCCTGGCACGAAAGGGCGCGAGGCCGTCGGGGGGGCTCCCGACGGCCTCGCGCCGAATCCTGGACGGACCCGAGGCCTCGGAGGCCCCGAATCCACCGCGATCACCAGGCGATCTTCCAGCCGTTCGTGACGTTGAACGTCTCGGGCGGGCAGAACGCCGCCGCCGAGTTGCGGTAGTAGGTCTGGTAGTAGCGCAGCGCGCCGCTGCCGACCGTCACGCCGCCGCGAGCGGAGAGCGTGATCGTGTCGGTCGAGTCGGGGAAGGAACTCGCGCCGCCGACGTTGTTCTTCGTGCGCAGGCGAATGAGCGCGCCGCCGGCGCAGCGCGTGCCGTCGCCGAAGACCGTGTCGTCGGGCGAGTCGCCCTGCAGGTAGATGCAGGAGACGACCGCGGGCATGCCCGAGCCGTTGAGCACGACGTTGTCCGCCGCGGCCGTGCCGGTGGCCGTCAGGTTCGCGCCGGCCGCGTTGACCGAGTTCGCGCAGCCGTTGCCCGCGGCGCCGATGTTCGCGCAGGGGCAGGGCGTCGTGTGGTCGAGCAGCGTGCCGTCGCCCGAGCAGAAGGACGTGAACACCGGCGGGACCACGGGCGTGCTGGGACCGTCGACACCCGCGACGACGACGTTGTTGACCACCTTGTACTGGGTGAGCGTCAGGTTGACGGCCGTCGGCGGCTGGTCGGCGTCGAAGCGGAAGTTGTAGGTCGTGCCGAAACGCAGCGCGTTCGCGTTGGCGTTGACCGAGAAGAGCGTCGTCGCCCAGGTGAGCGCTCCGCCGGAGACCGTTCCCACCCAGTCGGTGCCGTCACGGTTCACGCCGCCCTCGCCGTCGCCACCGCGGTAGTCGACGTCGTGGAAGCCGATGTTCGTGACGTTGACGCCGGCCGGCATCGGGACGCTGAAGGCCTGCACCCCGCGGTCGCTGTTCTGGTTGTAGAGCGCGTACTCGTAGTGCCACTGTCCGCCGCCGAGACTGGTCGTCTTGAACGCGAGCATCATGCGCGCGTTGCCGTCGTACGGCGCGATCGAGCTCTCGGGAACGGTCACCGGCGTAAGGGTCACCGTGGGGTCGACCACCTTCCAGGCCTCGATCGCGCCCTTGGTGCGCACGGTCGAGCCGATCGTGCCGAACGTCCACGCCGTGCCGCTGCCCGTGACCGAGAGCTCGCGGTAGGACGTGTTGTTGTCGTTGTTGTTGTTGCGCGCGTCGTCGAGCGCGATGTACTGCATCTCGCCGAAGTAGCGCACGCTCGCCGAGTTCGTCTCGAGCGTGGAGACGTCCATCTGAATGCGGCCGTTGTTGCCGCCGCTCGGAACCGGGTGCGACGCGAGGTAGGCGCCCGTGTTCGGGTTCACCTGGTAGCGCGGGCCGAGGCCGCTCTGCGTTCCGTTGCGCGCCGGCGTGTACGGATCGGAGCAGCCGGGGTGGAGCACCTGGAGGAGGCCGCCGGGGATCGAGCACGTGCAGCAGACGTTCTCCTGGAACGCCGCGAACGCATGCTTGCACCACGCGATGCCGAGCTCCTCGAAGCGGCCCGAGCCGCTGACGACCTTGTACTTGTACGCGCCGCCCGTCATGAGCGGGTGGTTGACCGTGTTCTGGATCCAGTTCAAGTCGACGTTGCCCATGTTGCAGGACGTCGTGCCGAGCGCGAGCGCTTCGAGCGTGCCGCTGGCCGTGTAGTTCTGGACGCCGTTGAGGTCGCCGCAGATCACGTCCGGACCCGTCGACGGGCTCGCGCACTGCGCGGCAGCAGAAGACGTGACCACGAAGAGCCCGGCGACGACGGCCAAGCTGGAGAGGAGTGCGCTCCGAATCGAATGCATGGGGTCTACCTCGAGAGAATCGATGCCGTGAAGAGGAACACGCGGCGTGCGGCCGCAATGGATCGAGTGAGAGAGCCGGGATGTGGCGAGACTCGCCGTCCAGCGAGCCTCAGGAAGAGCATAGAGGGCCGCGACGCACCTGCGTAGCCGCGCGGGTCGGTTTCCAGCCACATTCCGGCACGTTCACGCAATGTTCGTACGCATCGGAAGGCCTTTCCGGACACGCTGCGGCGTGAGCATGGGACGCAACTCGGAGCGCGCTTGTTCCGTTCGAACTGCTGCGCAGCCGCGCGGGAGCGGCACCACGCCGACGCTCCGGCGGAGAAGCCCACGGCGCACCACTGCACGCGGCGTGTCGACTCAAGAAGTCCTTCAGGGGCGCGCATGGATCACCAGGTGATCGAGTACCCGTTGGACACGTTGAACGTCTCGGGCGGGCAGTACTGCGCCGACGAGTTCCGGTAGTAGGTCTGGTAGTAGCCCGTGGCGCCGCTCCCGATCGGCGTCTGCCCGCGGATCGAAACCGAGGTCTGCGCGCCCGCGGGATAGCTCGACGCGCCGGCCGTGTTCTGCACGGTGCCGAGGCGGAGGAGCGCGCCGTCGACGCACCGCACGCCGTCGCCGAACACGACGCCCGCACCGTTCGACTGATCGCCCTTCAAGAAGATGGAGCTCACCGTCGCGGGCATGCCCGAGGCCTGCAGCACGACGGTGTCGTCGAGGGTGCGTCCCGTCGCGGCGAGCAGCGCTCCCGCCGCATTGGCCGAGTTCGCGCAGCCGCGACCGCTCGTGCCGAAGTTCGAGCACGGGCACGGCGTCGCGCCGGCGCCCTGGCCGTCGCCCGCGCAGAACGCTGCACCGGGAACGGAGCTCGGTGCGCCCGGCACTTCGACGCCGGTGACGACGACCGAATTCACGACCTTGAACTGCGCGAGGGTCACGCTGCCCTGCACGGGCGCCGCGTTCGCGTCGAAGCGGAAGTTGTAGGTGGTCCCGAAGCGCAGCGCGTTCCCGTTCGGGTTCAGCGCGAAGGCTTCACTCCCCCACGCGACGGAGTTCGCGCCGACGACCGGGGCCCAGTCGAGCCCGCTCTGGCTCACGCCCAAGAGGCCGTCGCCCGCGCGGAAGTCGACGTCGTGGAAGCCCGTGTTCGAGAGCACGGCACCCGCGCCGAATGGAACGGTGAGCGCCTGCACCGCGCGATCGCTGTTCACGTTCTCGAGCGCGTACTCGTAGCGCCAGGTCCCGCCGCCGAGGTCGGTCACGCGCCAGCCGAGCACGAGGCGCGCGTTGCCGTCGAACGGCGCGTTCGTCCCCTCCGGGACGACGACGCTCTTCGTCTGCACGGCCGGATCGACGGACTTCCACGCGTCGAGCGCCGTCGCCTCGTGGGTGGTGACTCCCGTCACGGAGAAGCTCCATGCCGTGCCCGAGCCGGCGACGGCGACCTCGCGCCAGCTCGTGTTGTTGTCGCCGTTGTTCGCCGCGGCGTCGTCGGGGGCGATGTAGACGCTCTCGCCGAAGAAACGCGTTGTGGTCGCGGCGCCGGTGGCTTCGAGCTCGGCGACCTCCACCTGGATGCGGCCGTTGTTGCCGCCGGACGGGTGCGTGGGCGCCGCATTGAACGCCCCCGTGTGCGCGTTGACCTGGGAGCGCGGCCCGAGCATCGACTGCGTGCCGTTCTGCGCCGCCGTATACGGGTCGGAGCAACCGACGCCGAGGTGCGTCCCCATCGGATCGCCGGCGCACGTCGCGCAGCACAGGTTCTCCGAGAGCGCGAGGTAAGCGTGTTTCATCCAGCCCTGACCGAGCTGCTCGAAGCGGCCGGCGCCGCCGACGACCTTGTAGCGGTAGAGGTTGCCGCCGATCACCGGGTGGTTCACGGTGTTCGCGAACCAGTTCACCGATTGCGTCCCGACGTTGCACGCGGTCGTGCCGAGCGACAGCGCCTCGAGCGAACCCACGGCGGTGTAGTTCTGCACGCTCTGGATGTCGCCGACGACGAGGTCGGGACCGGCGCGGCCCGGAACGGGACAGGTCGGGTACTGCTGCGCGCGGACCGCGCTCGAAGCGACGAGTGCGGCGGCGAAGACGTGGAGCGGACTCCAGGCAAACGGCATGCGGCGATCCTCGCGACTCGTCCTCGCGCGAACGAGAACGGCTCGGGAAAGAGTGGTGCGGCGCGCCTCTGCGTGCTCCGGCGTCCGCGCCGGCGTGGTGCGAAATCCACGCACGCGGAGCGGCGACCGGAACGCGCGCCGTTTGCGGAACGGCGACGCGCCAACGAACTCTACCCCCGTGTGGAACCCGAGGCGGACCGGCGTCCTCGCGGTGGAAAAACCTTCCGACCGGTCAGCGCGGGAGCACGGAAACGGCGCAACGCACGGCGCCGTTCCGGCGCTGGCTCTCGCCCGAGAGGATCGGCACGACGCGCACGTCGGGACCGAGCTCGCGCTCGAAGCGCGCCTGCACGTCCGCGTCGATCGGCGCGAAGAGCCCGCCCCAGGCGGGCATGAGGTACAGCCCGCGCGCGTGCACTCCGTTCAAGTACGTCAAGCTGCGCGCGCCATCGGAGAGGCTCGGGATCTGGACGACGCGCCATCCTTGCGCGCGGAGGAGCTCGACGAGCTCCTTGCGCGAACGGGCACGGCTCTGGAACGCGTCGATGAACCCTTGCAGGAAGCGATCGGCCACGGACTCCTTCGCTCCGCCGACGAGCAACACGTCGAGCGCGAGCATGATCCGGTGGTAGTTCGCGACGTGCGAATCGCCCGCGCCGGAGCGGAAGAGCTTCGCGAAGGACTCCTTGAACATCCCGGGGCTGACCATCGACTGGAACAGCGCGGGGCCCAGCGTGCTCTCCACGCCCTGCGCGTCGCGCCGATCCAGCGCCTTGCGCGCCGCGGTGGCCGCGGCGGCATCGAGTTTCTTCTCGCGCTCGAGCACGTCGGTGGTGATGCGCAGCACCGCCGTCGCCGCGGCCTCGTCGTCGTTGACGAAGCAGACGAGCTCGCCGCCGATGACGCGCGGACTGACCTCGTAGTCGACGTGGTACGAAACGGCGGGGAGCACGAGCACGCGCTTCACGCCGAACTCGACGCGGAAGGCCTCCGCCGCCTGCTCGAACGTGAGGCCGAGCGACGTATTCCGGTGGAGCTCCGCCTCGCCGACGAGAAGCACGCGTTCGTCGCGCTTGGGATCGCGCACGACGATCAGGTTCCCGCCCTGGAAGAGGAGCGGCGAGCGCGCGACGCGCCGTCCAGACGCCGCATAGAACTCCAACGCGCGCATCTCGCCGGGCGTCCACGACGAAGCCTCGTCCTGGCGGCTCGCGTAGCGCGGCGCGAGCGTCACGACGGCGCCGTTCGCGCGGCCGGCCTTGCCGTCGTCCTGGGCCCACTGCGCGACGGGCACGTCCTGCGGGATCAGCGTGAAGGGTGCCTTGCGCGCGGCGAGGTTCCACTCGCGCGCGATCGCGAGGAACGGATCGAGGTTCTCCTGCTGGATCGTGCCCACGAGCTCGACCTCCGGCAGGTTCTCGGCAAGGCAGCGCGTGAGGTCGACGCCGCCGCCGTCCTCGCGCGCCTGCCAGTACTTCGCGACGGGCACTTGGATGCGCAACGCGCCGATGGCGGTCTCGCCCGCGTCGTCGGCCGCCTCGAAGCCGACCACGGTCGGGCGCGGATGAAAGGGGCAGCGCGCGAATTCGGGCGCGAGCTCCGTCGCCTTCGCCCCGCGCGCGACGCGCCCCGCGATCCAGGCGAGCGCGTCCCCGCCGTCCGGCGCGGAGAACGCGTCGATCCAATCGACCGGAAGGCCGATCTCGGTGAGCCAGGCACGGTCGCCGGCGCGCTCGGGCTCCTGCTCCGCGAGCCAGGCGAGCGTCGCGAGCAATCCGTCGGGCGCGAGCCGCTTCGCGACGTGCTCCGCGGCGCGCGATGAGCGCTCGTCGGTCGGCAGATTCCAGCGCTCCGAACGCCACGCGCCCGCGGGGTCGACGCCGCCGCCCATCGCGGGGAAGAAATTGCGCAGCGGCGGACGGCCTTCGCGCACGTCGCGCTCGAGCTGCGTGAGCTCGCGCCCGGGCGAGACGCGCACGACCTGGATCGCGTCGCCGGCGAAAGCGCTCGCACCGACAGGTAGCGCGAGCAGGAACGCGAACAGGCTCATGCCTTCCTCCGGCGGATCAAGAACACCGCGATCGCGAGCACGAGGCCGACGACACCGAGCGCGATCCGCACGGTCTTCCCCGAGGCGAACCCAGGCGCCGAGGTCGGGCCGGCGCCCTTCGAGGACGGCTCCTGCGCGGGCGGCGCGCTCGTCCGCGTGCTCGGGTCCGGCCCCTCCTTCGGTGCATCGTGCTCGTGCTTGGGATCGGGCTCGTCCGCGATGATCACGCGGAAGTTGTCCTCGAACGACTGGAGGATGACGCGGTCCGCGAAGCGCCGCAGGAACGGCTCCGGGAGCGCGAGGTCCGCGACCGTCGCGGGGCCGACGGGCTGCGCGCGGATGTTGGCGAGCACTTCGTCCATCACGGACGGGACCTGCTCCTCGGGCGGCGGCGGAGACTGGATCGGCGCGGCGCCGGGCGCCTGCGCGAGCACGAACAGGAGATCGAGGGCGATGCGCATGGGTTTGGAGGGGCGAGAGCGTAGGCAGTCCGTGGCGAATGCGCGAGTTCCCGCCGACCGCTTCGCGCGAAGCCCGGCGCGGCTCCGAAGTGCTACGCTTCGCGCGCGGCATGAACCTGCGGCGCTTCCACTACGCGAGCACCGACTCGACCTCCGAGCGCGCGTTCGCCGCGCTCGCCATGGGCAAGGCGCGCCACGGCGACGTGCACGTCGCGGACGCGCAGACGGCGGGTCACGGACGCTTCGGCCGGCCGTGGCACAGCCCCGCCGACGAAGGGCTCTACCTGTCGGTGATCCTGCTTCCGCCCGCGCCGCCGTGGCATCCCGGCGCGGTGACCGTCGCCGCGTCGCTCGCGGTGCACGATGCGGCGACGGAGCTCGGCCTCCGCGGCGCGTGGATCGACTGGCCGAACGACGTGATGGTCGGCGACGCGAAGCTCGCGGGTGTGTTGGTGGAAACGCGCGGGCTCGATCCGAAGCACCCGCATTTCGTCGTCGGTCTCGGCGTGAACGTGCGGCAGCGCGCGTTCCCGCCGGAGCTCGCCGCCGCGCGCGGGGTGACGAGTCTCGCGCTCCAGGGGCTCGACCGCGACGTGCCGTCCGTCGAGAGGAAGGTGCTCGAGTGCCTCTCGCGCCGCGTCGAGCAGATCGATTCGACGCCGGCGGAGCTCGAGGTCGACTTCGTGCACGCGACGGGGCTCGCGAACCGCGATGTGCGCGTGAGGGTCGGCGAAACGGAGGAACTCGGACGCTTCGCGGGGTTCTCGTTCACCGCCGGACTGCTGCTCCACTTCGCGGGCGGGCGCGAGAAGCGACTGCCGATCGAGTTCGTGCGCGCGGTCGAACGCCTGTGACGCGCTCGCCGCTCGCTTCGGTCGCGGCTACAATCCCGCGCGAGAAGAGGTGAACGTGCCCCGACCCGACGGACGATCCAACGGCGACCTGCGCCCCATTTCCTTCCAGCGCGCGTTCACGAGGAACGCGCCGGGCTCCGTGCTCGCCTCGTTCGGGCACACGCGCGTGCTCTGCACGGCGATGGCGACGGACGGCGTGCCGCCGTTCCTCCAGGGGAAGGGCCGCGGGTGGCTGACGGCGGAGTACTCGATGCTCCCCTCGTCGACCGAGTCGCGCAAAGGGCGCGATCGAATCGGCAGCCCCGATGGACGCTCGATCGAGATCCAGAGACTGCTCGGACGCTCGCTGCGCGCGGTGATGGACCTGTCGCAGATGACCGAGCGCACGATTTGGATCGACTGCGACGTGCTGCAGGCCGACGGCGGCACGCGCACGTGCGCGATCAGCGGCGCGTTCGTCGCGCTGCACGACCTCCTGATGCACATGGACGGACGGCGCGTGCTGCGCGGCTGGCCGTTGAAGACGCAGGTCGCGGCGGTGAGCGTCGGCGTCGTGGGCAAGGAAGCGGTGTGCGACCTCACCTACGCCGAGGACAGCAAGGCCGAGACGGACATGAACCTCGTGATGACCAACGAGGGCAAGTTCATCGAGGTCCAGGGCGCCGCCGAGGGCGCGCCGTTCGACAAGGGCGAGCTCGATGCGATGCTCGAGCTCGGCAGCGCCGCGATCCGACGCATTTTCGAGCTGCAGAAGCAGGCGTTGAGCGTGAAGTGAGCGCGTCCGTGATCGCAGACGACACCTCGCGCGCGAGCCCTCCGCGATGACGCGCCCCCTGCGCCTGCTCCTCGCGAGCAACAACCAAAAGAAGCTCGCGGAGCTCCAGCACCTGTTCGCGGAGCTCCCCATCGCGCTCGTGCTCCCGACCGAGATCGGCGGCGTGCCCGCCGTGATCGAGGACGCGCCGACGTTCGCCGGCAACGCGGAGAAGAAAGCCGTCTCCGCGGCGCGCGCGAGGGAGTGCTGGACGCTCGCGGACGACTCGGGACTGTCCGTCGACGCGTTGGCGGGTGCGCCCGGCGTGCACTCCGCGCGCTTCGCCGGCGTCCACGGCGACGACGACGCGAACAATCGCCTGCTGCTCGAGAAGCTCGCGAACCTCCCGTCGTTCCTGCGCGGCGCGCACTTCACCTGCGCGCTCGCACTCGCGCGCCCCGACGGCACGCTCGCCGCGACGATCGAGGCGCGCGCGCACGGCCGCATCATCCACCAACCGCGCGGCACGCACGACTTCGGCTACGACCCGCTGTTCGAGTTCACCGAACCCGGCTTCACCGCGACCGGCCGCTCGTTCGCCGAGCTCGGCCCCGACTACCAGTCCGAAGTGAGCCACCGCGGCCGCGCGCTCCGCGAGCTCCTGCGACGGCTTCCGCGTGTGTTGAGCGAAGCGTAGGGAAGGGGCAGCGCGCAAACGAAAACGGCGAGGACGGTCGATCCGCCCCCGCCGTTCGTGTGCGCGCTCAGCGCGCTCCGATCACTGCGCCGTGAACGACACCGTCCACGAGTTGAAGGTCCCCGTGTCCGCCGCCGCCAGGTCGCGCACCCGCAGCTTCCACGCGCCGGTGATCGACTTACCGACGAGCGTCGACAAGGTCTGGTTCGGCGCCGTGAGGTCCGGGTACTCCGTGTTGATGTTGTCCGTCCCCGCGCCGGTGCGATTGTGCAGGAGCACCGTCGTGCCGTCGGGCGCGATCAGCGCCACCTCCAGGTCGCCCTGGAAGGTGTGCGTGATGCCGACCTTGACCTTGACGCTCGCCACGAGGCCCGACTGCGCGAAGTTGAGCGTGCTGGTCACGCCCGTCGTGTTGTTGTCGGGGATCGCCACGGCGGGACTCGCGCTCGCCTCGCCGTTGAAGGTGAGCTTCCACGAGTTGAACGTGCCCGTGTCCGCCGCGGCGAGGTCCTGCACGCGCAGCGACCAGTTGCCCGCCGTGTTCTTGCCGTTGAACACGGTGAGCGCCTGCGCCGCCGCCGTCGCGATCGAGAAGGTCGTCGTCACGTTGTCCGTCGAACCGCCCGTGCGGTTGTGGAGCATCGCGCTCGTGCCGTCGGGACCGGTCAGCGTCACGACGAGGTCGCCTTTGAAAGTGTGCGTGATCACGGTCTCCACCGCGATCGAGCTCACGGTCAGGCTGTTCGCGACCGCGATCGTGTTCGTGACGCCCGTCGTGCTGTTGTCGGGGATCGCCGCGTTCGGCGCCGCCGTGAACGTCTTCACCGCGTTCGCGCCCGCCGGCGGGTTGATCACGAGCTGCACCGATGTCGCGTGCGAGAGTGCGGCGCTCGTGCCGGTGATCGTGATCGTCTGCGTCGACGCGGCCACCGCCGCCGTCGTCGTGACGGTGAGCACCGAGCTCCCACCCGCGACGACCGGATTCGCCGAGAAGGAGTACGTCACGCCGCTGAGCGCGGGCGACGCGGCGAGAGTCACGTTGCCCGTGAAGCCGTTGAGCGCGGCCGTCGTGACCGTGTACGTCGTGCTGCCGCCGACGGTGATCGTCTGCGAGGCCGGCGTGGCTCCGATCGTGAAGTCCGGCGTCGGCGCCGCGGTCGTCGCGTTGTACGCGAGGAGCGCGAAGTCCTGGTCCGTCGTGTCCGCGTTGCCCGGCACGCCGTCGCCCGCGATGTTCGTCCCGCGCACGGTGATCGTGAACGAACCCGTCGTCCCGGCCGGGAAGAACACGCACTCCGTGTTGTTGCGCGTGTCCGCCGTGCCGGCCGCGATCGAGTTCGCGCCCGAGAACACGTTCCCGCGGTAGAGCGTGCCGTTGAGCGTCACCTCGAGGTCGAGGTTGTTCACGAACGCGTTGCCCGTCGTCGCGCCCGGCGCGTCGGTCCACGCGAGCGCGACGCGGAAGGGCGAGCTCGCGCTCGCGATGTTCCCGCTGACCGAATACGTCCCGCCAGTCGCGCCGAGAACCTGGCTCTGGTCGACCCGGATGCGCGCCGCGGCGTCGAACGCGAGGCCCAGGTTGACGCGCCCGAAGCCCTGGTTGTTCGACCAGAGCGTGTCGTTCGCGCCGACGCCCGTCATGTAGGTGGAGCTCGCGATCAGCGCGGCCTTCGTCATCGCCGGACTCGGCGCGGCGCGGCCGTTGTTCGTTTCGTACTGACGGAAGAGCGCGCACGCGCCGGAGATCGCCGGCGTCGAGTGGCTCGTGCCGCTCGACCACGCGTAGAGCGTCTGACCCGCCGGCCAGAACTGATTGCACACGCCCGTGCCGTCGTAACCCGTCGCGCGCGACGCCGCGCCCTGGATGTGCGTGCCCGGCGCCATGATCTCGGGCTTCTTGCGCGAGTCGGACGTCGGCCCGCGCGAGCTGAACGAGATGATGTCCTTCGCATTGTCGGCGCCCGTGTTCGCGATGCCGCAACCGTCCGAGCCGGTCATGCGGAAGTTCTCGCTCGCGCCGACGGTGATGATGTTCTTCGCGGTCCCCGGCGGATGCACGGTCGACGCCGCGGAGCCGCTGTTGCCCGCGGCGAAGACGATCGTCATCTCCTGGTTGCCCGCCGTGCCGGAGAGCGCGTCGCGGACGACGCGATCGTGCGCCTGCGAGTCCGTGTCGTACGTCGTGCCCGACGTCGCGCCCCACGAGTTCGACGAGATGCGCGCTCCGCCGTTGTAGGCGTTGGCGAGGCGTGTCGTCGTCGGCTGGTTGAACTGGCCCGCGCCGGAGTTCGCGAAGACCTTCGAGTTGCCGACCTTGACCCACGGAGCGATGCCGAGGCCGTACTGGTAGCCGTTCGCGTCCTCCGCGGCCGTGCCCGTCGACGTGTTGTTGCCGAAGATGATCGACGCATTGATGTTGCCGTGGCCCGCGCGGCCGTCGGCGAGCGCGTCGCTCGTGTAGTTGTTGTTGTAGACGAGGCGACTCGCGCCCGTGGAGAGACCGTCGACCTTGAACTCCGTGTTCACGTCCGTGTTGCTGCCGCGATCGACGCCGTCGTCGGTCACGTCGACCGCGAACGGGAACGGGTTCTGGCCGGGGAAACCCTTCGAGGCGAGCCATGTCATGTACGCGGCGTTGCCGGGCTGCGTGCCCGTCGCGTCGAGGTTGCCCGCCATGATCTGGCCTTGACGCTCGTCGAGCTTCACCTTCACGGAGACGGGCTCGATCGCGAACACGTGGGGATCACGCGCGAGCTCCGCGACGTTCGCGCCGTCGAGCACGAGCGTCACGTTGAGGTAGTCGAGCACGGATTCGGGCTCGCCGCGCACTTCGATCGCGCGCGCCGCGAGCGAGCTCGCGAAGGCGGCGCCTTCGGCGTCCGCGATCACCTGCACGACGACCGCGTACGCGGCCGAGTCCACGAGGAACGGCGGCCGCAGTTCGGGGCGCAGCTTGAACGCGGGCGCGTAGTCCCACGTCGAGAGCACGAACGGCTGCGCGGAGAGCCGCGCCAACGCCGCGTTCGCGATCGGGTCCGCCTTCACTACGTACGCGTCGTTCGGCACGTAGGTGACGACGAACGCGCCGGTCGCGCGCAGCGCGTCGAGCCACGCGTCCTTCACGGGACCGACGAACTGCACGATCTTCAACCGCGAGTCACCGTCGGCCGGAGGGGCATCCGGCGCGCGCAGGTCCGCGGGGATCGAGGCCGTCGCGCGGCGCGTGGCGATCGGATCGTTGCCGTCGAGCAGGTATCCGTTCAGGTTGACGAGCGTCAGCTCGTCGACGATCGAGAGCTCCATCGACTTCAAGCCGTCGAGCCCGCCGACGCGGCGTTCGTCGACGACGACGAGCGCGAAGGAGCCGTAGTCCTCCTGGAACAGGATCGCGTTCGCGGACGCGAGGTGCGCGTACGACAGACTCGTCGGATCGACGAGGACGCGGTGGATCGGACCGCGCGCGACGAAACCTTCGGGGATCGCGAGACTGACCGTGTCCTCCTGAGGAACGGGCCGAGCCTGCGGAATCGACTGCGCCCAAGTCGGCGCAGTGCACGTGACGGCGAGCAAGAGGGTCGGAAGGAACCGCTGCACGAAGAACGCTTTCATCGATGCCTCCTGTTTGTGAAGAGAGAGAGGGAGCGCGCAGCCTATGCAGCCCACGCGACCGCGCCTAGCCATCGAGACGTCTGCCCGATCACTTTCTCACGCTCCGCACCGTCGCTCTCGACCGCGCGACTCGGATCGACCGAGGCTCGGACAGGTGCCCTGGCCCGTGCACTCCTCGGTCGTCGGGCCGGCGCGGACTCCCGGTCGCCACTCGGGGTGAAGCGGCGAACCGACACGGTGCTCACCCCGAGGTATGCGGCTTGCCCACGTCGAGCACACCGCGCACCCTCTCGCTCCAGCTCGCGTGCCTCCGTCCGAAACTCGAACTGCGTCCAAAGTACGGACGCGGCGGGCGTGGAGCGCGTTCCCACCCTCTCCCATGCTCCAACTCCAGACTCGTTCGTTCGCACTCGCATCGCTCGTCCTCGTCCTCGCCGCCTGCGGAGGCGGAGGGAGCAGCGGTGGCGGCGGCAATCCCCCGCCTGACACGGGCACGGTGCCCTCGAGCCTGGGCCTCGTCTCCGCCGTCGCAGGAGATGGAGTCGTGCGCGTCGAGTGGGATGCGACGGACGGTGAAGGGGCGTCGGTCGCGGTCGCGCTCTTCCGGTCGACGAATTCGGGCACGCTCTTCAGCGGGGCGCCGATCGCGACCGCCACCGGATCGAGCGCGCACACCTCGACCGGCCTCGCGAACGGTGTCGAGCAGTTCTTCGGGCTCGCCGTCGACCGCGGCGCCGGCAACTACGATCCCACGGGCACCGTGTTCCGCGCACGGCCGCGCGCTCCCGTCTACGTCGACGTCGCGTCGACGGATCCGACGCCCGACGGTACGACGCCCGCGTCGGCGTTCCCCACGCTCGCACAAGGCGTCGCGGCGGCCGTCACCGCCGGCGGCGGCAACGTGTGGATCGCGGAAGGCAACTACGACGGCGTCGCGCTCTCGCTGCAGACGGGTGTCGACCTCTACGGCGGCTTCACGGCGGCCTTCGACGTCGCGGTGCGCGACCCCGCGGCCCACGCGAGCGTCCTGCGCGGCAGCGCCGGCATTTTCGTGCTGGAGCTCGCGAACGGCGGGGCTCCGCTCGTCCTCGACGGCCTCGTCGTCGATGGGCGGTCGCTCACCTCCTTCGGCATCGACGTCGATTCGACCGAGGTGCGCCTCTCCGCATGCGAAGTGCGCGCGACGACGGGCCACGGAATCCGTATGCGCTCGACGAGCGCCTCGGGAGCCGTCGACATCGACCTCGTCGGCTCGCGCGTGCACGACTGCGGCGGCGAAGGCGTCTCCGTGCTCGGGACGTTCGACCTCGGCCTGTACGGTTCGCGCTTCGCGTCCAACCAGAACGAAGGCGTGAGCCTCGGCCAGCTCGTCGCTCCGAACGGCATCGCGGCCTCGCTGCACGTGCAGGACTGCGTGTTCGCGCAGAACGGCGAGGACGGGCTCGACTGTCAGCTCGGCGCGCCGCCGATCGCGGGCGGGTCGAGCAGCTATCGCGTGCGCGTCGAGCGCTCGATCTTCGAGCGCAACGGCTTCACGGGCGCGGTCGCGGGAGCGGGCCTGCGCATCGACATCGATTTCGAGCTCGTCGCCGGCTGGAGCGCCGACATCCTCGTGCGCGGCTCGACCGCGCGCGCGAACAAGGGCGACGGCTTCGCGCTCGACCTCGATTCGACGTCGACGACGTTCCTCCACCGGCTGCTCGCGAGCGCCAACGGCGGCGACGGGCTGCGCGTGACCTCGGAGACGACGGCGTCCGTCGCGCTGGTCACGCACTCGGCGTTCCTGGGCAACCTCGGCGTCGGAGCGCGCGCCGCGCTCGGCAACGTGCCGATCGAGGCGGCGCACTGCATCTTCGCGGGCAACGCCGGCGGCGGATTCGCGAGCTCCTCGGTCACGTCGACCGCGGCGGCCTGCGTGATGTCGCTCCAGCCGTCCCCCTTCACCGGCGTGAGCCAGGATTTCGGCGTCGTGGTCCCAAGCGCGGCGACGGCGCTCTTCACGAACGCGCCGGTCGAGTACGCGCGCGTGGCCTCGGCCGACGCGAGCTTCGTCACGCTCACCTCCGCGGGCAGCTTCGCCATCGGCGATCCCGTCGAGGTCGCGAACGACGGCGTCGCGCGCACGGTCGCGAACTTCGGAGCCCCGAGCCAGCTCGCGCTCTCGGCGCATCCGACCGACGTCGACGTTCCGGCCGCCTTCGTCCGCTTCGCGACGGGTTCGGGGGTGATCGAGGACTTCACGCTCGCGCCCGGCTCCACCGCGCTCGCCTCGGGAGTGCCCGCGCCGACGGGCCTCACGCAGGACGCCGGCGCCTTCGGCGGCGCCTTGGGCGGCGAACCCGGGCTGGAACCGGCCTCGCTGCCGCTCCTTTTCCGCCCGAGTTCGACCTCGCCGGCGACGACCGCCGCGCTCGGAACGAGCACGACGATCCTCGTCTCGTTCACCGGCGGAACCCTCGCTTCGGGATCGGTCGCGGGCCAAGTGCGCGCGCGCAACGCGGCCGGGACCCTGCTCGCGATCGGCGCGTCGGCAGCGGGTGCGCAGCTCTCGATCACGCCGCCCGGTGGCGGCTGGCCGAGCGGCGACGTCGTGGTCGAACTCCACGCGGGCCTCGCGTCGACCGCGGGCGTCCTCCTGCCGTGCCCGATCGCGATCACGTTCCATCGGCCGTGATCGGCGCGTTTCGAGCTCCAGCACTGCGCACGACGGCGCACGCTTCACTGAGCGATCACTTCGGGTAGACTCTTCGCCCCTCTCGTCCGGCAGGACCCTGGACGGAGCCCCAAGCGTGGATACCCAGTTCATCCGCAATTTCTGCATCATCGCGCACATCGACCACGGCAAGTCGACGCTCGCGGACCGTCTGATCGAGCTCACCGGCACCGTCGAGAAGCGCGAAATGCGCGCTCAAATGCTCGATTCGATGGACCTCGAGCGCGAGCGCGGCATCACGATCAAGGCGTCGGCCGTCACCATTTGGCACACGTACAAGGGCCAGAAGTACGAGCTCAACCTGATCGACACGCCGGGCCACGTCGACTTCAACTACGAGGTGCAGAAGTCGTTGCAGGCCTGCGAAGGAGCGCTCCTCCTCGTCGACGCGTCGCAGGGCGTCGAGGCGCAGACCGTTGCGAACGCCTACCTCGCCGTCGATGCCGGCCTCGAGGTGCTGCCGGTCGTCAACAAGGTCGATCTCCCCCACGCACGGCCCGACGAAGCCTGCGAGGAGATCGAGAACTCGATCGGCATCGACGCCTCCGACGCGCTCCGCGTGTCCGCGAAGAGCGGCCTCGGCGTGATCGAGTTGCTCGACCGCCTCGTGGAGCGCATCCCGCCGCCCAAGGGCGATCCCGAGGCGCCGCTGCGCTGCCTGATCTTCGACGCGGTCTACAACGAGTACCGCGGCATCATCGTCTACATGCGCGTCATGGAAGGCACGCTCAAGGAGCGCGAGGTCACGCACATGCTCGGCACCGACAAGGTGTACGAAGCGGTCGAGATCGGTCGCTTCACGCCCGAGATGAAGCGCACCGGCGCGCTCGGGCCGGGCGAGGTCGGTTACTTCATCTCGAACATCAAGACCCTGGGCGATGTGAGCATCGGCGACACGCTGACGCGCCACAAGGGGCCGAAGGTCGAGATGCTCCCCGGCTACCGCCCGCCGATGCACATGGTGTACGCGGACTTCTACCCGACGAACTCGGGCGACTTCGAGAGTCTGCGTGAAGCGCTGGAGACGCTCTCGCTCTCCGACTCGTCGTTCTCCTTCGAAGCGGTGACGTCGGAAGCGCTCGGCTTCGGTTTCCGCTGCGGCTTCCTCGGGCTGTTGCACATGGAGATCGTGCAGGAGCGCCTCGAGCGCGAGCACGACATCGACATGATCCAGACGGCGCCGACGGTCACGTACCGGATCCGCCTGGAGAACGGCGAAGAGCGCGAGATCCACTCGCCCGGCCAGCTCCCGACGTCGGACAAGTACGCCCAGATCCTGGAGCCCAACGCGCGCGTCAACATCCTCACGCCGACCGAGTACATCGGCAACGTGATGAAGATCGCGTCCGACCACCGCGGGACCTACGTGCGCCAGGAGCACCTCTCGCCCACGCGCGTGCAGCTCGTCTACGACATCCCGCTCGCGGAGCTGATCTACGACTTCTTCGACAAGCTCAAGTCCTCGACGCGCGGCTACGGCACGCTCAACTACGAGATCACCGGCTTCAACGCGAGCGATCTGGTCAAGCTGCGCATCCTGGTCAACACCAAGGAAGTGGACGCGCTGACCTGCATCGTCCACAAGGACCACGCCGAGTTCCGCGGCCGCTCCGCGATCAAGAAGATGCGCAAGGAGATCCCGCGCCACCTCTTCGAGATCGCGCTCCAAGCCGCGATCGACGGCCGCATCATCGCGCGCGAGACGATCTCCGCCCTGCGCAAGGACGTCACCGCGAAGTGCTACGGCGGCGACGTGACGCGCAAGCGCAAGCTCCTCGAGAAGCAGAAGGAGGGCAAGCGCAGGATGCGCCAGATCGGCAACGTCGACATCCCGCAGAAGGCCTTCCTCGCGGTGCTCGGCGGCGACGAGGACGAGAGCGAGAAGAAGTAACGCGGCTCAGCGCTTCACGACGAGCTGAACGCCGTCGCGGATCGTCAGCAGCACGTTCTCGACCCGCTCGTCGGTCGCGAGCCGCTCGTTCAGTGCGTGGATCGCGCGCGCGGCGGCGTCGCTCGGCGCGAGCACGCGGCCCGACTGGAGCATGTTGTCGAGCACGATGACGCCGCCCTTGCGCGTGCGCGCGAGGAGCTCCTCGTAGTAGGCGGGGTAGCCAGTCTTGTCCGCGTCGATGAAGGACAGGTCGACCGGCTCCGTGATACCGCGCAGCGTGTCGAGCGCCGGTCCGAGTCGCAGCTCGATCTTCCGGCCGTGCGGGCTCCGCGCGAACGCCGCGCGCGCGACCTCCGCCGCGTCGGGGTCGATGTCGCACGTGATCAGCCGCGCGTCGTCGGCCAAGGCTTCCGCCATCGACAGCGCGGAGTAGCCCGTGAACGTGCCGACCTCGACCACGAGTCGCGGACGCACGAGCAGCGCGAGCAGCTTGAGGAAGCGCCCCTCGACGCGCCCGGTGAGCATCTCCGGATCCTTCATCTCGGCGTGCGTGCGAGCTTCGAGGTCGGTGAGCTCGCGTGGCTCGGCGCGCGTGCTTCGGAAAGCGTAGTCTTCGAGCCGGGGATCGAGGAGCGGTTGCATGCGCGCATTGTGCCGTTCTCCACGGCGCGCGGCGCGGTACGCTGACGCCGATGGGCGAGCGAATGCGCGTGGTCGAACCGATGCGGCTCCTCGCGTTCCTCCGCGGAGCGCTGCCGGGATGGAAGCGCACGACGCTGGAGCAGCGCATCCGCGCCGGCTGCGTGCGCGTGAACGGAGCCACGCTCGCGAAGAACGACTTCGTCGCCGTGGGCGACGAGGTCGAGGTCGTCGACCGCGCGTCGGCCGACCTCCGCCCTCCTCCGCCCGCGGGCATCACGGTCCTGCACGAGGACGAGGCGCTGATCGCGATCGCGAAACCGGCGGGCCTCCTGTCCGTCTCCAGCGACGACGAACGCGCGCGGACGGCGCTGGCGCTCGTGCGCTCGTGGCTCTCGCAGCCGCGCGCGCCGGCGCGACTTTGGCCCGTGCACCGGCTCGATCGCGAGACGTCGGGCGTGCTCCTCCTCGCGAAGACTTCGGACGCGCGCCGGACGTTGCAGGCGAATTGGAGCGCGGCGAGGAAGACCTACCTCGCGATCGTCGAGGGCCGGCCGAAGGGGAGCGCCGGCACGATCGACGAGCCGCTGTGGGAGGACGAGCAGCTCTTCGTCCGCGTGGGCGAAGGGCCCGAAGCGAAGGCGGCGCGGACGCGCTGGCGCGTTCTCGAGAGCGCGGGCACGCGTTCGCTGCTCGAGGTCGAGCTCGACACCGGCCGCCGCCATCAGATCCGTGCGCACCTCGCGTGGCTCGGCCATCCCGTCGTCGGCGACGACCGCTACGGCGCGAAAGGACCGCGCATGCTGCTTCACGCATTGCGGCTCGAGGTGCCGCATCCCGTGGAGGGTCGCACGCTCGTGCTCGAGGCGCCCGCGCCGCGCGAGTTGCGGTTACGCTGACCCGCGAGCGCGCGTGCAGCGCCGCTCGAAGCGAACAACGAAGGACCACCATGCCCCTCCTCAGCACGTTCCTGCTCCTCGCCGCGGCCCAGACCCCCTTCACTCCGGTACGGGAGTTCGCGACGGACACCGACGGCGGCGCCGAGGCCCGGCGCGTCGTGTGGACCGGCGCACGGCCGCTCCCGAACTCGCTGGCGAACCCGCCGTCCGCGCTGACGACCTTCGCGAGCACGATCTCGTGCAACAGCGATCCCGACGCGGACGGGCCGCACGAGCTCGCCTTCACGCCCGACGGCGCGACGGTCGTGATCGCGCACAAGGACACGGACAACCTCACGTTCTTCGACGTGAACACGCGCGCGGTGACGCACACCGTAGCGGTCGGCGACTTCCCCGTCCAAGTGGCGGTGACGCCGAACGGTCAGTATGCGCTCGCGCCGTGCGTGTTTTCGAATGCCGTGTCCGTCGTCGACGTCGCGACGCACGCGCTCGTCGCGAACGTGCCGGTGAGCGGGCTCCAGCCCTTCCGTGTGATGATCACGAGCGACAGCCAGTGGGCGGTCGTGAGCGTGATCAACGACGGCGTGAGCTCGCAGTTCTCGGTGATCAGCCTCGCGACGCTGGCCGAAACCGCCGTGATTCCGAGCACGGGCCAGGGCGTCATCGGCTTCTACGGCACGCCCGAGTCGGGCACGACGGGCTACCTGTTCTCGAAGTGCGTGCTCGCCTCCGATGATCGAACGCTCGTGCTGCCCGACCGCGCGAACGCGCGCGTGACGCTGTACGACCGTCTCGGCGTGCTCCCGTCCACGACGATCGCGACCGCAGCCGCTCCGGAAGGCGTCGACGTCAGCCTCGACGGCACGACCGCGGTGGTCAGCCATGAAGGCGGCGC
The DNA here is from genome assembly GCA_016220035.1 of Planctomycetota bacterium. Classification (GTDB taxonomy): domain Bacteria; phylum Planctomycetota; class UBA1135; order UBA1135; genus JADJNY01. The sequence goes on along the minus strand of JACRIO010000083.1, from coordinate 6,914 downwards.
GCGGCGCATCAGCAAGATCGACCTCGTGTCGCGGACACTCGCAGCGAGCTTCACGACGCTCTCGGACCTTTCCGACCAGCTCGTGCGCATCACGCCCGACAAGAGCCACGCGATCGCGGCGATCTCGAACAACGTGATCTTCGTCAACCTGACGACGGGCGTGCAGGCGGCCCAGCTCTTCACGGGCATCGTCGGCGACATCGTGTTCACGTTCGACGGCGCCTACGCGTTCGTGTCGAACTTCAACAGCGTCGTGATCGACGTCAACACGCGCGCGATCGTGAAGACGCTCACGCTCTCGGCCTGCGCCGAAGCGGCCGCGAGCCCCGTCGCGCGTCGTGTCGTCGCCCTGAACAACCGGTTCCGCGAGGAGGCGAACGTGTTCAACGTGAACGGCGCCGCCGGTTTCGTCGAGGGCTTCGGCTCGACCGGCGCAGCGCCCGAGGGCGATGCCTCGCGGTCGATCGCCGTGTCCGCGGACGGACGCCTCGCCGTCGTCGGCAACGACACGTCGCGCAACGCGAGCATCGTCGACCTCGTCCTCGGCACGACGCGCGCGTGGGTCGCCACGGGCGACCGCCCCCTCGGCGTCGCGATCACGCCCGACGGCACGCACGCGGTCGTCTGCAACGGCGACTCGGACACGGTGTCGATCCTCGACCTCGCGACGGACACGCGTGTCGCGAACCTCGCGGTGCCGCAGCGGCCGGCCGAAGTCCGCATCGCGCCCGACTCGCAGACGGCGTACGTCACGACGATCGCGGGTACGGACCGCATCTACTTCATCCACCTCGCCGGCGCTGCGAGCAGCATCCTGAGCTCCTTCCCCGCCGGCCAGATGGGCTCCGCGAACGGGTACGCATACTCGGCGATGAGCTCGATGGAGCTCTCGCCCGATGGATCGATCCTCGCGGTGTGCATCAGCTTCGACGACCAGCTCCTGCTCGTCGACACGGCCACGCGCACCGAGATCACGCGCGTCCTCGTGGGCGATTTCCCCTACCGCGTCGCGTGGAAGCCCGACGGCACGCGCGCGTACGTGATCAATTCCTTCGGCGACTCCGTCAGCGTCGTGAACGTCGCCGGTGCCGCGTCGAGCACGATCGCGACCGTCACGGGCATCGACTTCCCCAGCACGGTCGACGTCGACGCGAGCGGGAGCTTTGTGTACGTCGCGGACTCGAGCTTCAGCGCGCCCGCCGTGCGCGCGATCGACACCGCGACGAACACGATCGTCGCGACGCTTCCGATCGCGGGACGCAGCGTGCGCGCGGCGTTCCTCTCGAACCTCGAAGGCGTGCTCTACCTCGCCGCGGGCACGAACACGGGCGGCGAGCTCCTGCGCGTGAGCGCCGCGGGCCCCGCGTCGGCCATCCTCGGATCGACGCCGCTCACCGCCTCGCCCGCGGAAATGGGCTTCAGCGAAGCACTGCGTTCCGCGGTCTGCGCGCAGCCGATTCCCGACGCGGTCGACGCGCGCCGCTTCGATCTCACGACGACGTACTGCATCGCCGCGCCGAACTCGATCTCACCCGGCGCCTTCATCGGCTACACCGGATCGACGAGCGTCGGCGTGGACGATTTCCGCTTGCGTGTCACGGGCGCGACCGCGGCGCCGGGCCTCTTCTATTACGGCGACCAGTCGACGCAGATCCCGCTCGGCGACGGCTGGCTCTGCGTCACGGGCAGTGCGTTCCGCCTCGGACCCGCGACGACGGCGCCGGGCGGCGTGAATGCGCGCCTCCTCAACTTCGCGGCACCGCCCGCGGGCTCGGGGCCGGGACAAGTGCTCCCGGGCTCGACGTGGTACTTCCAGTACCGCTACCGCAACGTCAACGGGCCGTTGGGGACCGGCTACAACCAATCCGACGCGCTGCAGGTCACGTTCACGCCCTGAGCGGTGCGCGCATCACACGCCGAACTGCCGCAGGTGGTGGTCGAGGTGCTTCCACTGCAGCGTGTCCCATTCGACCGAGGTGAGCGGACCGAAGAACGGATGCGGTCCCTTCGCGAGCCCCGCCGGGCCGCGCTCGCGGAACTGCTTCACGAGCGCGACCAGCGCCCCGCGCTCGGCGTCGAAACCGCGCGTCGCGGTCACCTTGAACTCCGGCGCGGTCGGCAGGTTCTTGCCGAACGGCGCGGGCTTCAGGAGCGACTTCTTCGCCCAACCGCCGAACAGGATGCCGATCAGTCCGCGCTTCAGCTGCACCTCGCCCATCGCCACTCTCAGCGCGACCTGGCAGTGCGCGAGCATGCGCGCGACGTCGAGCTTGCCCCACTCCGCCTTCGAATCGGGGCGGAGCTCCTGGAGACGCGCGAGCATGGCCTGGTTCCCGGTCGGATCGAACAGCGATGGGTTCGTCATGGGTGCACCAGTCGACGAACGACCCCAACGGCCGTCAAGTGCGCGCTCCCATCGCGCGGTCGCGGCTGCTAACCTCCCCGCCCCGTGACGAGCCCGGACACGAAGAAGAAGGAAGAGCAGCGCCCCAGCCGTTGGCGCGACCACCTCGAGGCCGCGACCATGGCCATCGTCGTCGCGGTGATGCTCAAGTACTTCGTCGTCGAGGCGTACCAGATCCCGTCGGGCTCGATGCAGCCGACGCTGATGGGTTCGCCGGAAGCGGGCATCTTCGACCGCATCCTGGTCGACAAGTTCTCCTTCCACGTGCGCGATCCCGAGCGCTGGGAGGTGTGCGTCTTCAAGTACCCGCTCGATCGCTCGAAGAGCTTCATCAAGCGCCTCGTCGGCATGCCCGGCGAACAGTTGCGCGTGCAATTCGGCGACCTGTGGACGCGCAGCGACGCAGCGCTGCCTTGGAAGGTCCTCCGGCGGCCCGAGCCGGTGCAGAACGCCGTGTGGAAGAAGCTCGATCCCGCGGAGCAGCGCTACCTCGCCTGGAAACCGGACGCGGGAGCGCGCACCTGGGTCACGCATGGTCGCGCGGGATTCGAGGCGCGGGGCAAGGGCGCGATGCGCATCCCGGCCGAGGGCGACTCGATCCGCGACCTCTACTGCGACGGCTACCCCGACAGCATGGCGCCGAAGCTCAAGCAGTCCGACCGCGTGCGCCGCGAGGTGCCGTCGGGCTTCAACGACGTCGGTGACGTACGCGTCGAGGGCCGCATCCAGGCGCGCGAGAACCTGCGCGCGTTCACGATCGAGTTGCGCGAGGGCGAGCGCATCTACAGCTTCGTTCTGCCCGGTCCCGCAGCGAACGGAGGCTGGGCGCCGTGGAAGGTCGACCTTCCCGCGAGCAGCAAGGCCTACCCCGCGCAGCCCGACTCCAACGTGCTGACGAAGGCCGAGGGCGCGGAGGAGAAGCAGAAGCTCGCCGCGGGCAGGCGCGTCGAATTCGCTGCGCAGAACATGGACGACCTCCTCCAGCTCGAGCTCGATGGCGAGGTCGTCTGGCAGATCGAGATCCCCGCGGCGGCGGACCAGCGCTCGTCGATCACGCTGCGCTTCGACGGCGACGCAGACGTCGACGAGCTCCAGGTCTACCGCGACATCTTCTACACGCAGGGCGGCGGGATGCTCGCCGAGTTCGAGATCCCGGCGGACTCCTATGTGATGATGGGCGACAACACCCAGGACTCGAGCGACAGCCGCGAGTGGAAGCTCGCGAGCTACAAGTGGGACGGCCCAGGCTCGAACGGCGAGTGGGTGCACGGCAACCGCCGCGGGAACCCGAGTGCCCTGCGCGACGACCCCAACCCGAAGCGGGTGCTCGAGTCCGGCGGAGCGCGGCTCTTCTTCCGCGACGAATGGGGCGAGTTGCACACGTTCCGCGAAACGCCCGGCTGCGAGGGTCAGTTCACGCCCGCGCCGTACGTCCCGCGCGGCTTGATCACGGGGCGCGCCGTGCTCGTCTTCTGGCCCTGCTGGCCGCTCACGCCCGGGCTCGACTCGACGCGCTTGAAGTGGATCCGCTGACGCGCTCCGGCGCGCGGCACATTGCAAGCTCGAAGGCCGGGGCCCGAGCGCGCTCCACGGCGCGGGGCAAGTGGTTTTCCACATGCGCGCGGACCGCGGCACCTCGTCCCAGCCGTGAGCCTCGGAGCCGACCCCGAGAACGCGTCTGACCCGCGAGCGCAACACCGGACCTGCGGAAGCTCCATCGCTCGCCCTCAAGTCAGCCTTTCCAAGAGACTTGGGATCCTCCCTCTCACCCGCTGTTTCGCCTCTGTGAGGGTCCCCGCGCTCCACGCGGCCGATTGCAATGCCGCGTGACCTCGAAGCAGGCTGGGGTTGTCCACCTTCCCCACAAGTTCTCCACAGCGCGCGCCGGAGCTCGACCTGGGCCCCGTGGCGTATTCCGCCGCACCTGCCTCGGCCGCTCGGCCTGCCAGCGGACTCCGCGCGCGTGCGGCGCGCGGACCCCCGAAGCGCCTTCCAAACCGTCGCGGCGCACACGCTCCGCGACCAAGCCGCGCGGAGCACCGAAGTGCTCGGCGGAGCGCTCGAGCCGAGTTCGGCACGCTCCGTTCCACGCGCGCGCGCCGCTACACTCCCCCGCGATGAAGCGTGCGACCACGCCCCGGCGCGGGGACCTCCTGCTCGAGGCCGAAGGGCTGGTCAAGGCGTACAAGCGCCGCCGCGTCGTCGACGGCGTCCACTTCCAGGTCCGCGCCGGCGAGATCGTCGGGCTCCTCGGCCCGAACGGCGCAGGCAAGACGACGAGCTTCCGCATGACCGTCGGGCTGATCCAGCCGGACGAAGGCCGAGTGAAGCTCAACGGCTCCGAGTGCTCGAAGATGCCCATGTACAAGCGGGCGCGCCTGGGCATGGGCTACCTCCCGCAGGAGCCGAGCATCTTCCGACGCATGAGCGTGAAGGACAACCTGCTCGCGGTGCTCGAGGCGATGCCCTACGGCCGGCGCGAGCGCCATCGCGAGGCGGACCGGTTGATGAGCGAGCTCGAGCTGACGCGCCTCGCGAAGAACATCGCCGAGACGCTGTCGGGCGGCGAGCGGCGTCGGCTCGAGCTCTGCCGCGCGCTCGCGACGAAGCCCACGATCCTGCTGCTCGACGAACCGTTCGCGGGCGTCGACCCGATCAACGTGCAGGAGATCCAGGGGCTCATCGAGCAGATGCGCGAGAAGGACCTCGGCATCCTGATCACCGATCACAATGTCCGGGAGACGCTGAAGTCGACCGACCGCGCCTACATCATCTATGAAGGAAAGATCCTCCGCGAAGGGACGGCCACGGAGCTGATCCAGGACGAGCGCGTGAAGGAGGTCTACCTCGGCCACAGCTTCGACGCGCCGCTCACACAGGGCGTCTCGGCCGCGGAGGAGCGCGAGTTCTTCGAGGATCCGCCGGAGGGCGGGGCCGCGGGGCTCTCGGACGACGAACAGCGCGGGATCCAGGACGACGGCGCGCCTCCACCGTCGGGCAAGCCGCCGCCGAAGAAACGCTGAGCCCCTGCGGCGCGTCGTTACGCTGGAACGGTGACCGCGACGCTGATCACGAGCTACCGCTCGCCCGGCAAGTACGCGCTCAACGTGCTCGCGGGAGCGTTCGACGCGGTCGAGGACGAGGGCGGGGTGCGGCTCGTGATCGCGAGGAGCCGCGAAGCGCTGCTCGAATCGACGCGGAGCTCGGTGGAGGCGGGTCAGCCGACCTGTGTCGCCTGGTCCTTCTACAGTCCGAGCTTCCCCGCGTGCGCGGACGAGCTCGCATGGCTGCGCGAACGGGTCCCGAGCGGTTGGACGGCGCTCGCCGGCGGCGTGCACGCGAGCGCGGAGCCCGAACAGGTGCTCCGCGCCGGCTTCGACTTCGCGGCGGTCGGCGAGGGCGAGCACACGGTGCGCGCGATCGCGCGGGCGCTGCGCGACGGCCGGCCGCTCGCCGAAGTGCGCGGCCTCGCGCGGCTCGAGCGCGGCGCGCTCGCGCAGGAAGGCCGCGGCGTCGTCGTGGAGCACCTCGACGAGTTCCCCGCGTTCTCCGCGCGCCGCCGCATGTGGGGTGCGATCGAGATCACGCGCGGCTGCGTCTACGCGTGCAAGTTCTGCCAGACGCCGTTCCTGAACAAGGCGCGCTTCCGGCACCGCTCGCCCGCGAACGTCGCGCACCACGCGGGCCAGATTCGCGCCGCGGGCATGCGCGACGTGCGCTTCGTCTCCCCCACCTCGCTCTCGTACGGTTCACCCGACGAGCGCGTCGACCTCGCCGCGGTCGAGGAGCTCCTGCGCGCCGTTCGCGCGGCGATCGGCGGCGAGGGACGCCTGTACTTCGGCACGTTCCCGAGCGAAGTGCGGCCCGAGCACGCGACGCCGGAAGCCCTCGCGCTCCTCCGCAGCTTCGTCGACAACGACAACCTCGTCCTCGGCGGGCAGTCGGGCAGCGAGCGCGTGCTGCGCGCGTCCCACCGCGGTCACGACGTCGAGTGCATCGAGCGCGCGGTCGTGAATTGCGCGGCGGCCGGCTTCACGGCGAACGTCGACTTCCTCCTCGGCCTACCGGGCGAGGAGCCGAGCGACGTCGACGCGACCGTCGCGCTCATGGAGCGGCTGATGGCGCTCGGTGCGCGCGTCCACGGTCACACGTTCATGCCACTGCCGGGCACGCCGTTCCGCGACGCGCCGGCGGGTGCCCTCGACGAGCGCACGCGCGCGCGGCTCGAGTCGTTGGAAGGCCGCGGACGGCTCTACGGCCAGTGGAAACGCCAGGCCGAGATCGCGCGCGAGCTCGTGGAGCGGCGCCCCGTCCGGCGCGGCGCGCGTTGACGTCCTCGATCGCGCCGCGGTTCGCGCCTGATAACCTCCCCGCTGTCCGACGGCCCCAACTGCGAGATCCGACCATGCGCACCGCGCTTCGAACCGCCTTCACGATCCTCTTCGCGCTCTTCTCCGCGAGCTCCGTTCCCGCCGAAGTCCGCACGAAGACGATCGAGTACGAGCACGGC
>JACRIO010000082.1 GCA_016220035.1 Planctomycetota bacterium | reverse complement strand
CTGCATCACGAGCGCGCGCCCGTCGAAGCTCCAGTAGCCCTCGGCGGCGTTGTCGACGTCCTTCGTCAGGCGCCACAGGTGCGCGAAGTGCCGCTCGTCCTTCTCGATCAGCACGTCGACGTTCTTCACCGTCGGGAGCGGCGGCGTCGAGGCGGCGCCGCGCGGCGCATCCACCCTTTCGCCGCCGGGTGCGTTCGCGCCGCACGCGGCGAGCGCGAACAGGGAGAGGGGGAGGACGTTCGAGGCGCGGAGGAAGCGGGGGAGCGTCATGTTCGTACGGTCGTGGGGGTGCAAAAGGGCGCGCAGGCTAGTCGATGCCCGCGCTCGTTGCGAGTCAGCCCTCGCACCACGGACAAGGCGCCGGCGCCGGACAGTTCGCATGCTTCGCGCGCGCCGCCTCGCTCGGACCGCCCGGCACTGGGTCGTAACCGCCGCGCGCGAGCGGCTGGCAGCGCAGGAGCCTCCAACAGGTGCTCCATGTGCCCCGGACGAGGCCGTGCGTCTCGAGCGCCTCGACCGCGTACTGGCTGCACGTCGGCGTGAAGCGGCACATCGCGGGCTTCCACGGCGAGAGCCAGCGCTGGTACGCGCGCAGGGGCCACGTGCACGCTCGGCGCAGCCGCTTCACGGCGCTCCGCTCGCGCTCCCGCGCGGCGGCCGCTCGGACGGCGGAGCCGCGGTCTCTGCGTCGCGGCGCTCGGGTGCGCTGCCGCGCTCCTTCGGCTTCGTGTCGCGCGGTCGCGGCGCGCGCGGCGGACGCGGCTTCCCGAAGCGCTCGCGCGCTTGATGCGCGAGACGCACGAGCTCTGCGCAGGTCGTCGCGAGCTCGGGCTCGAGCTTCGGCGCCGCGGGCACGAGCACGAGGTCGCACCCGGGCGGAAGCGCGCCGTAGGAGAGGCGGAACGCCTCACGAAAGATGCGCCGCACGCGGTTGCGCTTCACGGCCGACTTCCAGATCACGCGGCCCACGGAGAGTCCGAGGCGCGATCGATCGAGACCGTTCGGGCGCGCGACCACGAGCAGCACCGCTCCGCGCGCGCGTCCGCCCTCGGCGAACGCGCGGTCGAAGTCGCCGCCGCGCACGAGGCGCATCGAGCGCAGGAAGGGGAGTCGCCGGGGCATCGCGTGGCGGTGCTTGTCGCTGGAAAGCGGGCTCCCTAGCATACTCGGCCCGAAAGGGCGCCCATGCAGGCCAACTGGATCGCCGGGGACTGGCGTCCCGCTCTCTCGGGCTACGTGTTCCGACCGCCCGCGGCGCGCTCGGAGGAGCTCCTCCACCCGCGCTCGTCCGCGGCCGACGTGTCGGCGGCGCTCGACTTCCTCGCCGCCGCCGAGCCCGCGTGGCGCGCGCGCGCCGAATCGGACCGCCGGGCGCTGCTCGTGCGGGGCGCGGAGCTCCTCGCGCGCGAGCCCGACCCCGGCGGCGCGTTCGCGCGGCTCCTCGGCTGGACGGCGGCCGAGGCCGAGAGCGCGACGGAGCACATCGAGGACGAGCTCGTCGGCGCCGTGCGCGAGGGCGCGCGCGCCGTGCTCGGCGCGGCCTTCGGCGCGCGTTCGGGCATCGTGCTCGTCCGCCGGGATTGGAGCGAGCTCGCGGGCGGCGTCGCGCGCGAGGTGCTCGCGCTGCTCGCCCTGGGACGCGGCGTGCTGCTCCTGTCCGACCCCGCCGCGCCGATGGTCGCGGAGGCGCTCGCGCGGGCGCTCGCGGAGCTCGGCGAGCCGCTCCCGTTGGCGCTCCTGCACGAGGACGGCCACGCCTCGCTGCAACACGCCCTGCGCGACGCGCGCGTGCGCGGCATCGCGGTGTCCGCGCCCTCCGCGCGCATGCGCGAGATCGAGCGCTGGCTGAACGACGCGGCGCGCGGCGCCGCGCACGCGAGCGGCTTCGGCGCGGGCCTCGACGAGCCGCCGACGCCCGAGCGCGCGCTCCGCGTCCTGCGCAACTCGAGCCGCCTCGTCGCGCGCGCGTGCGATCCTTCCACGGAGGCCGCGGAGATCGTCGCCGGCGCGTTCGGACGCACGGCCGCGCTGTCGGGCCAGGCACCCGGTGCGATCGGACGCGTCCTGTGCCACGAGCGCGTCTTCTCGCGGCTCACCGCGGCGCTGCTCGACGAACTCGCGCGCTCTCCCGACGTCGCCCGGCCGCTCGCGACGCTCGATCCCGCGCTCCACCTGCACCATCGGCGCGCGTTCGAGCTGGGTCTCGACGAGGGCGCGGCGCCCGTGTTCACCGCCGCGGACCGGTCCGCGCCCGCGGAGCCGATGGAGCCCGAGCGCGCGCTCGCGCCGATCGTGTTCACGAACGTCGAGGAGCACATGCGCCTCGCGTGGTTGGGCCGCCCCGCGCCGCTCGTGTGCTTGATGCGCGTCGAGAGCGACGCGCGCGGGCAGGAGCTCGCCGCGGCGCTCGACCGCGACCCTCTGGCGGAAGATCTTTCCGGGGAGTCGGCGCCGGCGTTCGAGGACGAGGAGGGTGCGCAAGGCGCCGACGCCCGCCGTCCGATGAGGGCCACGCTCCCCGCGCACGAGCACGACGTCCTGGATCCGGAGAACGACTCATGATCGACCCCAAGCAAGTCCACGAGACGCTCAAACGCCACCAACTGGCGGACGGCTTTCCCTTCGTGCTCGACCTCGACCGCTCGCACGGAGCCTGGCTCCACGACGCGCGCACGGGGACGGACTACCTCGACTTCTTCACGTGCTTCGCCTCGTGGCCGATCGGCTACGGGCATCCGCGCATGGCGGAGCCCGCGTTCCTCGCGGACCTGACGAAGGCCGCGGCGAACAACCCGGCGAACTCCGACCTCTACACGCAGTTGCAGGCCGAGTTCGTCGAGGCCTTCGCGACGCGCGTCACTCCGCCTTCGCATCCCTACCACTTCTGGATCTCGGGCGGCGCGCTCGCGGTCGAGAACGCGATGAAGGTCGCGTTCGACTGGAAGGCGCAGAAGGAAAAGGTCACCGACGACGGCGCGTCGCTCGTCGTGCTGCACTTCCGCCAGGCCTTCCACGGCCGCTCGGGCTACACGCTCTCGGTCACGAACACGAAGCCCGACAAGGTGGCGCTGTTCCCGAAGTTCGACTGGCCGCGCGTGCACAACCCCGCGATCGAGTTCGACGCGGACGGCGGCATCGCGAACGACGTCGCGCTCGAGGAGGGCCGCGCGTGCCGCGAGATCGAAGCGGCGTTCCAGCGCTACAAGAAGCGCGTCGCGTGCATCCTGATCGAGCCGATGCAGTCGGAGGGCGGGGACCACCACTTCCGCGGCGAGTTCCTGAAGCGGCTGCGCCAGTACGCCGACGAGCAGCAGGCGCTGCTCGTGTTCGACGAGGTGCAGACCGGTTTCTTCGGCACGGGCAAGCCGTGGCTCTGGCAGCACCTCGGCGTCGAGCCCGACGTCGTCGCGTTCGGGAAGAAGACGCAGATCTGCGGTCTCTACGCGAACAAGCGCGTCGACGACGTTCCGGAGAACGTGTTCCACAAGCCGAGCCGCATCAACTCGACCTGGGGCGGGAGCCTCACCGACATGGTGCGCTGCAAGCAGTTCATCGAGATCATCCTCGGCGAAAAGCTGCACGAGAACGTCGCGCGCCAGGGCGCCTATCTGCTGCAGGGCCTGCGCGCGCTCTCGGGCTCGAGCTTTTCTCCAAGGCGCCGTCCAATGTGGCCACGGCCATCTTGATGCCCGCCGGAATTG
>JACRIO010000086.1 GCA_016220035.1 Planctomycetota bacterium | reverse complement strand
TCTTCCCGGAACGTCCCCAGGGCTCGGGTTGCGCCCGTGCATTGGTCGCTCGAGCGCTCCCGTGGGTTGCGGGAATCTCAGGAAAACACGGCGCCGTGGGAGGACCTTTGAAGATCGCCCCCGTCGAGGTGTAGGAACTCGAACTCCCGTGAGCGATCCCGAAGTCCCCCCCGAGGCCGGCGCCGAGAGCACCGCCGTCCCGAACTCGACGAGCGAGCGCTTCCCGTGCCGGAGCTGCGGCGCCGAGATGCGCTGGGATCCCGACGCGGACGCGCTCGCCTGCGACTACTGCGGAGCGCGCGTCCCCGTGCCGCGCACGGAGGCCGTGATCCTCGAACGTGCGCTCGCCGACGCCGGACAGGCGGCGCGCGGCCTGGGCGTCGAGGCGCGCGTCGCGCGCTGCGGCAACTGCGGCGCGCAGGTCGCCTACGACGGGCGCTCCACCGCGGGGGAGTGCGTGTTCTGCGGCTCGCCGCAGGTGCTCGAGCAGGATTCGAACCGCAACGCTCTCCGTCCGGAGTCGCTCATCCCGCTCGACGTCGGTCGCGAGTCGGTGGAGCGCGCTTTTCGGACCTGGATCGGCGGTCTCTGGTTCCGGCCCGACGCGCTGAAGAAGCTGCGCGAGTTCCGCGCGGTCGGCGTCTACGTCCCGTACTGGACCTTCGACGCGCGCGCGCACTCCGACTGGTCGGCGGACGCGGGCTACTACTACTACGTGCAGGTCCCGACGATGGTGATGGTCAACGGCCGCATGCAGATGCAGATGCGGACGGAGCGGCGCACGCGGTGGGAGCCGGCGTGGGGCGCGCGCGACGACGCCTACGACGATCTCGTCGTGCACGCCTCGCGCGGCCTGCCGCCGGAGCTCGCCGGAAAACTCGGGAGCTACGACCTGTCGAAGCTCGTGCCGTACCGGCCGGAATACCTCGCGGGCTGGCGCGCGGAGGAGTATGCGATCGACCTCGCGACCGGTTGGGGCGCGGCCCAGGCGCGCATCGTCGCGAGCCAGGAGTCGCGCTGCTCCGGCGACGTGCCCGGCGACACGCAGCGCGACCTGCGCGTGCGCAACGTGCTGTCGGACGTGCGCTGGAAGCACGTCCTGCTCCCCCTGTGGTCGCTCACCTACGCCCACGGCGGGAAGCATTACGCCGTCCTCCTCCACGGGCAGACTGGGAAGGTCGTGGGGCACGCGCCCGTCTCGTGGGCGAAGATCCTGCTCCTCGTGCTCGGCGTGCTCTTCGGCGTCGGGTTCCTGCTGCTCGTGCTTGCCGTCGCCGGCGCGTTCGCGTGAGGCGTTTTCGAGCGGGGTGCGGGGTCGAACGGCCTTTGACACCTCGAACGCGCCCTGGCTAGAGTGCGCGGGTCGCGCGGGTTCGCGCCGCGGACGGAATCGGCCTCGAGCGCGTCTCGACCGCTCCGACCCGGCGCGCGAGGTCCCGCTCTTCCGAGTGTCCGCCCCGCCAGGCCGCCGTCGCCGGGCGCGCCCCCTTTCCGCCGCGCGCGGATCGCGGCCCGCGCGCCCGCCCGAGCGCCGGGCGGGAACCTATGGAGTCCATTGGGTGAACCAGAGCCGATGAAGGCCGTGCAGCAGGGCGACCAGGTGCGCATCCACTACACGGCGCGTTTCGCGGACGGCTCCGTCTTCGCCTCGTCGCGCGAGTCGGGACCGCTCGACTTCGTCGCCGGGGGGACGCAGGTGATCGAGGGCGTGAGCCTCGCCGTCGTGGGCATGGCCGTCGGCGAACACAAGGTCGTCGAGGTGCCGCCCGAACTCGCGTTCGGCGCGCACGACGACGAGCTCGAGCAGCGCGTCGCGCTCGCGGAGCTTTCCGAACCCGTTCAGGTCGGCGACCAGCTCGACGTGCGTTCGGGCGAGCGCACTCTGCGCGTCTGGGTGCGCGAGGTGGTCGACGGACAGGTCGTGTTCGACGGCAACCATCCGCTCGCGGGGCAGCACCTGATCTACGAGATCGAGTTGGTCGCGCTCCTGACGCGTTGAGGATCCGCACTCCGATGGCCAGCAAGCTGTACGTGGGGAACCTACCCTTCGGCTTCACCGCGCAGGATCTGCGACGACTCTTCGAACCGTTCGGCGCCGTGCGCTCCGCCGACGTCGTGATGGACCGGATGACCGGCCGCTCGCGGGGCTTCGGCTTCGTCGAGATGGAATCGGAGGGCAGCGTGCCGGCCGCCATCCAGGGCGTGCACGACACGGAGGTCGCTGGACGGAAGCTCGTCGTCAACGAAGCGCGGGAGCGCGCGCCCGGCGGTCCACGCGCCGCCGGCCCGGGTCGTGGCGTCGGATTCGGCGGGCCGCGCCCGGGCGGCGGCGGATTCCGCGGCGGCGACGGAGGCGTAGGTCCGCGCGGCGGCGGCGGGGGGTTCCACGGCGGCGGCGGGTTCCGTTCCGGCGGCGGAGGCGGGCGCGGTGGAGGCCGCGGGAGCGCCGAGCGCGGTGCGCACGGCGACAAGGGTCCCGGTCGCGAGGGACGCGAGCGCTGGGAGGGCGACGACGATTGAGAGGGTCGTAGGGCGGGGGCGGCTCGAATCGGGCGCGTGGACTGAAGATCGAACGGCGGCGAGGCCGATCCCGGGCGCATGACGCGCCCCGTCGACTCACCCGCGCTCGGCCCCGTGCTCTGCGCCTGCCCGCGTTGCCGGCGCCAGTGGGACGCGACCGGGATGCCGGTCGACGCGCGGCTTCGTTGCACCTGCGGCGAAGTGTTCGGCGTGCCCGCCGAGCGGGCGCGCGCGCCGCGCGTCTTCCGTTGCGACCAGTGCGGCGCCGCGCTCCCCGCGGAGGGGCGGACCTGCGCGTACTGCTCGGCCGAGGTCACGCTGGAGGAGCGCGGGCTCTCCGGCGTGTGTCCGGGCTGCAGCGCGCGCCTCTCCGCGAACGCGCGCTTCTGCATGGAGTGCGGTCTCGCGATCCAACCGCAGCGGCTCACTGCGCTGCGCGAGGGCGTCGCTTGTCCGCGCTGCAAGGCCGCGCTGCGCGTGCGCGAGCTCGGCGCTCGGTCCGCGATCGAGTGCTCGAGCTGCGCCGGCCTCTGGCTCGCGCCCGCGTTCTTCGAGGAGCTCTGCCGCCGGGCCGAGAAGGAAGGCCTCGTCGAGGCGGCGCTCGAGGGTCCTCCCGGAACGGAAGCGACGACTTGCACCGCTCCCGCGAACTACATTCCGTGCATCACCTGCGGCGAGCTCATGCTCCGCAAGAACTTCGGCGAGTGCTCCGGCGTCGTGATCGACGTCTGCAAGCACCACGGCGTGTGGCTCGACCATCGGGAGCTCGGCCGCATCCTCGCGTTCGTGCAGAAAGGCGGCCTCGTGCGCGCGCGTGAGCGCCAGGTCGCGCGCCTCGAGCGCGAGGCGGAGCGCCGCGACCGGAGCGCCTTGCCGCCGACGCCGCCGGGCGGTGGCACGGGCGGCGCGCGCGACCTCTGGGAGGATCAGGACGACCTCCTCGACGGCCTCGCCTGCCTCGGGCGCTCCCTGGCGCGCTGGCTGCGCTGATCCGCGGGCACCCCGCCGTGGATTCCGCGCGCGGAGGAGGTCCAGGTGTCCCGTCCCACGAGTACCTTGAACGATCCGCCGCGCTGGATCGACGCTGGCGGCGTTGCGCCTCCTCCGAGTATTGCAGCGGATACGCGTCGTCAGCGCGGCTTGCCAGCCCCGATCCATCACGACAGCTCGTCCAAGATACTCGTGGGACGGGACACTAGACTCGCCGTCATGTCCACCCAGCACCACGGACCGGTCGCGCGACCCTGGATCCCGAAGTACGACGCCGTGCGCGTGGTCGAACCGCGCGGGCTCGCCGGCGTCGTGTGGCGCTTCTTCGCGCGCACGGCGTGGGCGCGCGAACGCGCCGCCGCGCCCGGACTCGCGGGCGCCTTCTGGCGCGCGGTGCGCGTCGCGTACCTCGCGACGAGCGGCTTCCTGCGCGATCAGTGCCTCGCGCGCGCCGCCGCGCTGACGTACATCACCGTGCTCTCGATCGTGCCGATGCTCGGCCTCTCGTTCTCGGTCGCGAAGGGTTTCGGGTTCTACGGCGGCCTGCGCAAGGACACGATCGATCCGTTCCTCGACCACACGTTCGGGGCCCTTCCCGCGGCGGGGTCGAACGCTGTGGACCTCTCGGACGTCAACCAGAAGTCGCAGGCCGTCCGCATCGCGCTCGACCAGGTGCTCGGCTTCGTCGACCGCACCGACATGTCCGCGCTCGGGTGGTTCGGCCTCGTGCTGCTCGTGTTCGGCGCGATCAAGCTCCTGTCCTCGATCGAGGGGACGTTCAACGCCATCTGGGGCGTGCAGCGCTCGCGCTCGTGGATCCGCAAGCTCACGGACTACCTCGCGATGCTCGTCGTCGCGCCGTTGTTCCTGTTCACGGCGACCGGCTTCACCGCCGCGGCGCGCGCGAACGGGGCCCTCGACGGATTGCCGTGGGGCGAGCACGTGCAGACGCTGCTCGGCCTCGTCGTGCGCGCGGCGCCGCTGCTCGCCCTCTGGATCGGCTTCGGCTTCGTCTACCTCGCGCTGCCCAACGCGCGGACGCGCCTCGCGTCGGCCGGCCTCGGCGCGCTCGTCGGCGGCACCTTGTGGCAGGTGACCTTGCTCGTCCACCTCGAGTTGCAGATCGGCGTCGCGCGCTACAACGCGCTCTACTCCACGTTCGCGGCGTTGCCGGTGTTCTTGATGTGGATCCACTTCTCGTGGGTCGCCGTGCTCATCGGCGCGGAGGTGTGCAACGCGCACCAGAGCGAGCCCTCGTGCTCGTTCCCCGGCGAGGTGCGCGAGGAGGAGCCGGCCTTCCGCGAAGCGCTCGCCCTGCGCGCGGTCGGACGCATCGCGGAGTCCTTCCTCGACGGCGCCGCGCCGTGGACGAGCGAGCGGCTGGCGCAGGACCTGGCGCTCCCGCCGCGTCCGGTCGCGGCGGTGCTCGAGGAGCTCGTCCTCCGCGGCGTGCTCGCGCGCGCGGCACACGGCGGCGAGGCCGCGTTCCTGCCCGCGCGCGACCTCGAGCAGATCACGGTGAAGTCCGTGCTCGATGCGCTGCGCGGATCGAGCGGCTTCGATCCGGAGAGCTCGAAGGCGGAGGTCGACGCGCACGTCGACCGCGTGCTCGCGGGCCTCGATCACGACGCGCGCGCTTCGCGGCACAACCGCACGTTGAAGAGCCTCGCCGAGGCCGCGCTCGCGGCCCGCGCGCGGAATGCGCAGCTCGTCGCGGAGGACGCGCGCGCGCCGGCCGGTGCTCCCGCGCCGCAGCGGGGCGCCTGATCCCGCTCCGCGCCGGCGTCACTTCGAGGCCGGCGGCGGGGTGGCGGCGGGCGTGGGCCGTGGGAGCGCGTCGGGCAGCTCGGCGACACACCACGCGAGGCTCGCGAGCGCGCCCGCGCCGAGCGCGAGCTCGCGCGGGTGCACCTGATCCACCGTGTCGCGCGCAGAGGGGTGGTAGTCGAAGTAGCGCGCGGGGTCGGGGAGGAGCTCCATCACGTTGCCACCCGCGGCCTCGAGCGGGCTCGTGTCGGCGCCGCCGCCGCCGTGTTCGAGCGTCCCCGCGCCCCCGGGCGCTAGCAGCGCCGCGATGCCCGCGAGTGCGTCCCACGCGGCGCCCGCGGCGTTCGTGCCGAAGCCGCGCGGCGCGAATCCGCCGCGGTCGCTCTCGATCGTCAACACGTGGCGGTCGAGCTCGGCCGCGTGGGCGGCCTTGTACGCGCGCGCACCGCGCAGTCCGTTTTCCTCGTTCATCCACAAGACGCAGCGCAGACTCCGGCGCGGCACGGGGCCGAGCGCGCGGACGAGGCGCAGCGCCTCGATCGCCTGCACGCAACCCGCGCCGTCGTCGTGCGCACCCTCGCCCACGTCCCACGCGTCGAGATGACCGCCGACGACCACGAATTCGTCGGGGCGTTCGCGGCCGACGATTTCACCCACGACGTTGTGCGCGGTCACGTCGGGGAGCTCCTTGCAGTCGAGCTCGAGCTCGACCTCCACGGCCGCGTGCGCGCGGACGAGTGCTGCGAGCCGCTCCGCCCCGGCCGTGCTGATCGCGGCCGCGGGGATCTTCGTCACGCCGTCGTCGTAGTGCATGGCGCCCGTGTGGGGGAAGTCGTCGAGGCGCAGCGTCATCGAGCGCACGAGCACCGCCTTCGCGCCGACCTTCGCGCCCTCGACCGCGCCGCGTCCGCGTTGGTCGACGGCCTTGCCGTAGGCCTCGAACGGATCGTGTTCCGTCGGATCCATCGGGCGATCGAGGAGCAGGATCGCTCCGCGCGCTTCCGCGGCGCGCGTTTTCAGCTCGTCCCACGAGCGCACGACGACGACGCGCCCGCGCAGACCGCCCGGAGGCGTGGCGATGCTGCCGCCCAAGGCGAGGATCGGCAGCGGCGCGAGCTTCGCCTCCGCGGGCGTGACGACGCCGAGGCGTGCGATGCGGCCCCGCACCCAGTGCGGGACCGTGCACTCCTCGAGCCGCACGTTCTGCAGTCCGGCCGCGCGCATGCGCTTCAGGGCCCAAGCCTCGGCGTTCGCTGCGTCCTCGGAGCCCGAGAGCCGGTGGGGCAGGCCGGTGCACAGCTCCTGCAGCATCGAGTAGGCCTCGCCGCGCGCGACCTCCTCATCCATCAGACGACGGACGACCTCCGCGGGGTCGTTCTGGGACGCGCTCGGCGTCTGCGTCTGCGCCGCCAGGCCCAAGGGAGCGATGAAGAGCAGCGCCGCGAGCGCCGTCAGGTGGCTGGGAAGCCCGAGAGTCGAGGTGCCGCGCATCGATCGTGTCTCCGCTCGAGACGCGCGAGTCTAGCGCGAGCATTGACGGATCCGCGCACCTCGGTGGACAATCCACCCGGCGCACACCGCTCCCGCTCCCTTCCTTTGCGCCATGGTCCAGGGCCCTCGCGGCCCACTACGAGGAATCCCGACGATGTCATCCACTTGGTTCTCGCGCGGCCTGCTCGTGCTCGCAGGTCTCGCGCTGTGCTCGTTCGCGAGCGCTCAACAGACCTACCTGGTCTCCACGATCAATCAGGCGCAAGAAACGCCGCCGACCGGATCGCCGGCGACGGGCTCGGCGTGCCTGATCCTCGACCAGACCGCGCACACGATCACGTTCAACATCAGCTACTCCGGGCTCGTCGGCGTCGAGTCGGCCGCGCACTTCCATCAGGCGCCGCCCGGTACGGCGGGCGGCGTGATCCTCGGCCTGCCTCCGGGCAACCCGAAGATCGGGAGTCTGGCGACCACGCCCGCTCAGGAAGCGGCGTTCCTCGCCGGAAACGTCTACATCAACATCCACACGACCGTCTTCGGCGGCGGCGAGATCCGCGGCCAGGTGTTCGTCGGCGCCGTGCCGCCGCCCGTGCTGTTCTGCTTCGGCGACGGCACCGGCACGCCGTGCCCCTGCCTCAACCACAGCACCCCCGGCGCGAACATCGGCTGCCTCAACTCGGTCGGCACGGGCGGCTGTCTGCGCACGCTCGGCTTCCAGAGCGTGGGCTGCGACAACCTGCGGCTCGAAGGCACGTTGATGACGAGCTCGACCGCGATCTACCTGCAGGGCACGCTCCAGGACAGCGGCGGCCTCGGTACGCCGATCCAGGACGGCCTGCGCTGCGTGACCGGCAACATCCTCCGGCTCGGCACGCTGCAGAACTCGAGCGGCGCCTCCATCTATCCCGGTCCGGGCCAGCAGCCCGTGTCCATCCGCGGCGCGACCCTCGCGGGCACGACCTACCACTACACGATCTTCTACCGCAACGCCGCGGCCGCCTTCTGCCCGCCCGGAACGGCGAACTGGACCAACGGCGCGAGCCTGACCTGGATCCCCTGATGATCCGGGAGCCGACGCCGTGAACACGGCGTCGAGGATGAACGAGCCGGTGTCGACGACGACGCCGGCTCGTCGCGTTTCCGGAGGGCGCGTCGAGCGTTGCGCGAACTCATACACGGAGGCCCTTCACCTGCGCGCGCCGCGCGGCATACTACCGCGGTAGTTGATGCGCGCGCGACGGCGCTGGGGTCGTCGGGCGGAGCAGCACTCCGGGAGGCAGCATGCGGGCATTCCTGCTCGTGTTCGTGCTCCTCGGCGTCCCGACGGGGGACGCCGACGAGCAGTACTCGTACGTCGCGGCGTTGGCGGAAAAGGGACTCCACGAGCGGGTCGTCCGCGAAGCGCAGACCTTCCTGCGCGAGCACGCAGAACACCCGAAGGCCGACCTCGCGCTCTACCGCCTCGCCTGCGCGCTCTTCGAGCTCCACCGCGCGAAGGAGGCGCGCCCGGAGTTCCAGACGCTCGCGAACCGGCGCGGTTTCGAGTTCGCCGCCGAGGTGCAGTTCCGCCTCGCGCAGTGCCTGCTCGAAGCGGGCGAGTACGAACGCGCCGAAGCTGCGTTGGAGCGTGTGCTCGCCGCGGAGAAGAAGGAATACCTGCGCGTGCCGGCGCGCGCGCTGTTCGCGCAGTCCGCGCTCGCGCGCAAGGACCACGCGCGCGCGCTCGCGGCGTACGACGAGCTCCTGCGCGCCGGCGCCGCCGGCGACTCTGCGCTCGAGGCGCGCTGCGGCCGCGCTTGGTGTCTCCATCGCCTCGGGCGCGCGTTCGAGGCCGCGCAGGCGGCGCAGACGGCGCTCGACGCCGGCGCGGCGGGGCGCGCGGGCGAGATGGCCTTCCTGCTCGGCGAGTGCAGGCTCGACCTGAAGGACGCACGCGGCGCGCTCGAGGCCTACCGCCGCGTGGGGACCGGGGACTTCGCCGACGCCGCCGCGCGCGGCGCGGCGTTCGCGCTGGCGGAGCTCGGCGAGCACGCGGCCGCGGCCGACGCGTACGGCCGCGTGGTCGAGCGCTTCCCCGCGTCCGTGCACGCGGCGGAGTGCGCTCTGCAGGCGGGCGTCGAGTGGCTCGCGGCGGGTGATCCCCGCGCCGCGGTCGCGGCGCTGTCGCGGAGCGAACTCGGCGGGAGCGCGGAGGCGCTCGGGTGGCGTGCGCGCGCCCATGAGAAGGCGGGCGATCGGGAGGCGGCCCTCGCCACGCTGCAACGCGCGCTCGACGCGCGGCCCGACGAGCCGCTCCGTGCGCGGCTCCTGCTCCAACGCGCGGACCTCCTTACCGCCCTCGGGCGCGGCGCCGAAGCGCGCGCCGATTACGAGCGCATCGGGTCCGATCGCGCGCTCCTCGCGGCGGCGGTGCAGGCGCTCGAGGCGAAGGAGCACGCGCGGGCCGTCGAACTCGCGGCGCGCCTCCTGGAGCAGTTCCCGGCGTCCGAGCTGCGCGTCGATGCGCTGCTCGCGCTCGGCGAGGGGCTCTTCGGCGCGAAGCGCTACGCCGACGCCGAGGAAGCGTTCGTCGCGGCGCGCGACGCCGATCGCGAGGCTCCGCGCCGGGCGCGTGCTGGTGCGCGCGCGGCGTGGAGCGCGTACCTCGCGGGCGAGCTCGTGCGCGCGGGGCAGCGGTTCGCCGAGGCCGCGCGCGGTCCCGAGGCGCTCCTGGAGGTCGAGGAAGCGGCGTTCATGGCGGGGCGCGCGCGCGAGGACGCGGGCGACGCGGAAGGAGCGCGCGCGGCGTATCACCGCGCGGCGCAACGCTTCCCGCGCGGCGCGCACGCGGAGGAGGGCCGGCTGCGCGGCGCGCTCCTGGATCCGAAGGGCGGTCCCGAGGCGCTGGAAGCGCTCGCGCGCGACGCGCTCGGCGGACCGCTCGTGGCGCGCGTCCAGTTCGAGCTCGCCGAGCGCAAGGCGGCGGCCGGGAACCACGCGGAAGCGCTCGCGAACTACCGCGCGACGCTCGCCGCGGAGGCGGACGGAGCCTTCGCGCCGCGCGCGCGCTACGGCCTCGCCTGGAGCGCGTTCCAACTCGGCCGGTTCACGGACTGCGCCGCGGCGCTCGAGGCCCTCGGCGACGGCACGCCGACCGACCTCGCCGCGGCCGCGCGCGACCTCAGCGTGTGGTGCGCGGTGCGGATGGGGGAGCTCGACCTGGCCCTCGAAGCGTGGAAGGCGCTGTGCGCGGCGGAACACGACGACGAGCGCGCTGGATCGGCGTTGCGCGCGCTGTGTGCCGCGCTGTGCGCGAAAGGACGCTCGGGCGACGCACGCACGGCCGTCGAGCTCTACGCGAAGAGCGCCCGCTCGCCGGGAGCGCGCTCCCGCGCCGCGCTCGAGCAGGTGCTGCTCCTCGCGGACGGCGGACACGCGGACGAAGCGGAAGCGGCACTCGCCGGGGCGCGCGACGTTTCGGCCGACGATCCGCTCCTCGCCGAGGCCGCGTTTCGCATCGGCGAAGCGCGCTTCACGGTCGGCGACGACGCGAAGGCGATCGCCTGCTACGACGTCGCCGCGAAGAGTGCCTTCGCGCCGCTTGCGGCCTCCGCGCTCTACAAGGCGGGGTTCACCCGGCTGCGCGCCGGCGACGCGGCGGGCGCCGCGCGCTCGCTCGCCGAGCTCGTGACGAAGCACCCCGAGAGCGAGCTCTTCCACGAGAGCCTGTTCCTCCTCGGCGAGGCCCGCTTCCGCGAGAAGCAGTACGCGCAGGCCGTCGTGGCGCTCGAGCGCGTGCGCAAGGAAGCGCCGCGGCACGCCGTGATCCCGAAGGCGCTGTTCCGTCTGGGGCTCGCCTACGGGAAGCAGGAGCAGTGGAAACCGTGCGCCGACGCCCTCACGGAGCTCGCGCGCGTCGAACCGAAGTTCCCGAACCTCGCGGAAGCCGAATTGTGGCGTGGGCGTGCGCTCGCGGGTCTCGCGGACGCGCGCGGCGCGCGCGCGGCGTTCGACCGCGTGCTCGCGCTCGACAAAGGCCTGCTCTCCGCGCAGGCGCACAACGAGCTCGGCCGCCTCCTGTTCGAGGCCGGCGACGCCGACGGCGCGCTCTCCGAGTTCCTCAAGGTCGCCGTGCTCTACGCGGGCGACGAAGAGGTGTGCGAAGCGCTCGTGCTCGCCGGTCAGGTGCTCGAGGCGCAGTCGAAACCCGACGCGGCGAAAGACCAATACCGCGAAGCGCGCGAGAAGCACCCCAAGGCGGCCTACGCGGCGGAGGCGGCGCGTCGGCTCGCGGCCCTCGGCACGCGTTGATGCGCGCGCTCCCTCCAGCGTCGCCGCGGGCGCGGCGGCGCGTACGACCCTCGCTTTCGACAAGGAGACGAACTGCATGGACCCCATCCAAACTCCCGCGGGCGGCGCGATGCCCTCGCTCTGGAACCTGATCGAGAGCGGCGGTCCGCTCATGTGGCCGCTCGGCCTCTGCTCGGTGATCGCGCTCGCCTACGTGGTCGAACGCACGGTGCGTTTGCGCGCGAGCGTGATCGGCACCGAGCGCTTCGGCGAGCGCGTGCTCGAGGCCGCGCGCGCCGGCGGCCCGGAGGCCGGGCTCCAGCTCGCGCGCACGGAGGCGACGCCGCTCGCGCGCGTCCTCGCGACCGTCTTCGAGCGCTCCGGGCGCTCCCGCGCGGAGCACGAGAAGCGCGTCGAGGACGTCGCGACCGGCGAGGTGAAGCGCCTCGCCGCGAACCTGCGTCCCTTGATGATCGTGTACCTCGTGGCACCGCTGCTCGGGCTCCTGGGCACCGTGTGGGGACTGATCCAGGCCTTCGCGACCGTCGCGGTGAAGAACGGACTCGGGCGGCCCGAACTGCTCGCGGGCGGCGTGTACCAGGCGCTCGTCACGACGGCGGCCGGCCTCACCATCGCGATCCCCACCGTGGTCGCGTACTACCACTTCAAGGGCCGGATCGAGCGTTTTGCGCGGCGCGTCGAGGAGCTCTACGTCGCTCTCGATCCGCTGCTCGCACGGACGGAGGCGCCGCATGCGAGTGCGTGACGACGACGCGCTCGGGGAGCCCGAGTTCAGCATGGCGCCGCTGATCGACGTCGTGTTCCAGATGCTCATCTTCTTCCTCGTCGCCACGAGTTGGGCGACGCGCGAGCAGGAACTCGACGTCGAGCTCCCGGCGGCCCAGAGCGCGAGCCCGGCGAAGAGTGCGCCGGACGAGCTCGTGATCGACGTGCGTCGCGACGGCGCGTTCGTGCTCCGCGGGCGCGTGCTGCCGAAGGACGAGCTCGAGCGCGAGCTCGCCACGGTCGCCCGCGCGAACCCGCGCACCCCCGTGACCATCCGGGGCGATCGCCTCGTGCACCACGAGGCGGTCGTGGCGGCCATGGACGCCTGCGGGATCGCGGGCCTCGCGAACCTCGCCGTCGGAACGCTCGACCAACCCTGAAGGAGCACGCCATGCGCACCGCCCGCGGGAGACAGTTCGTCCTGGTCGCAGCGCTCCTCGGCGCGGTCGCGTGGGTGCTGCAGCACCGCGCGCGTTCGTGGCTGGAGGGGGAAGGGCGCTGGAGCGGCGGCGGCGAGGCCATGGCGCTCGACGACGAGCGCCTGCGCCACGCCGTCTGGGACGCGCCGCGCGCGGCGATCGTCGACGACGCGGCGCGGGGCGTCACGCGCTTCGCGCTCGCGCCGGACGGTCGCACGGTCGTGTTCGCCGCCGGGGAGCGCGGGCTGAACGCCGA
>JACRIO010000081.1 GCA_016220035.1 Planctomycetota bacterium | reverse complement strand
TTCTCGTCGCGCAGGATGCGCGCGATGCGGTTCGTGAAGCCGGGGCCCGTGCCGAGCACGTGGTCCATCACGACGAGCGCTGCGTAGTCGGGGTGGCTGCGCGCGATGCCTAAGTGGCCGAGGTAGAGGTGCACCTGCTGGCGCTCCGCGGGGAACGCGTCGACGCGCACGCCGCGCTCGGGGAAACGCGGCGGTTCGGTCGCGAGCGACGTGCCCGGCTTCCAGCGCGCGAGCAAGCGATCGAGCTCGCGCTTCACCGCCTTCGGATCGACGTCGCCGCACACCGCGATCACCGCGCGCTTCGCGACCCCGTTCGCCGAGTGGTGCGCGCGCAGGTGCGCGAGCTCGATCTTCTTCACGCTCGCGAGCGTCCCGTAGGCCGCGCGGCCGAGCCAGTGCTTGCCGTACACGAGCTTGCGGAACACGAGACCGCCCTGCGCGCGCGGATCGTCGCGCTCGACGAGCAGGCGATCCAGGAGCCGCTGCTTGTGCAGTGCGACCTTCTCCGCGGGGTACGTCGGCTTCGTCAGCATCGACGTCATGACGCGCAGGAGCAGCTTCCACTCGCCGCCCGCGATCGAGCCGTGGATGCCGGACGCATCGCCCGCGAGCTCGCCGCCGCACGGCTCGAGCTGCTCGGCGATGCGCTCCTCCGTGAAGTCGCGCGTGCCCTGGTCGACCAGCGAGCCGGCGAGGAACGCCGTGCCCTCGAGCCCGGGCGGATCCTGCGCCGGACCGCCGCGCACGTGCGCGTGCACCGCGGTCACGGGCGCGCCGGCGCGGCGCGAGACGAGCAGCACGGCGCCGCACGCGAGCTCGAAACGCTCGATCGTGAGCTCGAGCTTCGGAACGGGACGCGCGGCGGGCGTGATCAACGCTTGCCTCCGGCGCGCGCGCGCGTGCCGGCCTTCTTGCGCGCCGCCGGCTTCGAGCGCGCCGCGGCTCGCGAACGTTCGGCCGGCTTCTCCGTGGAGCTCGCGGCGCGCTTCGCCGCCTTCTCCGGCAGGCTCCACCCGAGCACGCGCCGTTTCGCGACGAGCAGGCGCGCGACGCACTCGCGCACGTCGTGCGCGGTCACCTTGCGGATCCGCGCGTCGGTCGTGAACGCGTCCTTCCACGCGAGGTCCGTCGCGAACTCGCCGATCTCCTCGGCGAAGTCGGACACCGTCTCGCGGTCGTAGGCCTCGCCCGCGAGGATCGTCTTCTTCGCGCGCGCGAGCTCGGGAGCGGGCACGGGCTCCTTCGCGAGCCGCGCGAGCTCCGCGTCGATCGCGCGCACGAGATCGGCCCCGTCACGGCCCTGCGCGAGCTCGGCGAAGAGCCAGAACGAGCCCGTTTCGCGCCGCGTATCGTTGTGCGCCGAGATGCTCGTGGCGATCGCCGAACCGAGCACGAGCTTGCGGTAGAGCCGCGAAAGCCGTCCGCCCGTGAGCAGGATCGACACGACGTCGAGCACGTGGTCGTCGTCGCTGCCGACGACGCTCGTCGGCCACGCGATGCACAGGCGGCTCGCGGGGTCGTCCCACGTGAGCGCGAGCCGCCGCTCGCCCTTCGGCTCGGCCACCGCGGGCCGCGGACAGTCCGCAAGCGCGTACTCGACGCCGCGCGGGATCGACCCGAAGAGCTTCGCGACGAGCGCTAGCGCCTCCGTGACGTCGAAGTCGCCGCACACGACCAGCGTCGCGTTGCCCGGATGGTAGAAACGCCTGTAGTAGTCGCGCATCTCCTCGACTTTCAGGACGCGCAGCGTGTCCGCGTAGCCGATCACCGGCCGGCGATAGGGATGGCGCGGGAAGAGATGGTGACCGACTTCCTGCGTGAGGTTGCGCCAGGGATCGTCCTCGCCCATCGCGAGCTCCTCCAGCACGACCGCCTTCTCCGCCTCGAACTCCTTCGCGTCGAGCAGGAGGCCGCGCATGCGGTCGGCCTCGATCTCGAGCGCCTTCTCCCACCGGTCCGACGCGAACTCGAACCAGTACGCGGTGTGGTCCGCGGAGGTGAACGCGTTGTTGCCGCCGCCGAGCGTCGTCGTGACGAGGTCGACCTGGCCTTTGCCGAAGCGCTCGCTGCCCTTGAACATCATGTGCTCGAGGAAGTGCGACACGCCGGCCTCGCGCTCCGTCTCGTTGCGGGCGCCGACCGGATACCACGTCATCACCGCCACGACGGGGTCGAGGTGGCGCTCGACGAGCAGCACGCGCAGTCCGTTCGCGAGGTGGTACTCGAGCACGCGCGCGCCGTCCTGCGCGTGCGTCGCGTGCGGACCGGTGACGCCCTCGGGGAGCACGTCGGGGAGCGGGGTCAGCGTCATGCGTCGTCTCGCTCGGGCGCGCCGGGGCGCCGCATCGGCGCGGGGAAGGAGCTCTTGGGCCGCGGTCCGTCGGCGCGTTTCCCGGGTCGAGCGCCGCGCGCGACGAAGCCCTCCTGCCGTTCACCGCCACGCGGCATCTTCGCTCCACGTCCACGCTCCGCGCCCGTGAACTTGCCCGCGCCCGGCTTCGATCGCCGCGGCGGCCCGCTCGCGGACTTGCCGCCGAATCCGCCGGTGCCGCGTCGGTCGCGACCCGATCCACCTCCCGCGGGACGCGGCTTGGCATCGTGACGGCGCGAGCCGCCGAACGCGCCGCTCTTGCCGCCGCGCGCGCCCTTGCCCGAGAACGGCCGTTTGCCGCCGCTCGGAGCGGCGCCGCGCGCACCGGCGAAACGCACCGGGCGCGGAGCTGCGCCGCTCGGACGCTCGCGCCCTTCACGCCGCGTGACTCCGCCGCTCGGACGCTCGCGCCCTTCGCGGCGCGGAGCCCCACCGCTCGGGCGCTCGCCCGCTTCACGGCGC
>JACRIO010000080.1 GCA_016220035.1 Planctomycetota bacterium | reverse complement strand
GCCGCGAAGGGCGCGAGCGCGAGCAGCACGGGGTTGGCGAGGGTCGCGAGGCCGAACGCGCCGCCGAACGCGAGCGCACGCGCCGTCCGCGGCGACGCCTGGAACGCGAGCGCGCGCTCGAGCAAGAGCGCCACCGTGAAGCCCTGCACGCCGCCGTTGAGCACGCGCCCCGTGCCGTACCCCGCGTCGTCGATCAGCACCCACAGAAGCGCCGCGAGCGTCCCCGCGGCGAGCCCCGCGCGCCCGAGCGCGACCCGGAACACGAGCGCCGCGGTGGCGAGGTGCACGAGCGCCTGCACGACGTAGAGCGCCGTGAGCTCGCCGCCGAGCGCGCGCACGATGCCCGCCGCGTGCGGATAGAGTGGCGCCGAGAAGTAGGGCGCGCCGCCGATCCATTGCCCGCGCGCGAGGTCGCCCGCCCAGTCCCAGTACACGCGCGCGTCGTTCAGTGGCGCGCGCGCGAACGGGTTCACGCGGCCGTCGTGCACGAGCAGGAGCGCCTGCAGCGCCGCGCCGAGGAGCAGCACGAGCGCGAGATGCACGCCGGGCCGCCCGAGTCCGACGCCGGACCGGGCTGGAAGCGGCGTCGCGCCTGAGGGGGGGACGTCGGAGGCGCGGGCCACGCGCACAAGCTAGCGAGGTCCTCGCCGCGCGACCATCGTGGATCCCTTGCGCGCTGGGCGTGCAGCGGCGCGCGCTCACGTGCGCTCCCGCTCGCGCGCTACACTGCCCACGACCATGCACCGCTCCCGCATCCTCCTCGCCGCCGCGGCGCTCGGCGTGATCGCCGCCGCAACGCTCCACCTCGCCTGTTCGGCCGGTCCGAGGCCCCCGAACGTGCTCCTGATCTCGATCGACATGCTGCGCGCGGACCACGTCTCCGCGTACGGCTACACGCGGCCGACGACGCCGGCGATCGACCGCCTCGCGCAGGAGGGCACGCTGTTCGAGGAGCACATCAGCTCGTCCTCGTGGACGCTCCCAGCGCACGCGGCGCTCTTCACGTCGCTCCCCGACGGGATCCACGGCGCCACCGACACCGACAAGGCACTCGGTCCCGCCGCGACGACGCTCGCCGAGCGCTTCCAGTCCGCGGGCTACGAAACCGTGGGCTTCTTCGCCGGGCCGTACCTCCACCCCGCGTTCGGCTTCGGTCAGGGCTTCGACCGCTACGAGAACTGCACGTCGTACGCGAAGGAGCTCGATTCCGAGCCGAGCGCCCAGTGGAGCATGGACCCGAAGGTCATGCGCGAGTCGCACGCCGACGTCACGAACCCGACCGTGCTCGCGCGCTTCGTGAGCTG
This sequence comes from Planctomycetota bacterium, assembly GCA_016220035.1. Classification (GTDB taxonomy): domain Bacteria; phylum Planctomycetota; class UBA1135; order UBA1135; genus JADJNY01. Next base: position 20,057 of record JACRIO010000080.1, on the reverse strand, counting down.
GTTCCAGGGCCGGTCGGAGCGCCCGTTCTTCGCCTTCGTGCACCTGTGGGACGCGCACTTCGATTTCGTGCCGCCGCCGCCGTGGGACCAGCGCTTCGACCCGGAGTACAAGGGAACAGTCGACGGCAAGGGCTTCTTCTTCGACGAGCGCATCAACCCGACCATGCCCGCCCGCGACCTGGAGCACCTGATCGCGCTCTACGACGGCGAGATCGGCTGGACGGACCAGCACGTCGGTCAGATCTGCGCGCTGCTCGCGTCGCGCGGCCTCCTGGACGACACGGTCGTGCTCGTCACGTCGGACCACGGCACCGAGTTCTTCGAGCACGGCAGGAAGGGCCACCGGCAGACGCTCTACGACGAGGTCGTGCACGTGCCGTGCGTGCTGCGCTACCCGAAGGCCGTGCCCGCGCACGCGCGCGTGAAGCAGACGACGCGTTCGATCGACGTGGGACCGACGCTGCTCGCGCTCGCGGGCCTCGAAGCCCCCGCGGACGTGATCGGGGAGAGCCTGCTCCCGCTCCTGAAACCCGGGAACAGCGTGCGTCCGCCGCGCGCCGTGTGCGAGCTCGACAGCGTCGGGATCCACCTGCGCGCCGTGCGCACGTCCAAGTGGAAGTTCGTCGATCGCGTCGATGCGGGCGACCCCCTGTGGTTCGACCTCGCGACCGACCCGAAGGAGCTCACGCCGTTGTCGGACCTGCAGAGCGAGCTCGGTAAGCGCGCGAGCCAGGCGTACCTCGAGGAAGTGGGGGTGTTGGACGCTTGGATCGATCGCCACCCGCCGACGCACGTCACTTCGGCGGTCCCGGGCGGCGTGCGCCACCAACTGAAGGGCTACGGCTACGTCGGCGGCGACGAGAACCCGGTCGAGCCGCCGAAGAAGGACTGACCCGGGAGAGGACTTGCTTCCTCGAGCGGGCTCGGCGGCCGGGCCGGCCTGCTCCCGTCGGTGCCGCTCCCCATGCGCCAAAGGAATCTCGCGTGAAGTGCGAGTCCCATTTTCCACCTGGACAGGACTTTCGTTTGGGGAGAACATCCCCTGCGAGGATGAGGAGCTCCGGATTCTCCGGCAGGTCCCATCCGCCTCCCGAAAGGAGCCTCGCATGTTCGGTCCCGTCTCGCGCCGCACGTACCTCTCAGGATTGTCAGTTCTTCTGCTCGCCCTGGCGGCACTCTCTGGGAGCGGTTGCAAGTGCCTCTGCACGCCTCAGGAACAGGGCGGTATGCAGGCAAGTGTCGCGGACGACGATCCGGGCTCGAACGGACCTCCCACGGTTCGGGGACGTGCCCGGTTCTTCCACCCGACGAGCGTCCAGTTGGATCTCAGGGTGACCGACAATCCGCCCCCTTACAGCTATCGTATCGCGGTGTGGTGGGATGGGCACAACGGGGTGGATCCAGTTTACCCATTCAAGCCAAATGCACAGTTCATCCGTCCCGCGACGGGCACGGTCTGGAACATCGAGGGGATACTCGATACCCTTGAACCCACCGACAAATACTTCTCGGTCAAAGTGATCGTGTATGACAACCTGGACGAGGACATCACACCCTCCAATGGGAAGGGGGCTACGAGGAAGTGGAACACTTCCTCAGTCAGTCCCGATTACCTGGTGATCGAACCGCCCCAGTAGTGCGATGGCTTCGATTGCTCGGAGTTCCCACCACTTGGTGCCAACGCGCCGGGTAAAGCAAGGGACGAATCACTCGTCGAGGAAAGGACCCCGATCGCCATGGCAGTATACTTGGCCGGCCGATTCGACTTGTGCATGTCTTTCGACATGCAATTGGATCACTTGGATGTGGAACTCCTGACACTCGTCATCAATAAAGTATCAGCTGAGCTATGGGACGCCACCGATGGGCAACATTCACTTGGTGTCGTGACGCTCGCAGAACTAGGAACTGGCCTTGCACCGGCGAGCATCCATGTCGTGCCTGGCGATCGGGCCACCGCCGTGGGTGCGCGTCTTTGGAACTCCACGGCGGTCGAGCTGGGCATAGATACCCTGCCCAACGTGACGAGTTTCATTCACGAGCTATCGCACTACCTCTACGATGTGCGGGACGAGTACAGCGGCGCTGGGCCAACGCCCGGTAGCTACAGGCTCGACCTTAGTTGCAATTCATTCAAGCGAGTATGCTTGATGGACAAACCTGTGTGGACAGGCGCAACGGGTTGGTACCAAGGCGACGAGGAGATGCCCATTCAGAGTTGGAGTGGCCTGCGTGGCAATTACAATTCAGCGCAGACGCATTTTGAGCATTATGGACCGAGCGAGTTTTGTCATCCTTCGCCAACCGAGCCGACACTGAAGCACGACCTGGGGATCAAGAATTTCCAGAATGATGCGCATGCGAAGTCATGCTGGGAGACAATTGTAGATTCCGGCAAGCACGGTGGCATCGACTATGAAATCGTGATGCCATCCGCCGGCCCGGTGCTGGAGCCGCCGGCGCCGCCGACGCCCGAAGTCGTCGTGCTCATCGCGACGCAGCGCTTCACGCTCTTGCTCGATCGTTCCGGGAGCATGTATGGCGCCAAGTTCGCTCAGCTCCAACTCGCCGCGAAGTTCTGGATCGACTGGGTCGAGGCGGACGAGCAGTTCGGCATCCTCTCCTACGCCGACAGCACGACCGTGGACGTCCCGCTCGCGGACGTGCCGTCGGATCCCGCGGTCGAGCTCGCGACGGCGACGGCCCACGCCAACGTCGTCGACGCCTTGACCGCATCGGGCAACACGGCGATTGGCGACGCGTTGCGCGCGGGCCTCGGCCAGATCACGCCGATCGGTCGCGCGGCCGACCAGGTGTTCGTCCTCGTCACGGACGGCGTGCAGACTGCGGGCACGGAGACGCCCTCCGATGTCGTGCCGGACCTCATTTCCAAAGGCGTCCGCGTGATCACGCTCGGCGTCGGCGCGGACCACGACCCCGTGGTGCTCGAGGCCATCGCGACCGCCACCGGCGGCGAGTACCGTCCGATCCCGGTCGGCGGCGCGACCGACGACCAGGCGGAGGAGATCAGCACGCTCTTGATCGAGCTCGCCGGCACGGTGCGCATGGACTCGGCGCTCTTGTGCATGCAGGGGCTCGCGCCCGGTGCGCCGATGGAGGAAGCCCGGCGAGCTCCGGACGAGAAGCAACGCCCCGCCCCCTTCCGCGACATCGAGGTGCTCGTCACCGAGGGCGCTCGGCGCTGCACGCTCGGCGCCGTATGGTTCGGAGCGGCGGGCGATTTCCGCGTGGAGCTCCTCGACCCGCTCGGCCGCGTCATCGGCCACTCGAGCTCGACCCGCTTGCGCGGCGGCACGCAGGCCTACTCGTTCGGCACGATCGACGCTCCGCTCGCCGGGAAGTGGAGCGTGCGCGTCCACGGCCTCGTCCGCGCCGATGCGCGCGTCCGCGTGTTCGGCTTCGAGGAGCGCTCGGGCCTGCGCCTCACCGTCGACTGCGCGCCGCGCTTCCCGGCGCCGAACGGCACGCTGCAAATCCGGGCACGTCTCCACGCGCCGATGCCCGTGCCGGGTGCGTCGGTGCGCGCCCGCGTGCGTGATGCGCGCGGTTGGTCGCGCGAGCTCGAGCTCCAGGGGCTCGAGCTGCGCGCGGGCGGTCACGCGCCGCCGCATGCGTACCAGGCGGAGCTCCAACTGCCCGACGACCTGCTCGGCCCCGTGACCGTCGAGGTCGAGGCGCGCCACCAGGGCGGACGCGTCCGCGTCGAGCTCGATGGGCGCGTGTTCTCGCGTCCGGACCTCGAGATCGAGCGCGCGTTCGCCGCCGTGCACGTGCCCGCGTGCGTGCGCAGGAAGCGCGTCGTGCTGCGGCTCGCCTCGACGCAGGACGACAAGCTTCCGTTCCGCCGCGGCAGCAACACCGTCCCGACGTGGGTGCCGCGCGGGCAGCAGCGCTTCGTCGACGCCTGGAACGCGCGGCATCGCCGGCGCTGACGCGCGGGTCTCACTCCGGCAGCCCGCTGTAGACGAACGCCGCCCAGAAATAGGGATCGGCGGGATCCTCGAGCCGACCCGGCGCGGAACGATCGACGACATGCTCGCCGCGTCCTCCGTCGCCGGCCAGGAACTCGAGCTTCGCCTTGCGCAGGGCCTGCGCGGGCGGGAGCCCCTGCTTCAGGTAGTACCCGTAGAACGACTGCATCAGCGCGCTCGACTGGAGGTCGCGCACCCGCCACTGCGTCGCGACGACCGAACGTGCCCCCGCGTGGAGGAACGCGCTCGCGATCGACTGCACGCCTTCTCCGTCGATCGTACGTCCGGTCGCGGTCTCGCACGCCGCGAGCACGACCAGGTCCGCGTCGAGTCGCAGCGCGAGGATGTCTTCGCACGCCAATCGATCGGCGTGCGACTCCGTGCTGGCGAAGGCGAGGGCGGGGCCGCGTCCATCGCGCGGCCCGAGCCCGTGCATCGCGAGGTGGAGCACGCGGTAGCTCGGCGCGAGCGCCGTGAACCGTTCGGTCGAGGCCGCCTTCCCGAGCAGGAGCTCGAACCCATCGACGGAGCGCATGTGATCCAGCTCTCCGCGCTCGATCGCGAGGATCGCGAGCGCGTCCTCCGGTCGCGCCGGGGTCGTGGAACTCGCGAGCAGGCTGGCGATGCGCGCGGCCTCCTTGCGCGTCTCGCCCAGGCGTTCGAGCGCGAGCTCCGGCTCTCCCGGCAGCGCCTCGCGGGGGCTCCCGGCCAGCGTCGTGCGTCCGGTCGGCTCGATTTCGTAGCGCGGGTCCGCGCAGACGAGCGCCGTGCGCGGCCGCGTACTCGGCCGCGTCGCGGCGAGCTCCGCGAGCACCGGCGCGCTCGGCGCATAGCTCACGGCGCAGCGGCGCAGGAGGAACGCGAGGTCCGCGAAACGGCGCGCGGGCGCCTCCGTCCGAGGCGCCTCCACGATCAGCGCCTCGAAGGGCAGGCTCGCGAGCGCCGCCGTCGGCACGATGACGAGCTCGCTCGGCTCGCCGCCCATGCGATCGAGCACGGGCCGGAGCAATCGCGCATGGAGCGTCCTTCCGAGATCGACGAGCTCCTGGAAGCCGCCGCCGCCGCCCTCGGCGCTCGCGGCGCGGACGAAGCGGGCGGCGTCGGCCTCGATGGCCGCACGCGGCCCGAGGTGCACGAACTCGAGCCGCGCGTCCGTCAACACGTACGCATACAGGTCCTCCGTCCCCGCGACGTACTCGACGAGCCAAGCGCGCTTCCCCGCCAGCGCCGTGCGGACGGCGGTCGGCGGTTGGCCGCGCGCCGCGAGACTCGGATCGCGCTCCACCGAGCGTTTCCAGGCTGCGCGCTCGCACTCCTCGACGCGCTTGCGCGCCGCATCGGCGGCGTGCAGCGCCGCCGCGATCGCGTCGGGCGCGGCCTGCGCCCGCGCGCGCCCCTCCAGCTCCGTGCGCTCCGCCAGACGCTCGGCGCGCGCGTCCTTCGACCGGTCGTCGTCCGCGAGCGGACCGGTCCTTCGGTGACGAACGAGGGTCTCGACGAGCGAGCGCGCCTTCCATGCGCCCGCCGCCTCGAAGCCGCGCGCCTTGGCGAGCTCGTGCTCGCCGGCCGCAGGCGAGGCCGCGCCGAGCCGCAACGCGACGAGGTCGTGAGCGAGCTCCTCGAAGGAGGCGAAGGCCGAACGGAGCTCCGCGATCTCCTGCGCGCTCCCGCGGCGCAGCGCGTCGCGATCGAGGCGCAGCTCGGCCCGATCCAGGGCCGAAGCGAGCCGTTCGACGTCGCGCGCGTGGAGCGCGGCCAGCGCGATGGTCTCGAGCGCGGTGAGGCACGGTTCGTTCTCGTCGAAGAGCGAGAACGCCGCATACGCATGCTCGGCGCCCCGCACGGCCTCGGCATCGCGCCCGAGGAGGAAGTCGTCCCACGCGCGCTGCCCCGACGCCAAGCCGTCGAGCGCGAGCTCGCCCCGCTCCGCCATCGCGGCGGCCACCTCGTCCAGCGCACGCCGCGCTTCCGTGGAAGCGGCGGTGTACTTGCCGCTCGCTCCGCATCCGAGGATCGCGCCGTTCACCTGGAGCCGGAGCTCGCCGCGCGCCTTGCCGGTCGCGAGCACCTCGCGCGCGGCCGCGGACGCGCCTTCCCGGTCCTTCCGCGCGGCCGCGGCGTCGTGCGCGGCCTCCGCGCGGAAGAGCCGCGCCTGTCCGAGCGTGGTGAGCACCTCCGCGCGCCGGAGCGCGCGCCCCTCGCCGGCGAGCTCCGCCGCGGCGCTCTCGAGGAGGTCGATGGAGAGGTCCAACTCGCCGAAGGTCATCTCGAGATCGGCGAACGAGAGCAGGTACTCCGGGGCGAGGCCGCTCGCGCCGAGCTCGCGGGCAAGGGCGAGCGAGGCGCCGAAACGCTCGCGCGCATCGAAAGGCCGCTGCAGCTCGACCAGCGCCTGGGCCGACGTCGCCAGGAGGTCGATCCGCCGCAGCGGCGCGGGGTCGTACTCCAACGCGCGTTCGAGTGCGTCTTCGGCTTCGAGCGCGTGCCCCTGGTTCAGCCGCGCGAGGCCGCGGGCGAACCAGGCCTCGACGCGCAGGTCGTTCGACGCGGCTTCGCGCGCGAGCACGTCGGCGCGCGCGAGCTCCTGATCGATCGCGGCCGCATCGGCATCGGACGAGCTCGCGAGGCACACGGCGAGGGCGCAGCGCGCGAGGCACTCCTCGCGGGCCGCGTTCGCGCTCGCGAGCAGCGGGCACGCGGCTTCGAGCTTCGTGCGCGCGCGAGCGGTCTCGCCGGATTGGTAGAGGGCCTGCCCGAACGCGCGCAGGATCGCCCCGCGCTCCGCCGGCGGAGCCTCCGCGGCGTCGCGCTCCACGCGCTCGAGTTCCGCGAGCGCCTCCTGGTCCTCGCCGAGGAGCAGGCGCGCGCACGCGGAGCTCACGCGCGCATGCCGGACGGCGTCCTGACGACCGGCCTTCTCGGCGAGCTCCTCGACGCGCTTCCATGCGGCGCACGCCTCGCCGAGCGGGCCGCGTTCGGAGAGGTCGCGGGCCGCGGTGGTCGCGAGCTCGAGCGCGCGACCGAGCTCGCCGCGCGCGACAGCGCGTTCCGCGGAAACCCGGAGGTGCGTGCGCCAGGCCGCGCGCGCGTCGGGGCGGCTTCGCGGCGGGGCGAGCTCCTTCGCGACGACGATCTCGAACTCGCCGCCGCGCGCGTCGCTCGCGAGCACCTCGAGGACGACGCGCTCCGTCGCCGCGAACTCGACCGTCGACCACACGTCGCCCTCGAAGCCGCCGTCGAGGATCGGCTTCCCGTCGTGCGCCCCGCCGACGATGCGCAACGCAGGGTCGAAATCGTGGGAGCACACGGCGACCGAGAGGCGTCCCGCGTCCGGCGCCGTGAATTCGAAACGCGCGCACGGCGCGGCGGACGCGCTCCCACCCTCCGCATCGAGCCGGCCGCGCGCGACGACGTCCAACGCGACGTGGAGCGGCGGCGCCTGCGCCGAGATCCACGGGAGCGCGAGCAGAAATGGGGCGAGCGTCATCGAGTCCGGCCTCCCATCGCGGCCGTCCGACGGCCGCGTTCGAGCACCATCGTAGCGCTCCCACGGCGCAGGGCGGTCGGCGGGTCCCGAGGCCGAGGGGTGGATTCCGCGTGAACGAACCACTCCTGTGGCATCCTCCCCAGGAATGCGCGCGGGGCGCCCCCCCCTCCCCTGGGACGCCCCGCACCGGTCACCTGGAGGACGCTCTCACCAGGTCATGCGCACCCCGTTGCCGATGTTGAAGGTCGCCGGCGGGCAGAACGCGGCGACGGCGTTGCGATAGTAGGTCTGGTAGTACGCCGTGAGGCCGCTCCCGACCGGCGTGGCGCCGCGCACCGAGAGCAGCGGATCGCCGACATCGGGGAACTGCGACGCGCCCGCGACGCTCACGCGCGTGCGCATGCGGATCAGGTTGCCGCCCGTGCAGCGGATCCCGTCGCCGAAGACCACGTCGTCGAGTACGTCGCCCTTGAGGTAGATCGCGAACGCGGTCGCGGGCATGCCGCTCGCATGGAGCACCGCCGTGTCCGGGTTCGTCGAGCCGGTGACCGAAAGGTGCGCACCGGCGGCGTTGGCGGAGTTCGCGCAGCCGTTGCCCGCCGCGCCGACGTTCCCGCAGGGACAGGTGCTCGTGATCTGTCCGTCGAGGCCGTCGCCCGTGCAGAACGGCGTGCCCGGCGAGGGCGGGACGCAGGTCAACGTGTCGAGCGCCCAGGCCGTGACGAAGCCCACTTCTCCCGCGAGGTCGTCGCGCACGCGCAGCGTCCACGTCCCATTGGGGTTCTCGCCCATGAGGGCCGAGAGCGCGCCGTCGGGGCAGAGGAGCGGCGCGACCACGCCCGGCACGTAGGGGTAGTCCGTGGCGCACAGTGGCGCCGAATCGTCCCACATGGTGCCGTTGTACACGTCGTCGCGGTTGCCGCCGTTGCGCGTCGAGAGCGTCACGGTGGTCCCCGCCGGTGAAACGAGGTAGATCGCGATGTCGGACGGGAACGGGTGCTGGATCACCGTCGTGATGTTGACGTCGACGAGGAAGTTGTCCGACCCGGTGACCACGAGCGTCGACACGAGCCCGGTGCTCGGCGCGTCGGGGATCACCTGGTTGACGAGCTTGAAGTAGCTCCCGCCGCTGAGCGTCGGCGGCGCGCTGATCGTCGTCAGGTCGACCGACCACCCCTGAAGCGCGCCCGTGTTGTTCGGCGTGTCGTCGCGGACGAGCAGGTCCCACACGCCGTTGGGGTCGATCCCGACGTAGGCGCCGAGCGCACCCTCCGGCACGCAGGGACCGACGACTTGGTTGTTCACGAACGGCCAGTCCGTCACGGGCACGAGCGCGGAATCGTCCCAGCGCGTGCCGTTGAAGAGGTTCGCGTACCCGAAGAGGTTGTTGTCCGTCGTGAGCGTGACCTGCTGTCCGTTGGGACCGAGCAGGTACATCTTGAGGTCGTTGCAGCGCGCATGCGCGATGTTCGTGCGCACGTCCACGTCCCAGAGGAAGCTGTCGAGCCCGCTCGCGAAGATGAAGTTCTCGAGCGTGCCCCAACCGCTCTGCGCGGTGGTGGTCGCATCGGGGATCGGGAGGATGTCGGAGCTCGAGAACGTGACCGTCGTCGTCGTGCCGCCCGAACACGGCGGAGCGGCGATCGGATGCGGCTGGTTCGTCGGCGGCGCGGTGGGGACCGGCCCGCATTGAGCGAGTGCCTGCGCCGCGCTCGTGCCCGCGGCTGCGGCGACGGCCTCGAGCCGCTCGAAGAGTCGATCGATGCGCGCGCGCGGCGCGCCGTGCGCCTTGGCGTACGTCAGCTCCTGCACCGCGGCTCCGAGGTGGTCGATGCCGACCGCGGGCGCGCTGGTCGGCGCCTGTGGGGTCGCGTGAAGGGTCGGGCCGAGGAACAGGGGAACGAGGAACACCGTCTGGGACCGGCGTCCGAAAGCGCGGATCATGAGGAGCCTCCGAGGAACGATACCCCGGCGGCCGAGAGGGCGTCCGGGGGCGACAAGCGTTGGGGATCGCGCACCGACAGGGGCGAGCCGGCCCAGGCGCGAGGCGCAGTATAGCCCGCTCCTGAAATCGTGGGTGACGTCCCTTGCGCCGCACCGGAGTTCGAAAAAGCCGAGCGGCGGTGCTCGTCGCACCGCCGCTCGCGTTCGTCACGGCGCGTCAGGCGACGCGCCGTGCATCAGCGTGGATCAGGGCGTCCAGATCACGCGCAGGCCGTTCGTGGTGTTCGAGAGGAAGTTGCACGGGCCCGCGTTGTTGCGGTAGACGACCTGGTAGAAGCGCTGGCCGGGAGCGCCGACGCCGCCGAGGAGGCTGATCGGCGTGCCCGGGAAGCCCAGGGCCGCGACGCCGCCCGACGCCGTACGCGTTCCGAGGCGCAGGAGCGCGCCGTCGAGACACTGGAGGCCGTCGTTGAACGGCACGGTGCCGAAGCCGCCGCCCGCCGCCAGCGTGCCCTGAATGAACAGGGCCGAGGTGGTGTTCGGCATCGTCGACGCGGTGAGGGTCAGACCGTCGCCCGAGAGCGAGGTCGGGCCCGCGCCCGCGAGTTGCGCACCGTTGCCGGTCGAGTTGACGCAGCCGCGCTGCACACCGACCGACACGTTGTTGCCGCAGGGGCAGTTCGGACCGCCGTTCGTCGGGCCGTCGCCGAAGCAGTAGGCCACGAGGCCTTCGCATTCGTCGGGCACGCCGTTCGTGTTGAGGTCCTGGCTGCCGCCGCCCGCGATGTCGCAGGAGTCGGGCACGTTGTTGAGGTTGCAGTCCGGCTCGCCTTCGCAGGCATCGCCGATCGTGTCGCCGTCGCAGTCGGCCTGCGAGGGGTTGGACACGGCCGGGCAGTTGTCGCACGCGTCGCCGAAGCTATCCATGTCGGCATCGGCCTGCGTCGGGTTGGGAATCGTCGGGCAGTTGTCGAAGCAGTCGGCGACACCGTCGCCGTCCACATCGAAGCCCTCGTCCGTCGAACCGTTGCAGTTGTTGTCCGCGCCGTCGCAGACTTCCGCCGCACCCGGGTTGATGGCCGCATTGCCGTCGTTGCAGTCCGTGCTGTTCGACACGTAGCCGCTCGGAGCCGAGCAAGCCAGCGTCGTCGAGCCCGCGTTGCCGTAGGTGTCGCCGTCGGCGTCCTGATAGAAGGTCAGGAGCACGCCTTCGTCGACCAACGTGTCGCAGTCGTCGTCGATCCCGTTGCAGACTTCCGCCGCGCCGGGGCTGACGTTCATGTTGGTGTCGTCGCAGTCCGTGTTGTCGACCACGTAGCCGACGGGCTGCGAGCAAGCCTGCACCGAGGATGCGGGGTTGCCGTAGCCGTCGCCGTCCGTGTCGGCGTAGAACGTGAACGTGACGCCTTCGTCGACGAGCACGTCGCAGTCGTCGTCGATGCCGTTGCAGACTTCCGTCGCACCGGGGTTGACGGCGATGTTGGTGTCGTCGCAATCCGTGTTGTTGAGCACGAGACCCGCGCCGCCGCAGGACAAGATGCCCGCGCCCGCGCCGTACGTGTCACCGTCCGCGTCCGCGTAGAACGTGGTCGGCGCCGTGAGGGCCGGGTTGGTCGGGCAGCCGTCGAAGCAGTCCGGCGTGAGGTCGCCGTCCGTGTCGACGAGCGTCTGGCTCCACGTCAGCGTGAACGGCTGTCCGCCGCCCGCTGCCGCAGCCTGAGCACCCGCGGTTGCGACGCGGACGAGGTACGTCGTGCCGGCCACCGCCGCGAAGCTCGCTTCCGAGCCCGGGGTGCAACCCGCCGTCGCACCGTTGTCGTTGCACGCACCGACGAGCATGTTGCCCGCGGTCGTCGTCGGGCAAGTCGTGTGGACCGAGACGATCGTGTCCCACGTGCCGCACGTCCCGAAGGTCACGCTGCCGTCGCACGCCGCCGTCCACGTGTACCAGACGTCCCAGTAGGTGTTCTGGGTCGCGCAGGTGGCCAGCGTGGAGGACGTGATCGTGTTGTTGTCACCCGTGGCGCCGACGAGCGTTCCGCCCATCGAGCCCGAGGTGCCGGTGGCGACCGTCGCGCTGCCGCAGAGGTCGTTGGCCGGGGTCGCGTCCGCGGTGACGTTCAGAGTGAACGTGCCCGTGGCCGTGCCGAAGCCGTGCACCATGACGTAGTACGTCTGGCCGGCCGTGGCCTGCCAGGCGACCTTCGACTTGAACGCGGCGTTGATGTCGTCGTTCATCGTCACGCAGGTGAACGCCCCGCAGCTACCGGCGTAGACCGTGAGCTTCGAGTCGTGGCTCGCGTTGAGGATGTCGGCGTAGACGGTCTGGTTGACCGGCGAGGTCACCGTGTACCAGACGCTGGCCGCCGTGACGGCCGTGTTGCCGCCGCGGTCGGCGACACCCGGACCATCGCACACCGGCGGAACCGGCGCATCGAGCGTCGCTCCGACCGTCGTGCCCGCCGTCGCCGACGGGATGCCGACGGCGATCGCGCCGCAGCAGTTGTCGTTGAAGCCCGACGTGCGGACGCGCACGTTGAACGCGCCGCCCGCGCCGAGGTTCTTGTCGGACACGCGGACGAAGTAGGTGCCCGCCGCGAGGAGCGTGGGGCCCATGGCCGACACGGTGCCCGTGCCGAAGCACGCGGCGATGTCGTCGTTGCAGTCCATCGCCGCCGCGCCGCACGCGGGGTGCAGGCTGAGCGCGGTGTCGATCGCCGAGCCGATCGTGTCGACCACGACCGTCGCGGGGCTGGCCAGCGTGAACTGGTACCAGACGTCGCGGCCCGTCGGGTCGCACGTCGAGGTGCCGTCGTTCGTGGCACCGGCGGTCAGGCCGGCCGCGGCCGTCCCGATCGTCAGCACCGCCGCACCCGCACAGTTGTCGTTCGCGAGCGGCGCGCCCGCTTCGAGCGTGAGCCCGTAGTGGTACGCGTTCGAGCCCGGGGCGACGCCGCCGAAGATGGTGCCGAGACCCGTGTTGAGCGGGATGACGCGCACGGCGTACCAGTTGCCCGCGGTGATCACGGCCGAGGCCGTGGTCGTGCCGCATCGGGTTGTGACCGGCGACTGCGAGAGCAGCGTGTTCGTCGAGCACGTGCCCGTCGCGGACAGCTGGCGGATCTCGCAGATGCCGATCCACTGCGCGGTCATCTGGACCGTGAGCAGCGTCGTCGAGCTCGCCTGGAAGCGATACCAGTCGACGTCACGGTTCGAGTGGAACCCGCGCGCCGTGCCGACCACGGCCGAAGCCGGGTAGCTCGGCGAGATCGTGTTGAAGCGGTGGTTCGCGCTGTCCGTGAGCGGCACCAGCGTCTGGGCATCGCAACCGAAGTCGATCTCGGCGCCGAAGCCCGCTTCGTTCTCCGCGACCGCGCCGGGCGGAGCCGGAGGCGCGCAGTTGGCCATCGAGATGGCGGTGCCGCAGGGCAGGCCGTCGTCCGTGACGGTGCAGACGATCGGCGTCGTGACGGTCACGGCCGAGAACGGCACCACGAGGACGTAGTAGGTCGCGCCGGAGACCGTGCAGAAGGCGACGCGTGAACGGCGCTCCGTGCCGGTGCCGACGCCGCAGAGCGGCGTAGTGTCGTCGTTGCCCGCGACCCACGTGAGGTTCTCGCAGGCGCCGCCGAAGACGTTGATCTGCGTGTCCGGGATGGCCGGAGTGGTCGCGCCGTTGAGCGGCGAGTCGCAGGTCGCGACCGTCATCGTGTTGCCGGTGCCCGTGAACGAGAACCAGATGCCGCGCTTCGCGGGGATGTTCTGGTAGCCCGTGGGAGCGGTGCCGCTGAGCTGGAACACGTTCCACTCGGCCGAGGCGCCGAGCAGGTTGCTCGAGCCCTGCTGCGGGAAGGGACCGCTGAGCGCGATCGCCGTCTGGCAGTTGTCGTTGTCCGGCGTCGCGAGGGGGCGCACTTCGACCGCGATGTACGTCGCGCCCGAGCTACCACCCGAGACGACCAGCACCGGCAGGTTCTTCGTGCCCGTCGCGAGACCGGCGCCGAGGGTGACGTTCACCGAGTAGAGGCCGTCGCCGGCCAGCTGGTCGCCGCTCGTGCCGTCGTCGACCATCGCCACGCCGGCCGCGCCGCCGAGCTGGGTCGTGTCGACCGTGACCGTGCCGGTCGCGGGGAGCGTCGTGCCGCAGGCATAGGGCGTGCACACCAGGCGCACCGTCTGCAGCTCCTCGGCGAACCACGGGTAGGCCGTGCCGATGGCCGTGATGCCGCTCGTCGCGGGCAGCGCCGAGTTGCGCGGCGCGACCCAACCGACCGTGAAGTCGGCGGCGTTGTTGTCCGAATCCGTGCCACCGCAGCTGAGGCGGTAGACCGAGTTGTTGGAAGAGCCGATCGTCGCGTTGTTCGCGAGGGCGCCGCCGATCATGGGTTCTCGGAAGATGCACGTGACACCCATGCCGAGCAGGTCAGCGATGGACGCGGTGCTCGCGGGCGGGTTGCCCGTTCCGAGGTTGGTCGTGCTCGTGCAGAGCGCGACGCGCGCGTCACCCGCAGCCATCGCGATCGCGCCCGTCGCATCGGGCGTCGGCAGCGCGGTGGAGTGGCCTGCGGGGTTGGTGGTGCCGTCCGCTTCCTTGACGAGGTAGTAGCGGCCGGGGCCGATCGAACCGACGAGGTTCGTGACCTGCCAGGCGGCGGTGCCCGTCGCCGAGTTGTACTGGACCGACCAGCCCGTGAGGGGCTGGCTGACCGGGCCCGCGTTGTAGAGCTCGACGAAGTCCGACAGGATCGGGGCGCCTTGGTTGCCGCCGCCGCCGTAGAACTGGCTGATCTTCACCAACGGCGCGCCGACGGTGATGTTCATGTTGCCTGCGCCGCCGCTCGCGCCGGGGAAGCAACCGAGCTGGATCGTGTACGTCGCACCGGCGGCGAAGCCGAACTGCGTGCGTGATTGGAGCCCGCACAAGTCGTCGTTGCACGCGATCGCGGCGGCCACGGGGCAGCCCGCGCCGTCGTACACCGCGACCTTGGAGTCGATCGTCGCCTGGGCGCACGTCTCGACCGTCGCGATGCCGGGCGTGGCCGGAGCGGTCCACGTGTACCAGACGTCGCGCGTGATGCCCATCTGACCGAAGAAGTTGCAGTTGGCGTTGGCTTGGCCCTGCGTGCCCGTCGTCGCGTTCGTGTTGTTGAAGGCGAAGAGGCCCGTGCCGGAGATCGCCGTGGCCGCCGCGCAGTCGTCGTTGGCGGGCGGGACCGGCGGACCGGAGATGGTCATCGTCCCGGAGTAGTCCGTCGTGCCGAAGGAGCCGCAACCGATCAGGTAGCTCGTGCCCGAGACCGCCGTGAAGCTCGCCTGCGACTGAACGCCGCAGAAGTCGTCGTTGCAGCCGAGGAGCGTGACCGGCGGGCAGGTACCGGAGTCCCAAATACCGAGGGCAGTGTCCGCGGTGATGCCGCCGGCGCAGAGCGACACGACGACGGTCCCGCTCACGGGCGAGGTCCAGAGGAACCAGACGTCGTCATTGACCGCAGTGCAGCCTGCGAGGCCGGCGGGCGTGCTGCCCGTCGCGCCCGTCGTGTCGACCGGGAACCCGCCGAACGCGTTGCCGATGTTCGTCGGGGTATTGCAATCGTCCGAGCCCTGGGCTCGGGCGGCGCCGGCCGTCAGCGCGAGCGCCGCGAAACCGAACGCGCTGAAGCTCGCGAGCGAGCGCAGCACGTTCGTGCCGCGGACCTGCGAACAGTATGTCTGGAAGGGGGTCATGGGAATCCTTGTCTCCATGGATGTAAGGGCACGCCTTTTTCCCCGGCCAGCGGATCGCACGTCCGCCCAAGAGCTCCTGAAAAACCGGGGGGAGGCCTTGGTCGAATTGTCCTCCGGAATCCAAGGATCGCACAAGGTGTCCTGGGGGATTTTGGCCGTGGTTGCGCCGGAAACTGGTCGGAGCCGGGACCCACGCTCGGGTTCCACCCGCCGCCGATCGCCGCTCGACGGGCCGGCCCAGGCCCCAGTCTCACATCCGCGGTAGACTTTCCCCGTCGATGGTCGCTCTCCGCCGAGCGGCCGCGACTTCGGAGCCGCAGCGCATGAACCGCATTCTTCTCGCCGCCCTGGCGCTCGCCGCCGTGGGAGCAGGTGTCTACCTTCTCGTCGATTCCTCCGCGCCGTCACCGGCAGGTTCGAAAGGGACCCAGGTCGGCGCCCAGGACCCGGGCGCTCCGGCCCGCGCCAACGAGCTCGCCGACCCCAAGCAGGCGCCGCGCGCGGCGGCCGAACTGGAGCGTCCCACCGACATCCAGCGCGCCGCGGGCCAGCCGGCCGCCAAGGCGGGTGCGACCGCGACCGCCTCGAAACCCGTCGAGGTGAGCTTCGATCCGGGCGTGCCAAGCAGCCTGCCGCCGACCGACGACGGCGACCAGAAGGCCTTCGCCGACAAGTACGCCAAGTCGACCCCCGCGGAGCGGCGGCAGGCGCTGGAGTCGCTCGCCACCCTCTATAAGGATGCCGCGGCCGGACGCATCAAGGGCAGCGAAAAGCTGCTCGACGAGATCCAAGCCGAGCTGAATTGGCTCGAGCGCAACCTCGAGCAGTGAGCCCCGGGTCGCCTGGGCTGGCGTTCCAGAACAGGTGAGAGCGCGAGCGAGCGAAGGAACTCCGCCCTCGATTCAAGGTGCGCGGGCGCCGGAGCCGACAGCTCGCACGAGGGCCTTTGCAGCGCCCTCGCCCCCGAGTCATGCGCGAAGACGATTCCGACCCCGAACACGAACTCCGCCGCCTCGAAGTGGAAGACCGCCGGCGCCATCCCCGCATCCCGAGCACGGCGCGGGTCGCGATGCGCCTCGACTCCGACGAGCTCGCGGGCGTCGCCGAGAACCTCTCCGCCGGCGGCGTGCTGTTCTTCAGCCCGGGCGAGCTGCGGATGACGCTCGTGATCGACGAGGGTGGGAAGCGCGTCGAGCGCGTGGGCCGGCTCGTGCGCGCGCAGCGCATGCGCGGCGGCAAGGTCGGCTGGGCGGTCGAGTTCGATCCGAGCTGAAGCGCGCGCGTCCTTCGAAACGGAACGAGCCGCTCACCGCGGCTCGTCGCGTTTCCCGGCCGACTGCGATCAGACGAGGCGTGCGAGGAACCACCCCGGCGCGAGGCCGAGCAGGAGCACCATCGCGGCGCACACGCCGGTCGCGAGCGTCGCGGGGAGGTGCGGCTCGCTCGCGCGGCTCGCTTCCACCGCGGGCTTCTGCATGTAGAGCGCGACGACGACGCGCAGGTAGTAGCCGAGGGCCACGACGGACATGAGCACGCCGAACACGGCTACTGCGATCATGTCCGCGCGCACGGCGACGGAGAAGACGAGGTACTTCCCGAGGAAGCCACCCGTAGCGGGGATGCCGCCGAGCGAGAGCATGAAGAGCGCGAGCGCCGCGGCGATCGCGGGCCGGCGCGCGGCGAGGCCGCGCAAGGACTCGAGCGTCACGGGGCCGTCCGTCTCGCGCTCGAGCCACGCGACGAGGCCGAACGCCCCGCCCGCGGTGAACACGTACGCCGCCATGTAGAAGAGGGCCGCGTTCAAGGCGCCCGACGCTTGCGGGTCGCCCGCGAGCCCGCCCGCGACGGCGAGCAGGAGCACGCCCGCGTGCGCGATGCCCGAGTACGCGAGCATGCGCTTCAGGTCGGTCTGCACGAGTGCCCCGAGGTTGCCCGCGGCCATCGTGGCGAGCGCGATCACCGCGACGGTCGTCGCGGCGCTCTTCGGCAACAGGAACGCGGCGTTGAGCAGGAACGCGAAGCCCGCGGCCTTCGTGCCGGTCGCCATGAGCGCCGTCACCGGCGTGGGGCTGCCCTGGTACACGTCGGGCACCCAGAGGTGGAACGGGAACACGCTCACCTTG
The DNA here is from genome assembly GCA_016220035.1 of Planctomycetota bacterium. Classification (GTDB taxonomy): domain Bacteria; phylum Planctomycetota; class UBA1135; order UBA1135; genus JADJNY01. The sequence continues at coordinate 2,787 of JACRIO010000080.1, read as the reverse complement.
AAGAACAGGCTGCCCGCGATCAGCGCCACGCCGAGGAGCGCGAGCGGCGTGCCCGCGCCGTGCGCGCGCATCTCCGCCAGGGAGATCGTGCCCGTGTCCGTGTAGAGCAGCGCCGCGCCGTAGAGGAAGATCGCGGCCGCGAACGCGCCGAGCACGAAGTACTTGAGGCCCGCCTCGACCGAGTCGTTGCGCGTGCGGCGGAAGCCCGCGAGCGTGTAGAGCGGCACGGAGAGCAGCTCGAGCCCGACGAAGAAGGTGAGCAGGTCCTGCGCACCGGCCATGAGCATCATGCCCGCCGTGCTGCACAGGAAAAGCACGTCGTGCTCGGCGAGGAAGCCCTTCTCCTCGTCGTAGTAGCGCTGCGCGAAGCACCACGCGATGAGCGCGCTCGACAGGAACAGGAGGCCCCAGAACGCCGTCTTGGGGCTCGACACGAAGCTGTTCGAGAAGAGCTCGAGCGTGGGGTGGTCGAAGAGGCGCACTTCGAAGAACGACGCGACCGCGATGCTGGCGACGAACAGCGGCGCGCGCAGGCCCTTGGCGCCCGGCACGATGTCCGCGAGGAGTAGGAGCATCGCTCCCGCGCAGAGGACGAGGAACGGCGCGAGCGCGAAAAGCGTCGTCTCGTTGACGAGCTGGCGGAGGAAGTCGGGGGTCATCGCGGCTCACCTTCCTGGACGAGGAGCGGCGTCGTCGCGGGGACGAGCGCCGCCGTGCGGACGGCGCGCGCCGCGTCGATGCGTTTCACGAGCGCGTCGATCGAGCCGTCCGCGCGGGAGAGGAACGTGTTCGGCGCGAAGCCGATCCAGAAGCACAGCACGACGAGCGGCACCATCAGCCCGATCTCGCGCCCGCCGATGTCCGTCAGGGACTTGTTCGCCGCGTGCGTCAGCGGTCCCCAGAGGAACCTGCGCGTCGCCATGAGCAGGTACACGGCGCCGAAGATCACGCCCGTGACCGAGACCGCCGCGATCCAGGGTGAAGCCTGGAACGAACCGAGCAGGATCAGGTACTCGCCGACGAAGCCGTTGAGGCCGGGCAAGCCGACGCTCGAGAGCACGGTGACGACGAAGAAGACCGCGTAGAGCGGCATGACGCTCGCGATGCCGCCGTAGTGGTCGAGCGCCCGCGTGTGGCGGCGTTCGTAGATCATCCCGACGAGGAGGAAGAGCAGCCCCGTCGAGATGCCGTGGTTCACCATCTGGAGCACGCTGCCGCGCAAGCCCGCCTGCGTCAGCGCGAAGAGTCCCAGCACGACGTAGCCCAGGTGGCTCACCGAGCTGCACGCGACGAGGCGCTTGAGGTCGTTCTGCGCCGACGCGAGCCACGCGCCGTACACGATGCCCACCGCGCCGAGTCCCATCATCCAGGGCGCCGCCTCCAGTGAGATCCCCGGGTACATCTGGATGCAGAAGCGCAGGAGGCCGTACGTGCCCATCTTCAGGAGCACGCCGGCGAGGATCACCGAGCCCGAGGTCGGCGCCTCCGTGTGCGCGTCCGGCAGCCACGTGTGGAACGGCATCACCGGCACCTTGATGCAGAACGCGAGCGCGAATGCGGCGAAGGTCCAGAGCTGCGTGCCGTGCGGGAGCGAGCCCACGCGCTCGATCAAGGTCGGGATGTCCGCGGTGCCGAGCCGGTACAGGAGCGCGATGACCGCGATCATCATCACGAGCGAGCCCGACAGCGTGTAGAGGAAGAACTTGATCGTCGCGTAGAGCCGCCGGTCGCCGCCCCAGATGCCCAAGATGAAGTAGAGGGGCACGAGCGACACTTCCCAGAACACGTAGAAGAGCACGAGGTCGAGGGAGAGGAACACGCCGAGCATGCCCGTCTGCATGACGAGCAGCCAGACCATGAACTCCTTCACGCGCTCGTGGATGTGGCCCCACGTGGAGAGCACGACGATCGGGCCGAGCAGCGCCGTGAGCGCCACCATGAGCACCGAAATGCCGTCGAGGCCGAGCTTGAACGCGATCGGCACCGAGGAAGCGCCGTTGGGCAGCGCGAACCACGGCCGCTCGACGACGTGCTGCGCGAGCGCGCTCGACCCGTCGAACGCGAGGCACACGGAGAGCCCGAGCACCATCGTCGCGAGCATCGTGACGTGCGTGATCAGACGCTGCGCCGCGACCGCTCCGCGCGGCGTCGCCGCGACGAGCAGCGCGCCGACGAGCGGCAGGAAGACGAGCAACGTCAGGTTGTTCATCAGCCGATTCCCTTCAGGAACAGGAAGGCGATCACCGCGGCCGCGGCGCCCATCCACAGGCCGTAGGTGGCGATGTTCCCGTTCGTCATGCGCCGCACGCGGTCGCCGCACGCGCGCGCGACGGCGCCGGCGCCGTTGACGGCGCCGTCGATCCCGAACTGGTCGATCACGATGGCGACGAAGAAGAAGAGGAGCTGCATCGGGCGCACGACGAAGCTCGTGTAGGCGGCGTCGACGCCCCAGGCGCCCTGGAGGAAGCCCGCGAGGCCCGGTGCGCCGCGCGTGACCTGCTCGTCGCGCGCGGTGCCGCCCGCGTAGGCGCGGAAGCCGAGGAAGGCGAAGACCACCGCGATCGCGGCGCCGAGGCCGAGCAGCAGCCATTCGACCGAGTGCCCGAGCTCGTGCGTGCCGTGCGACGCGAGCAGCGCGTTGCCGGTCTCCGTCACCGGCTCGAGCCAAGTTTCGAGCTGGTGTGCGACGTGCAGCACGGGCGGGAGCCCGAGCACGCCGCCGACGACGGAGAGCACCGCGAGCACCATGAGCGGCACGGTCATCACCGGCGGCGACTCGTGCGGGTG
>JACRIO010000006.1 GCA_016220035.1 Planctomycetota bacterium | reverse complement strand
GACAGCAGTTTACAACCCGAAGGCCTTCATCCTGCACGCGGTGTCGCTCCGTCAGGCTTTCGCCCATTGCGGAAGATTCACGACTGCAGCCTCCCGTAGGAGTCTGGGCAGTATCTCAGTCCCAGTGTGCCGGACCGTCCTCTCAGACCCGGTAGCCGTCATCGCCTTGGTAGGCCGTTACCCCACCAACTAGCTGATAGCCCGCAACCCCCTCCTCGAGCAGCAGCTTGCGCCACCGTTTCGACAGTCCGGGATGCCCCGGACGGGCGACATTCAGCATTAGCCACCGTTTCCAGTGGTTATTCCGATCTCCAGGATAGGTTGGTTACGTGTTACTCACCCTTTCGCCGCTTTACTCACCCGAAGGTTTTCACGCGCGACTTGCATGCCTAATTCACACCGCTAACGTTCGTTCTGAGCCAGAATCAAACCCTTCAATGGTGTTTGTTCTGATGTCTTCGGACAATTCCCACAGCTTGTCGCCGTGGTTGCTCGCATTGGTTTCAAGGGCCACCCTTGTTTTCAAAGATCTCCGCGCTCGTGCTGCGCGCTAGGCGCGCTCTTCGATCGCGTCTCGTTCGGAGGGGCTAGCCTCCGTTCGAGGGAGCGGGATGATAGAGCCTCGGATGGCGTCGTCAATGCCTTGCCGTCACTTTCCGAACCGAGGCCCGCCGCTGGCCCATAAGCTCTTTCTGGTGAAGCGGTTAGCTCCCGGCCACTTTCCTTGATCCTGCCGGTTCCTGATCCCTCTTGGCGCCCCGCACCCTGCGAGGCGGCCGGTTCCCTTCCTTGCGTTCTGGGGGTGGTTGGCTTGGTCTCCCATCGAGCGGGTCCCTCAGGGGAGCGGAGTTGGGCACCTCCGGTGGGTGCCGCTCTTTGGCCGAGGCCTTCCATGAGGCCTGCCTCCGTGCGGGGGAGGCGACCTGCGGTGTCGGGGCCTCGGTTGCGGCCGTCACCCTGCCTGCACTTCGGGACGGACCTCCCCCTTTGGCGCGGGATGGCTGAGGGCAGTCGAAGTGAGCCACCGTCGGACCCTCGGCTGGTGACGCGGCACCCTCCTCCCCAGCTCGGGACGTGGGCGCGTTCGCAGGGCTACTCCTGGATGCGCACGAGCGCTCCGACTGGGAGGATCTCGAAGAGTTCCTCGACGTCTGCCTGCCGCATGCGCAGGCACCCTTCACTCGCGTCCTTTCCGACGCTCTGCGGTTCGTTCGTCCCGTGGAACCCAAGGTGCGAGGCCCGGCCGTCCTCATGTTCGAGTTCTATCCACCGTGTTCCGAGGGGGTTGCGTGGATCACCGAAAGGGACCGGGTCCCTGCCCGCCGGAAACCACATCGGATCCTTGCGCTTGTCACCCACCCGGAAGCTCCCCGCGCGCGTCTCCTTGCCCTGGCGACCGACGCCAACCTCCCACCCCGCCACGACACGGTCCCCCATCAGAAAGAAGGCCCAGTGGGCTCCCAGGTCGACGAGCACGCTCACGGTCTCGGTGGGCACGCGCAGCCTGTCGCCGGGATGGATCGTCTCGCTGTTGAGCTGATTCGCGCGCGCGATCAACCCGGTGCAGATCACGAGCTGCGGGTGCTCGCTCACCAGGCGCTTGCGGATCGAGATCAGACTGTCGCCCTTCTGCACGGTGACATCCAGTCCGGGCCAGTCCCCGTCGCGCCGCCACCGCCACACTCCCGCATGCTGAGCGAGCTTCTGCATCCAGAGTCGCATGGCCGTCTCGTCGAGCCTCCAGGGAGCATCGAGCGCCGCGAGGATCACCATCGAGAGGTTTCCTAGCGCCCCGCGCGCATCGCCCGCGGCGCCAAGGCGCTCGGCCTCTGTGAGCTGGAGCGCCATGCGGCCCGCGTTCTGCAGCGCGGACTCACTCGCCGTCGAGGCGCTGGCCAGCCCGTTTCCGCCTCCCCGACGGAGGAATTCGACCTCAGCCGATGCAACCCCCTCGACCTTTCCGCCATCGACAGCCAGTAGCGCCGCAGCGGCATCGCCTGCGACGAGCTTCCCGACGGCCGTCGCAAACGCCTGTCGCCCGGTTGGGAGCCGTGCGCGCGAAGCCTCGAGCGCGGCCTCGAACCGAATGGGCTCCTGTAGGAGCACCCCTGCCAGCTCGGTTTCGATCGTCAGCGCCGCACTCCCGGCGCCCTCGCTCGCGTGGGTTGGCGCGTGCGACTCGGCCGGGTCGAGTGGTTCGACCTTCGACGCCGGCGCGAATCGGGACCGATCCGTGACCGCCGACGCTTGAACCGGCCCGGGCGGGGGCTCGGCGGCGCGGGCCTCCGTAGCCGACTCGGGCGGGACCATCTCCCCGGCCGAGACAGCCGGTCCAGGTGCGGCGTTCATCTCGGAACCCCTCCTCAGAAACAACCAGAGGAGTCCACCCGCGAGAACGACCAGTAGGAGTGTGCGCATGAGATTCGTGCTGAAGCCGGGGAGGCCGCGCACTCACGCCGCAGGTCATGGCTCCGAACTCCGAACGAAGGGCGAAGCCGGCGGCATGTGCAGCGTCCGTGCGACCAAGTTGCGTCGGGGGCCCCAGTGATGCCGTGCCCGTCGGAACCCGGAACCAGTTGGTTCCAGGAGGGCCCAACACCGAGCGGGAATGCCGCGCGATCGAACAGGGCCCATGTGGTTGTTGTTCGGCTCCAGGGATCAGGACAGGTCACCTGCGCACCAGGGTTGCCCCGACGCGCAGAAGCTACTCCATCGCGAGCGGTCGTGAAACGGGTAATCGTCTCGCCAAGTCTGGCGGTGCACCCTCGCCTCGACGATCACGCACCCCGCCCGTTGGCCGGCGTCCGACACCACGAGCACGCCGCCCACGCAGCGAGGCCGGTCCGCGGATGTTTCTCGAAGCGCTTGGCACCCGGAGCTCCCGATGGGTGGACCAAGCGACGCGCCGGCGTGGGTTCGAAACCGGAGCCACGATGCGCGCTGCCTCAGGCCCGGGCGAGTTGCACGAGCAGCACTCGCCCTTCCCCGAGGTCCAGGAGCTCGACTTCGCTCTGCCCAGGGCGCAGCTCCCGGACTGCGAGCTCGACCGCGAGTGTCTCGTTCGCGATCATCCGTGCGAAGCGCTCGACCGCGGCGCGAATCGTCGTGTCGTCGCTCCAGACGACGAGCCGGATGCGGTCCTCGGGAGCGAGGCCGCGGTCCTTGCGCAGGGCGTTCAGCCGGTTGACGCACTCGCGCGCAAGCCCCTCCTGCACGAGCTCATCGTCGAGCTCCGTCTCGAACCAGACCACGTACTGACCATCCGTCTCGAGTTCGAAATCCGCCCGCGTCTCGACCTGGACCAGGACGTCCTCCGGCCCGAGTTCGACGTTTGCACCGTCGACCACGAGCGCGATCCGGGCGCCCGCCCGCAACTGCGCCACGCGATCGGACGGCAGGGCCTCGATCGCGGCCGCGGCCGCCTTCATGGACGCGCCGAGCCGCTTGCCGAGGACCTTGAAGTTCGCCTTCGCCTTGAGCGTGCAGAGTCGCCCATCGTCCGCGGCGAGGCTCGCGAGCCGCTTCACGTTGAGCTCCCCGAGCACGAGGTCGCGCGCAAACTCGCGCCCGAGCAGCGCGAGTGCCCGCTCGTCCGACGTGCGCACGTGGAGCGCACTCAAGGGTTGGCGGTTCTTGATGCCGAGCCGCTCGCGCAGGGCGCGGCCGAGTACGACCACGCGCTTCACGATGCGCATGCTCGTCTCGAGGTCGGCGTCGCTGCGCTCCTTCCTCGCCGTCGGCGCGCGCTCGGCGTGCACGGATCCCTTGCCTGACGCGAGGCGCGTCCAGAGCATCTCCGAGAGGAACGGGGCGAACGGCGCGCCGAGGAGAGCGACCGTCGTCAGCGCGTGGTGCAGCGTCGCGAAGGCGGCGAGCTTGTCCGCACCGGTCTCGGCGAGCCAGAAGCGCCGACGGTTGCGGCGGATGTACCAATTCGAGACGTCGTCGGCGACGAAGTCCTCGATCGCGCGACAGGCCTCCGCCAGGTCGTAGTCGTCCATGCGCGCGCGCACGTCCGCGACGAGCGACTCGGTCCGCGACGCGAGCCAGCGGTCGATTTCGGGCCGCTGCGCGACGGGCGGGATCGCGGGCGAAGTAGGATCGAAGCGGTCGATGCGCGCGTAGTCCGCGAGGAACTTGTAGCTGTTCACGAGCGTGCCGAAGTGTTTCCGACGCACCTCGACGAGCCCCGCGGGGTCGAAGCGCTTGGGAAGCCACGGCTGTCCGTTCGCGACGAGGTACCAGCGGACGGCGTCGGCACCGTTCTCCGCGATCGCCTTCCAGGGATCGACGACGTTTCCGAGGCGCTTCGACATCTTCACGCCGTCCTTGTCGAGCACGAGACCATTCACGACGCACGTCTTGTACGCGGGTTGCGCGCTCGCGCCGAATTCGGGCAGCGTCGTGACGAACGCGCCGATCGCATGCAGCGTGTAGAACCACCCGCGCGTCTGGTCGAGACCCTCCGCGATGAAGTCGGCCGGGAACTGGTCGCGCACCTTCGCGACGCCGTCCTCGAACGGCCAGTGGTACTGCGCGTAGGGCATGGCGCCCGAATCGAACCAGCAGTCGAGCACGCTCTTCGTGCGCCGCATCGTCCCGCTGCAGCGGTCGCACGGGAACACGACCTCGTCGATGAGCGGCTTGTGGTTGTCGAAGCCTTCGGGGAGCTTCCCCGCACGCCGCGTGAGCTCCGCGACACCGCCGATCGCGACGACGTGCGTCTCATCCTTCTCGCAGACCCAGAACGGGAGCGGGGTTCCCCAGTAGCGGTCGCGCGAGATGTTCCAGTCGACGTTGTTCGCGAGCCACTCGCCGAAGCGCTTCTCGCCGACCTCGGGCGGCACCCACCGGATCTTCCGGTTGAGCTCGACCATGCGGTCCTTGTACGCGGTCGTCTTGATGTACCAGGCGTCGACCGGGAAGTAGTAGAGCGCGGTGTTGCAGCGCCAGCAGTGCGGGTAGCTGTGCGACTCGCGCGCGTACTTGAACATCAGGTGACGCGCCTTGAGGTCGTTCACGACGAGCTCGTCGGCGTCCTTGAACCACGTGCCGGCCGCGACGACGACGGCGTCGGCGGCCGTGCGCACGTCGTGCAGGTACGTCCCGTTCGGCCCCGGCCCGAGGATCGCCGCGATGCCGTGCTTCGACGCGACGTCCCAGTCGTCGGCGCCGTAACACGCCATGTGGACGACGCCGGTGCCGTCCGTGGTCGTGACGAAGTCGCCGGAAACGAGCTTGTGACGCCGCTGAACCGCGTCCGCGGGCGCGCTCGGCGGGAGCAATGCGGTGCCGGGTTGTGCCACGAACAGCGGCTCGTAGTCGAGGCCGAGGAGGGCCTTCCCCTTGCGGGTCTCGAGCACCTCGAAGCCCTTCGGCAAGACCGCGTCGGCGCGCGCGGCCGCGACCCACACGGTTTCGCGGAAGACCTCCTTCGCGTCGGCGCCCTTGCCCGTCATGTGGCGGACCCGCACGCGGACGTAATCGAGTTCCGGGTGAACGGCGAGCGCGAAATTCGACGGCAACGTCCACGGCGTCGTCGTCCACGCGAGCACGCTCTCGGGCTCGGCGGCGTCGCGCTGCACCTTCAGGCGGAAGCGCACCGTCACGCTCGGGTCCTGCACGTCGCGGTAGACGCCCGGCTGACCGAGCTCGTGGGAGGACAGGCCCGTGCCGCATCGTCCGCAGTACGGCAGCACCTTCTTCCCGCGGTACACGAGCCCCGCGCCATGGAAGCGCGCGAGCAGGGACCACACGGACTCGACGTAGTCCTCCGCGTAGGTGATGTACGGGTCGGAGTAATCGAGCCAGTACCCGATGCGTTCCGAGAGCTGCTCCCAGTCCTTCTGATACGTCCACACCGACTCACGGCACTGCTTGTTGAACGCCGCGACGCCGTAACGCTCGATGTCCGGCTTGCCGCTGATCCCGAGCTTCTTCTCGACCTCGAGCTCGACCGGCAGCCCGTGCGTGTCCCAACCGGCTTTGCGCACGACGCGCTTCCCGTTCATCGTCTGCCAGCGGCAGACCGCGTCCTTGATCGTGCGCGCCAGCACGTGGTGGATGCCCGGACGTCCGTTCGCGGTCGGCGGTCCTTCCCAGAAGACGAAGGAGGGGGCTCCCGCGCGCGTCCTCTGCAGTGCTCCGAACGTGTCGTTCGCGCGCCAAGCGGCGAGAACCTCGGCTTCCGCGGCGTCGGGCTTCGCGGTGAGGTCGTCGGGAAGAGGTGCGAAGAGCGATTCGGTCATGCGCGCGGTCCTGGAGGGCGGCCGCACGGTACGAGCGGCGCGCGCACCTTCTACCATCGACTCGCCGCGGTTTCCTCACGCGGCGACGGCGGCGCACGACTCAGAAGCGCTGCTCTTGGATGCGCTCCGCGATGCGGTCGGCCAGCGCGAGCGCCCGAGCCCCCGCCGCGCCGCTGACTTCGGGCTCGCGCCCTTCCTGGACGGACCTGAGGAACGAATCGAGCTCGGCCTGGAGCGGGCGCTCGAGCCCGGAGAGGTCGAGCTCGGAGACCTGGAGCACGCGGTTCGTCACCCAGTCCTTCTGCATGGCGAACACCGTCGGGTCCATCTCGCGCAGCGCGGCGCGGCCCCGCTCCCACTCCGGTCCCTTCTGCACGATCAGGCCGTAGTTCTTGGTGAAGTCGAGGCTCACGTAGCCCTGGCTCGAGAAAAGGCGGAAACGCCGCATCGGCGAGAGCGACGCGCGGCTCGCGGTCACGTTCGCGCGCGCGCCGTTCTGGAACACGAGCCGGACCGAAGCGAGGTCCTCGCGCTCCGTCAGGATCGCCCCGCCCGCGGCGTCGAAGCTCTCGACCTCGCTCCCGACGAGGTCCAGGATCAGGTCGAGGTCGTGGATCATCAGATCGTGGACGACGCCGACGTCGAGACTCCGGAAGCTGAATGGCGCGAGGCGATGGCACTCGATGAAACGGGGGGCGAGGTGCATCTCGCGCACCTTGCGCAACCCCGGTTGGAACCGCTCGACGTGGCCCACCGCGGCGTGCGTTCGCCCGCGCTGCGCTGCGTCGAGGATGGCCTGTGCCTGGCGCATGTCCGCGGCGAGCGGCTTCTCGATCAGGCACGGAACGCCGCGTTCGAGCAGCGGGATCGCGACCTCGGCGTGGAGCGCCGTCGGCACGGCGATGCTCACGGCGTCGAGGTCGGCCGGGAGCTGCGTGGCGGACTCGAGCGCGAGGCATCCGAGTTCGCCGGCGAGCTCGCGTGCGCGCTCGCCTTGCGGATCGACGACCGCGACGAGCT
>JACRIO010000079.1 GCA_016220035.1 Planctomycetota bacterium | reverse complement strand
GTGAGCCGCGCTCCCGTCGCGACCGCGGGCGTGACCGGCGCGAGGAAGCCGGCCTTGGCCGCGAGCCCGCGTTCGGCGGCCCACTGCGCGACCTGGGCGCGATCGAAGAGGAGTCGTCCGCGATCGGGCGTGTGCGGCAAGCCTTCGTCGCGGATCCAGCCTTCCACGACGCGCTCGGCGACTCCGAAGGACTCCGCGATCTGGACGAGGTTCAGGTACATGGCGCGCGGGCTCAGTTCGCTCCGAGGAGCACCACGCCCGTCAGCGCCGCGAGACCGACGAGCAAGTAGAGGACGTAGGCCTGCACGCGTCCATGCTGCAGGCGCCGCGCGACGATCGCGACGCGCATCACGAAGTTGCCGATCGGCACGGCGATGTGCTCGAGCACGGTCTCGGGCGTGTGCGTCTCGAAGCTGCTCGCGGACGGGAAGGCCCCGATCGGCGGCGTCGCATGCCGCACCGGACGCAGGATCCACGCGAAGCCCTCGACGAGGGTCGCCGCGAACGAGCCCGCCGTGTACTGCATGCGCGCGGTCGGCGCCGCGTACGCGCAGTCCCAGGTCGGCACGCGCCGCGGCGTGCGCGCGCGGACACGGCGTGCGAGCCACCAGGCCGCCGCTGCTGCAAGGAGCGCGAGGAGCACGTGCACGCGGCCGATCACGGCGAGGGACGTCGGCGGTCCCGCGCCGGACCAAGCGGGTTGCCACGCGCCGACGACACGCTCCAACATCGGCCAGAACAAGCTCGGCGCGAGGCCGATCGTGACGCACGCGGCCGCGAGCACGAGCATCGCTCCGCGCATGAGCGGACCGCACTCGTGCGCGCGCGCGCTGCTCTCCGAACGCGGCGCGCCGAGGAACACGACGCCACACACCTTGACGAAGCAGGCGAGCGCGAGCGCGCCGGTCATCCCGAGCAGGATCGCCGCCGGGATGGCGCCCCAGAACGACGCGGAGTGCGAGCTCGCCGCGCCGAGGAGGCCGGAGTACACGAGCCACTCGCTGACGAACCCGTTGAGCGGCGGCAGTCCGCAGATCGCGAACGCACCCAGCGCGAACAGCGCGGTCGTCCACGGCATGGCGCGCCACAATCCCCCGAGCCGACTCATTTCGCGCGTGCCCGTCGCGTGCAGGACCGAACCGGCGCCGAGGAACAAGAGCGCCTTGAACAGACCGTGGTTCCAGACGTGCAGCAATCCGCCCGCGAGCGCGAGCCGCCCCCACGCGGGGTTCCCGCTCCGCACCGCGACGAGCGCGAAACCGAGTCCGATCAAGATGATGCCGATGTTCTCGACGCTGTGGTACGCGAGCAGGCGCTTGAGGTCGTGCTGCCCGAGCGCGAACGCGACGCCCAGCACGGCACTCGCCGTGCCGAGCGCGGCGACGACCCAGCCGGCCGAGGCGGGCACGGGGAGCCAGGAGCTGAAGCGCACGAGCCCGTAGATGCCCAGCTTGATCGTCACGCCGGAGAGGAGCGCGGAGACCTGGCTCGGCGCGCTCGCGTGCGCCGAGGGGAGCCACACGTGCAGCGGGAACAGGCCGGCCTTGAGACCGAAGCCCACGAGCGCGAGCCAGAAGAGCGGCGCGAGATCGGCGCGCTCACGCAGCGGTCCGAGTTCCCAGCTCCCCGTGCGCGCCGCCATCAGCGCGAAGAACGCGAACAGGCAGAGGACGGCCACGTGCGAGGCCGCGAGGTAGAGCCACCCCGCGGCGCGAACCGCCTCGTTGGCGCGATCGAGCGTGATGAGGAAGTACGCGCTGAGCGTGAAGAGCTCCCACGCGATCAGGAAGTGCAGACCGTTCGCGGACAGGAGCACGAAGCCGAGGCTCGCGACGAGCACGCTCCACCAAAGGCGTCCCGCGCGCGCGGAGCGGGGGTGCGCGCGGTCGGGCCAGTACTCGCGCGCGTAGACGGCGCCCGCGCCGCCCAGCACGCTGACGAGCGCGAGGAACAGCGCGCCGATCCCATCCAGGTGCAAGTGGAGCGGTTCGCCGCCGACGATCGCGCCGCTCCGCCAGTCCCAGTCGCCCGCTCCGCAGAGGACCGCGGCGGACGCGGCGAGCCCCGCCGCTGCGCCCACGACCGTCGACGCGAGCCACACTCGCGGTGCGAAGCGCCCGGTGACGAGGCCCAGGAGCATCCCGAGTGCAGCGACGAGGAGGATTGGGCCGACGGGCATGGGAGCGGGGACTGCACCGGATCCTCTACCTCGATCCCCCCCCGCGCTACAACCTCGCGGGACATTCTGCCGGCTGCAGAGGGTTCGTGGACGCGCACGCTGTGGCGACTTCAGGCACGGTTCGGTGCTCCTGGGCGGCCGCGCGTGCGTGCTATTCTGCCGACTTGTTCGTCAAGCACGCACACTCCCACACACAGCAGGCGCGTCTCGCGATCACCCTCTCCTGGATCGCCGGCTACACGAACATCCTGACCCTGATCACGTGCGGACAGGCGACCTCGCACATGAGCGGTTCGGTCTCCCAGCTCGGGCGCGACGTCGTCGAGTGGCGGGTCGGGAGCGGCGCGTACGTCGCCGCCCTGCTCACCGCGTTCCTGCTCGGGGCGGCGCTCTCAGGGCTCCTCACCGAGCTCGCGCGATTCGCGCGCTGGCGCTCGATCTACGTGCTTCCGATGGCGGCCGAGGCCCTCATGCTCGCGGTCTTCGCGCTGCTCGTCGACTGGGAGATGGTGCAGGAGCTCGACCCGCACTACGCCAAGCTGTGGCTGACGCTCATCCCCGCGGCGGCGATGGGCTTGCAGAACGCGACGATCACGCGCATCCGCGGCGGCGTCGTGCGCCCGACGCACGTCACCGGCGTGGCGACGGACCTGGGCCTCGAGAGCGGGCTCTGGATCCTCCGCAAGCTCGGCTGGACCCTCGGCCGGCACGGGACGCAGCTCACGGCGGAACGCCTGCTCCTCCTGCTCAGCATCGTCGGGAGCTTCATGGTCGGCTCGGGCCTCGGCGCGCTCGCGTTCGCCCATATCCCGGCGTGGTCGATGGTGCCCGCGGTCGCGTTCCTGCTCTGGATCATCCTCCAGGACGTGTGGCATCCGATCGGCGACATCCACTCGAGCGCCGACGCGGGCGGGACGTACCACGAGATCCTGCCCGCCGAGATTGCCGTCTTCCACGTCAAGGCGGGCCGCAGGGCGACGGGCCGACGCACGCGCATGCCGAACTTGGTCAGTTGGGCCGACCACCTCGAGGAATGCGTTCAGATCGTCGTGCTCGACATCGCGGAGGTCCCCGACCTCGATCTGAATTCCGCACTGGAGGTCCGCGCGCTGATGGACCGTCTGGAGGAGTCCGATCAGGCGCTGGTGCTCGCGGGCGTGCGGACGAAGCACCACGCGCTCTTGCGCAGCTCGGGCGTGCTCGAAGCACTCGATGCGAAGAACATCCTCGGCAACCTCGACCTCGCGAGCGCGCGCGCGCTCCTGCTGCTCGAGGAGCGCGAGGCCCGGGACCCGAACCAAGTGCGGGCGGCGCAGCGCGCTGGATGATCCGGGGACGGGGCGCTTCGCCGCTCAGGGCGATCCCCTCGACCCACCGCTGTGCGCCGAACGGGAACCGTCAGTCCCTCGGAGGCCTGTCGGCCCCCGTCGGGTCGCGCGGAGCCTCATCCCATGCGACGGCGTGCACGGCGATGTCCTTCTCCCCGAAGATCAGGTTCTCGAGCAGATTCACGAGCGCGCCGCCCCAGTGGATCTCGAGGCGCAGATCGCGCGCGTCCTTCGGCACGTCGTAGACGGCGAGCTTCGTGATCGAGGTGCCGCGCTCGATCGAGCCGGCGAACTCGGCCGCTTCGCCGACTTCGGAGGCGAGCGCGGCCTGCGCGCGCGCGTGGGGCTCGAACACGCGGCCCGTTCCGTCGACGAGCACGGGCGTCCACGTGTCGAGCGCGAACGGTACGCGCTTCGCGTGGTTCGTGATCGCGAGGTGGACGACGAGAAAGCGACCCGCCGGATACACCGCGCCATCGGCGAGCGTGTGTTCTGAATCGACGCACTCCACGCGAAAACCAAAGTCGTCGTGCACGATCTCGCCGCCGAGACCGACGTGCTGCTCGTGGCGCACGAACATCGCGAGCAGGAGCACGAGGCCCGCGCCGGCGAGCGCGAGGGCCGTGACCACCCGCAGGAACGCACCTCTACCTCTCGTCTCCATGTTCCGCACCTCTCGGACGTCCGCCGGCGATCGAGCCGCCGTCGAATCGGCGGCAGGCGCGGGCCGGAAGCAACGCGGTGCTGTCTCTCGCGCGATTCAGGAGAACGACCGCGCGCTCCGCGTTCCCTTCCGGTCCGGCCTGGTCGTTCAGCCCGCCTTCTCGCGCAGTTGCGCGAACTTCCGTGCGCGCGAGCGGTGCGCGATGAGCGCACGCCGCAGCGCGACGGAGTCGAAGTCGGGCCAGAGCCGCTTCGTGAACACGATCTCGGCGTGCGCGCTCTCCCACAGGAGGAAGTCCGAGAGCCGCTGCTCGCCGCCGCAGCGGATGAGCAGGTCGACGTCGGACACGCGCTCGACGCCCTGCTTGCCCTGACAAAGGAGGCTCGCGAAGCCCTCGCGTCCGCCGCCGAGCGCCTGCGTCACGTGAAAGCGCCGCGCCGCGCCCACGATCGCGTCGCGCGCCGAGTAGTCGATCGCGAGGCGGAGGTGGAGCTTCGTCCCGCCCGCGGTGAGCTTCTCGGCGAACTCGAGCATCTCGAGCAGGTCGTCGTCGATGCGATCGCGGCGTCCGATGATCTCGACGCGCACGCCGCGCTCGGCGATGTCGTCCATGTCCTCGAGCAGGTAGCTCTTGATCAGGTCGAGCACCTCGTACGTCTCGTCGTCGGGCCGATCGAAGCTCTGCGCGGAGAGCGCGAACATCGTCAGCATCCCGATCCCGCACGGCGGCGCGGCGCGCACCACTTTCTTCACCGCGTTGGCTCCAGCGCGATAGCCCGCCGCGATCGGCTTCTTGCGCTGCTGCGCCCAGCGCGCGTTGCCGTCCATGATGATCGCCACGTGCAGCCCAACCGGTCGGCTCGACTGCGGTCCACTTTGCAACATAAAGTCACCCCCCGTGAAAAAGGGCGGTCGGCGAGGAGCTACTTCACTTCTCGCGCACCGCCCTGATCAAGGATTCCATGTGCGCCAGGTAGCGCTCGAGCGAGCGCCGGCCCGACGTCGTGAGCGCGAACTCCGTGCGCGGCACGCGTCCGTCATAGCCCTTCGTGCAGGCGAGGTAGCCCGCTTCCTCGAGCTTGCGCGCGTGCACCGACAGGTTGCCGTCGGACGTCTGCAGGAGCTCCTTGAGCTCGATGAACGAGAGCGTCTCGTGCACCGCGAGCGCACTGACGATCGCGAGGCGGATGCGCTCGTGGATGAGCTTGTCGAAGGCGCTCGCGCTCGAGTCGAGCGAGAGGCCGTTCACCTTGCGCAGCTTCGCGCCGTTCTTCTCGGGCTTGCGCTCAGCCATCGTGATGCCTCGTGATCCAGAGCCCGAAGAGGATGTGGAACCCGCCGAAACCGATCGCCATGCAGGCGTCGCCCCACGTCGACGGCGCGAAGAGCGCGAACACGCCGAGCAGCATGAACGCGAGGCCCATGTACCTCACCGCGCGCACGGAGAAGGCTCCCGCGGCGATCGTGCCCGCGCCGTAGGAGAGCAGCCACAGCCCCGGGAGCTCGCCGTACATGCCGTGGCGATAGAGCACGATCGAGAGCAGCGCCCCGACCGCGAAGGGCGCGATCAGGCTGGTGCAGAAACGCAGCGCCGGGCCTCGTAGGAGCGACGCGCGGGCCTCGTACACCTTGCGCGTCATGTCCGTCGCGCCGACGAGCGATGCGAGCACCGCCGCGCCGAGCCAGGTCAGCACCCAATCGCGCGGATCCGTCGTGCGCGCAGCCGCCCAGCTCGCCCCGAGCGCCACGACGCCCATGAGCAGCCCGCCCCATCCCGGAAGAGCGGTGAAGCGCGCGGCCCGTTCGCCCGCGCGCTCCATCGTCCGGCGGATGTAGTCGAGGTCCTCGCGCGCCCGCGACGCCAACGAGGGCGTGCGAATCGTCGAGGATTGGGGACGCGGGGGCTCGCGCATGCTCGAAGGCTCCCACGTCTCATGCAATCCGTCAAGCACTTTGTGGTGCAAAGTAAGGCGCCGACGGATGCGACTTCACGCTCGTCGTCCGGCCTTCGGAGCTCCCACCTCACGCAACGCGCGCAGCCCCGTTGCGAGCAGGAAGAGCGCGAGCCCGATCAACGCCGCCGCCGTCGCCGCGTTCACTCCAGCCGCGTCGAAGCCCTTCGCGGCCTGGATGCTGCCGACCAGGAGCCGGACGAGCGCCCAGAGCGTGATCGCCACGAGGAAGAGCAGCGGCAGGAGGACGAACGTGTTCGAGCGGCCCTCGCGCTTCAGCCACACCGCAATCGACACCAGCGTGAGGGCCGCCAGGAGCTGGTTCGACGCCCCGAAGAGCGTCCAGAAGGTGCGGTACGCCCCCGCTCCCGAGGTCACCAGGAAGTACGCCGCCGGTGCGAGCGTGATCAGCGTCGCGAGCGCCGCGGGAACGCGACCTTTCCACCCGAAGAGCTCCTGCACGAGGTATCGCCCGAGGCGCGTCGCGACGTCGATCGTGTCGAAGATGAACGTCGACAACGCCATGGCGCCGAAGGTGATCGCGAACGGCAGACGCTCCTCGCCGATGACCAGCGTCAGGAAGCGTCCGAGACCGTTCCCGTAGATCTTGTTCGGCGTCAGGTCCCCCACCTCGGCCGGAGAGAGCAGCATGATCGTGACGAGCGCGATCAACGCGACGAAGCCTTCCGCGAGCATCGCGCCGTACCCCACGAAGCGCGTGTGGCTCTCGCGGTCGACCTGCTTCGAGGTCGTGCCCGAGCAGACGAGGCCGTGGAAACCGCTGCAGGCCCCGCACGCGATGGTCACGAAGAGGAATGGGAAGAGCGCGCCTGTCGCTCCGCCCGCGTCGAAGCCCTTGAACGCGGGCTGCTGCACCTCGTACCCGCCGAAGAACACGCCGACGAGCCCCAGCGCGAGCGCCGTGTAGAGCACGAACCCGCCGAGATACCCGCGCGGCTGGAGCAGCACCCATACCGGCGCGACCGAGGCGAGCGCGCAGTAGCCGAGGATCAGGAGCGCCCACGTCTGGTGGTCGAGGAGCATCCAGCGCGACAGGTGCGTGCCGAGCCAGGCGACGCCGAAGGTCGCCGGCACGAAGACCAGCGTCGCGAGCCACAGCGGCGGCGCGAGGAAGCGCTGCACGCAGCCCATGACGACCGCGAGCAGGAGGTACATCACGCTCGCCGCCGCGACCGCGCCGCCGGGATCGAACGCCTGCGCCGTCCCAGCCAGTTCCTCCGCTCCGCTCACGAACGTGCCGGCGGTGATGTCGACGAACGCGACGATCACGTACACGAGCGCGATCCAGATGAAGACCATCATCGCGCGGCCCGCGGGCTTGCCGAGTTGCTCGCGGGTGACTTCGGCGATCGAGACGCCGCCGTGCCGCACGGACGCGATCAAAGCGGAGAAATCGTGCATCGCGCCGATGAAGATCACGCCCAGGCCGATCCAGAGGAGGCACGGCGCCCATCCGAAGCTCCTGCACGCGAGGATCGGCCCCACGATCGGTCCCGCGGCCGCGATCGCGGAGAAGTGCTGCGCGAAGAGGTAGAAAGGCGGCGTCGCGACGTAGTCGACTCCATCCGCGCGCGCGTGCGCCGGCGTGCGACGAGCGTCGTCGAGCGCGAAGTGCCGCGCGACGAAGCGCCCGTAAAGGCGGTATCCCGCGACGAGCACGACGACGAACGCGAGGGCGAGGAGGGGGAGCTGCACGTGCGACGCGAACGAGATCGAACGCGCGCATCCATCTGAGCAGGCGCGCGCGCGACGTTCAATCGACCCGCGCGGGCACGCGCCATCGAGGCGAAGCCCCGATCGTCGGACTACCGTGCTCCCGGCAGCGCTCCGCCTCGAACTGAGTGGGAACCGGCACTCGAAGCGCCGAGAGTACTCGCACGGCCGCTGCGCGCATCGAGGACCCTTCCCGACGGTGCGCGTCTTCCGCCCGCCCTCGGGGCCGAGACGAGCGCGGTTGGATCAGAGTCCGTGGCTCTCGAAACCGCTCAGGATGGCGGCCTGGTGCGGCGACGGAGTCATCGGGTTCGCGTCGTCGTCGTCGAGGAGGACCCAGCGCCGCTTGATCCCGGTGTGGATCGCGAACTCGGGGTAGGCGCTGATCCAGGCGGCGAAGAGCGCGTTCGCGACGGACTCTCCCGCCCGTCCGTGGGCCGCGACCAGCCGCGAACGCACCTGCCAGAGCGAGCCCATCAAGACCTCACCCTTCCTGTGAAAGTCGCCGACGAACTGGTCGAGGTAGGAAACGTATTGGCGGCAATTCTCACCAGAGCGGGTGCAGGTCGCCATGGTGCAGAAATACGGGAAGAGCTGCGGCTGTCCCGTCACGTACATCGCCCACGCATCCGCCATGCCTTCGTGGAACGCACTCGAGGTAGGAAGGTCGAAGTAGAGCCAGTTCAGCCAGTGCCCGAATTCGTGCACGACGACGGTCGCATTCGCTTTGTTCGTGCACAGGCCGTTGCTCTCTCCACAACACCCGCAGCTCGCTGCGGCCGGGGGATAGAAGCCGCAGATGCCTCCTCCGATGCTGAACCACGTCTCGGGGGGCGTTCCCGCACCAGCGATTCCCGGCGAGATGAACTGAGCGTCGCAACCGTTCACGGTCTGCGCGACATTCACACGCGCGAGCTTGTCGTACGCATCCTGCTCCCAGGTCAGGTCGACCGGATTGATCTCGCGGAGCCAAGTCCTCAATCGCGTGACCCACCAATAGGCATTGGCTTGCGCCGTGAGCGTCTGGTCGCCGACGTACGGAGCGGGACCACCGAGCAGGACTCGATTCCCGGCGTCGTGGACGAGCGTCGTCGTCAGTGAATAGTCCGCGCCCGCGGAGTTCGCGACCGTCACGAAACGCCCTCGAAAGCGCGCCGTCACCGTCCTCGGCGAGTGCCCGGGCAAGTGAAACGTGCCGTCCGCATCGCTGTGAGCGACGTTGCCGAACTCGTCGACGATTTCGAGGTCGGGAAGCGCGATCGGGATCTCCGGATTGGGGTCGGGCGCCGACGCCGGCACGGCGCAGGCGGTCGGCGGACAGGCTCCGCACGTCGCGACGGCACACGGAGAACACGTCGTCTGGGCGATCGCGTTGTGGGCCCCGTCGTCCGGCAGGATTCCAGGGGTGATCCAGGCGCCGACCCGCCCTTCGACGTCGAAGTGCATGACGGGATCGAAGCACCGCTCCAAAGCGCCGTTGCGCGCGGAGAAGTGGAGCTCCCGCAGGACGGGTCCCGCGCCCCCCACGCTCGGTTCGGAGCCCACGTGCACGATCCAGACGAGGCTGTGCCCGCGTTCGGGGGCCGCCTCGTCGCGGCAGAACCGCAGCTTCGGCTCGCTCGTCAGGACTCCCCGTGATCCGACGCGCACCGCGAACTCCGCGAGCGCGCCGCGCGCGGCGGCGGCCGCGTCGACCCGTGCCTCGGTTTCGCCGAGTTCGCTGGACGGGGCCGCCGTCGACACCACCTCGAGCAATCGGCCGTGCGTGTCGAGGAGGATGGACAGCGCGCCCTCGACGGGGATCCCCGCGCTCGTTTGTCCGTAGCGAACGACGAATTTGTCGGTGGTGCCGATCAGCCCGAGCGGGAGGAGCATCGCGCGCTGCACGTGGAGGGTCGTCGGATCGACACCGAGTCGCGCGCACGCGACCGCGAGGTGGCGTTGGGCGATCTCGACGAGTTCCCCCTCCGAGCACGAGCGGACGGCCGACGGTGAGATACCGCTCGGCACCATCGAGGTGCTCCCGTCCTCGCCGCGTTCGAGTCGCCACGGCGTGGTTCCAGGGTCCCGTCGTGGAAAGACGGGATCCGGTGCTGAACGCGGAGTCGCGGCTGGATCCTCGCGACGGGCGCCACAGAGCGCGAGCACGGTCGCGACGCACACCGAGCCCACGGCGAGGGTCGTCGAGCGACTCGTTCCACGGCGCGCGAGCATCCTCGCAGTATGTCCGAGATCCCACTCTTCGCAAGCTCCCACGCTGTCCGCAGCAATTGACGCTCGTGCGCACCCTCCCTAGCATCCGCCGCGCATGTCCGGAGGAGCGAGCTCGCCGCTGCACCGCAAGGTGCTGATCGGTCTGGCGGCGGGCGCCGTGCTCGGCGCGATCGCCAACCGCGTGGGCGCAAACCTGGAGGGCGGGCGGGAGAAGGTGGCGTTCGTCGCGGACGCGGTCGCGTATCCGATCGGGCAGCTCTTCCTGCGCCTCCTGTTCCTCGTGGTCGTCCCGCTCGTCTTCGCGTCGCTCTGCGTCGGAGTCGCGAACCTCGGCGACCTGCGCAAGATCGGCCGCATGGGTGGGCGCACGATCCTCTTCGTATTGGTGACGTGCTCGTGCTCGGCGTTGATCGGCATCACGCTGATGCGCACGTTCCAACCGGGCGCGGGGTTCGATCCCGAGACGAAGGCCCGCCTGATGAAGGACTTCGCCGGCGACATGGCGAAGATCCAGGCCAAGGCCGACGCCCAGCACGCGGCCACGACGCTCGATGCCGCCAACAACGTCCTCAACATGTTCCTGCCGCGCAACGTGATCGGCGCGATCGTGAACATGGAGATGCTGCCGCTGATCGTGCTCGCGCTCCTGTTCGGGATCGCGCTGACGATGCTCGACGACGAGCGGCGCGGTTCGATGGTTCGGTGGCTCGAAACCATCGGCGAGGCCATGGTGAAGATCGTCGGCATCGCGATGAAGCTCGCGCCGTTCGCGGTCGGGTGCCTCGTCTTCGCCGTCGTGTCCAAGTTCGGCCTCGACCTCCTGCAGAAGCTCGCGTTCTACGTCGGACTCGTGTTCTGCGGGTACGCGCTCCAGGTGTGCGTGCTCTACCCGTTCCTGCTGCGGGTCCTGTGCCGCCGGAGCCCGATCGCGTTCTACAAGGGCGCGATCCCCGCGATCGTGACGGCGTTCTCGACCTCTTCGAGCTCCGCGACGCTGCCGACCACGTTGCGCGTCGCGCAGCAGGAGCTCGGCATGCGCAAGAACGTCGCCGACTTCGTCCTGCCGCTCGGCGCGACGATGAACATGAATGGGACGGCGCTCTTCGAGGGCGCGCTCGTGCTGTTCGTCGCGCAGGTGTTCGGCGTCGAGCTCGCGTTTCAACAGCAGGTGCTGGTCGTGATCCTCTGCGTCTTCGCCGCGATCGGCGCGGCGGGCATTCCCGGCGGTTCGCTGCCGTTGATCATGATCGTCATGGCGCAGGTCGGCGTGCCGCCCGACGGGATCGCGATCGTGCTCGGCGTCGATCGACTGCTCGACATGGGCCGCACGGTGGTCAACGTGCTCGGTGACCTGATCGGCGCGGCGTGGGTCGACCACGCGGAAGGCGCGAAGGAACGCGCGGCCTGATCTCCGCTTCGAAAGGCGCGGAGCCCGCGCGGCACGAGGCGACGCGGGCTCCGGTGGTCGTCGCGACGATCAGTGTTCGATCGGCACGGAGCAACCGCCCTTGCCCTTGCAGCTGTTCTTCGTCTTGCAGCCGTTGTCGCCGCTGGAGCAGCCGCCGAGGCCCTTGCACTCGTTCTTGCCGGCGCAGCCGTGGTGCGCGACGTTCGCGCACCCGCCCATTGCCATGCAGCTGTTCTTGCCCGATCAGCCGGCGTCGCCCGACTTGCACGCGCCCTGGCCCTTGCATGCGTTCAGGCCCTTGCAAGCGTGCTTCGCCGCCGCGACGGCGTCGCTCACGGCGCCCTTGACGGCCTCGGTCACGCCCTTGGCCGACGAACCCGATCCGGCCGAGGGCGTGGTCTCGGTCTTCGCGGTGCAGCCCGAGTTCAAGCCGGCGAGCAAGCCCGCGACGGCGAAGGGCACGAGAGCCGAGCTCGCGCGCCGGGTGATGTTTCGATTCTTCTGCATGGGTGTTCCTCCACAAGTCTCCTGGATCAAGACCGGCGGCTCGCGGCCGCCGAATCGCGCTCAGCATGCCAAGCGCCGCGGACGAACGCACGGACCGCGGTTCGATGCTCCCGAAAGTGGAACGTGACGCGCGATCACGCTCGACGGGCGCGCTCCGCTTCGACGAGTACGCGCCGCAGGATCTTGCCGGATGGGGATTTCGGGATCGCGTCGACGAATTCGACCACGGCGACGCGCTTGTAGGGCGCGACCCGTTCGGCGACGAAGGCGAGCAAGTCGGCGGCGTCGACCGGCGCGCGGCGCACGACGAACGCCTTGGGCACCTCGCCCGCTTCGTCGTCGGGCACGGGGATGACGGCGGCATCGAGCACGGCCGGGTGCGCGACGAGCACGGCTTCGAGCTCCGCCGGCGCGACGGGGAAGCCCTTGTACTTGATGAGCTCCTTCAGCCGGTCGACGACGAAGAGCTGGCCGTTCGCGTCGACGCGCCCGAGATCGCCCGTGTGGAGCCAGCGCTCCGCGTCGACGGTCGCGCGCGTCGCCTCGGGTTGGTTCAGGTAGCCGCGCATCACTTGCGGACCGCGGACCCACACTTCACCGGTCGCTCCCGGCCCGGCGTCGAGGCCCGCCTCGGGATCGACGAGGCGCATCTCGGTGCTTCCGACGAGCGCGCCCGCGGAGCCCGCGACCGATCCCACGAGCGGCGTGACGTGGGTCGCCGGACTCGACTCGGTCATGCCGTAGCCCTGGATCACGCGCACACCGAGGCGCTCCTCGCAAGCGGTCGTGAGCTCGGCCGAGAGCGGCGCGGCGCCCGACATGATCGTGCGCAGCGCGGGCAGCGCCCCGCGCGCGAGCTGCGGATGCTTCACGAGCTGCAGCACGATCGGCGGCACGAGCGGCGCCACCGTCACGCGCCGGTCGCGTAGGGTCGCGAGCAGGCCCTCGAGGTCGAAGCGCGGCAGGATCACGACCGTCGCGCCGAGGTGCAGGTTGAGGTTCAGGATCGCGACGAGCCCGTAGATGTGGAACATCGGCAGCACGCACAGCTCGACGTCGTCGCGCAGGAACTGCCCCGTGCCCGCGAGCTGCAGCACGTTCGCCGAAAGGTTCGCGTGCGTGAGCATCACTCCCTTGGGCAGGCCCGTCGTGCCGCTCGAATACGGCAGCGCGACGACGTCGCGTGCGGGGTCCACGTCCTCCTGCTCGCGGCGCACACCGTGACCGAGGAGCGTCGTGAACGACGGCGCGTCGGCGGAAGCGCCGAGCACGAAGGCCCGCTGCACGCTCGTCGAGGGGAGCAGGGGGACGACGCGTTCATGTTGCGCCTCCCCGGCGACGAGCACGCGCGCCCGACTGTCCACGAGCTGCCGCAGCGCCTCATCGCCCGTCGCGAGCGGGTTGATCGTCGTCGTCGCCCCGCCGAGGCGCGCCGCGGCGTGGAACGCGATCACGAACTCGATCGCGTTGGGCGCGTAGAGCGCGAGCACGTCCTCGCGGCGGAAGCCGTGCGCGTGGAGCCCCGCCGCGCAGCGCCCCACCAGCTCGTCGAGCTCGTCGAACGTGACGCTCCGACCGCTCGCGGCATCGACGAGCGCGGGCTTCGAGCGCAACACACCCGTCTTCCTCAGCACGAGCTCGCCGAGCGCGACGCCCGAGAGCTCGATCGACGGTCGCTGGCTGCGATGGATCACGACGCTCCTCCTCCGGGCGGAGGATAGCGCCCTCCGCTCAGCCCCGCTCCGGCACGACGACGACGTTCGTCCCCGCACGATCGATGACGCCGTGGGACACCGAGCCGTGCCAGAAACGCTTCAACCCGCCGCGCTGGTGCGCTCCGACGACGACGAGCTCGCTACGGCGCTCG
>JACRIO010000078.1 GCA_016220035.1 Planctomycetota bacterium | reverse complement strand
GGTGGCGACGCTGTTCGCCGACGGCGGGGAGCGCTACGGTTCGGTCGGCCTCGCCTCCTGCCGGGCGGAGAACGTGACCTGCGCGCGACGGACCGAGTGCCAGACCCGTAGGGCGCTCCTGCTGTCGGACTGAGGCTGCCGTACGGACGGCAGAGGGCCTTCCGTCCCTCGCGGTCCGGAAGCGAATTCCGGGGTCGCTGAAGTCCAGGTCGGGGCGCACTACGCCCTCCGCACCAACGCCGTAACCTGCTTACCTAGAAGGTGCTTGCGGCCATCCCATGGTCCCGGTGTGGAAACTCGCCGGCTCCCGTTTGCCAAATTGGGATTTCGTATGTATCCTTCGCCGCCTTTTGGGTGACGTGACAAGGGCACACCGGTCGAGAGGCCGGGTCGCAAAGCCACGGGTCCTCGCCGCGCGAGCGGACGGACAGCCGGGTCACCGAAGTCATCCGTCCGTTTCTGGATGTCATCCGAGGGCAGACGGGTCACCGACCCGCCTCGGGCACTGACGACCGGGGACGGAGAGTCTCTCTCCCTCCTTCGTTCGCCGCCCCGCCGCGTTGCGAGCGCGGTGGGGCGGGCCCTTCCGAGGCGCGCGCGGTGTCCCACGGACCGCCATGACGCACACGACGAAGAAGCACGAAGCTCGGAGGACGCGCGCTGCCCGGCGAACAAACGCCGCGCGGAACGACGTCGTCGTCCAGGTGCGCACGAGCGGAACGACCAACGCCGCGACCTTCTCGGTCACGGCGCGCGGGATCGAGCCGACGGAAGCGTGGGCAGGATCGGCAGGGGGACCGTTGCGAGCGGTTCCGATGGAAGCTCTCGGCGCCGCTCGCACGGCGCTCGAGCACACCTCCGGATCGGGTTGGGGAACCGGATCCGGGGTGCGTGGAGGAGATGAGGCGGCCGTTCCGTGGGGACGGGACGGATCGTCTCTCGAAGGAGGAGCTGCGCAGCGTTCGGACCCGTGGGGACAGGTCCGGCGCACGGCGCCTTCCGGTGTTCGCGTCGTTCGCGACGCATGTCATCCGCCATGGGGAGTGCTCCGGATCTTCCGGAGTACGGCGGTGCTCCGACTCGTCTAGCCACGGGTCTTCACCGGAAACTATGCGAGAGCTCGGGGTCGCGCCTCGGGCTCTCGCTCTTTTCGAAGGTACGCGCGGCGTCGATCGGGAGCGCTGGAACGTGTCCGCCGCGCACGGACACCGCGCGCAGGCATGCGCGGCGCGAGCGCGAGGCCGCTCGCGGCGCCGGCGCGCGCGTCAATCGTGCGCTTCGGCTCCGAGGTGGTCCTGCAGACGCTCGAGCAGCTTCTGGTGGAGCTTGCACACGCGCGACTCGGTGATCCGCAGCATCGCGCCGATCTCGCGCATGGAGAGCTCCTCCCAGTACTTCAGGTAGACGATCCGGTACTCCAGCACGCTGAGCTTGCTCGTGACCAGGCGCAGGACGTCCTCGCGCGACAACCGGTCCTCGGCCGGCGGACTCGCCTCGTCGGGCACGATGTCCAGGCCCGCGACCCAGCCGTCTTCCTCGTCCGCGGTCGAGCACCCGCCCGGCGGCGCGCCGGCGAGCAGGGCCCCGAAGATCTGACGGTAGGTGTCGAGCGCGAGGCCCATCGCGCGCGCGACCTCGCCCTCGTCGGGGTCGCGCGAGAATTCGGCGCGGAGCCGCTCGACCACGCGTTTGCGCTCCTCGAGGCGCGCGCGGCGCGGCCGCGGCAGCCAGTCCTGGGTGCGCAGCTCGTCGA
Source organism: Planctomycetota bacterium (assembly GCA_016220035.1). Lineage (GTDB taxonomy): Bacteria > Planctomycetota > UBA1135 > UBA1135 > JADJNY01. The sequence goes on along the minus strand of JACRIO010000078.1, from coordinate 3,109 downwards.
GGAGCGCGCCCTTCACGCGGAGCTCGCAGTACGACTCGAAACGCACGCCCCGGGCGGGGTCGAAACCCTCGATCGCGGCCATCAGCCCCACGCTCGAGGCGGTGAGCAGGTCGCCGCGGTCGACGTGACGCGGCAGGCGCTGCGCGAAGCGGTGCACGATTCCCGCGACGAACTCCTGGTAGCGGCCGACGAGCAGGTTGCGCGTCGCGTCGTCGTGCTTGCGCGCGTACCGACGCCAGAGCGCCTCGGTCGAACCCGCGCGCGCGCGAGGGCGGACAGCCTGCACGCCGACCTGCTCCTCGTCCGCGCGCTCTCCCCCCGCGCCGTGACGCGGCGGCGCGGTCCGGATGCGGGGGACGCGCGGCGGCGCGGAACGACGCGCCTTCGCACGTGGTTCGGGGAGCTTCTCGATGTCGGTGGAAGGGTTCACGCCCTGGAGCGGTCGATGCGCAGAAGATCGCGCGCCATGAGCACGCGCGAGGACCGTGAGCGCATCTACTTATCGGTTCCGCGCGCCGAGTCCATATCTCGTCCGCGCGCGCAGCGCCGTTCCGCGCGCTCCAGTGCGAACACGCATTGCGCGTGCCGAGAATCTCCCGAGGAACGCCGCGTCGATCGCGCAGTCCCAACGCTGGCACGCGCGGCGAGGCGCGCGCCGAAAAAAAATGCGAGCTGCTGCCCGAGCCCCGCGCTCAGGGGTGCGGCAGCGGATCCTCGGGGTAGCCGAGGACCTCGAGCACCGCCCGCTCGGCCGCGCGCATCCTCCGGCGCGCGCGCGGGACGTCGTCCTCGAAACCGCAAAGATGCAGCGCGCCGTGGACGAGGTAGAGCGCGAGCTCGCGCTCGAACGGCACCCCGCGCTCCCGCGCGACGCGGCGCGCGCAGTCGACGGAGCAGCAGATCTCGCCGTCGAGCCCGCCGTCCTCGCCGAGCTCGAACGCGATCACGTCCGTGGGCGACGGATCGCCGAGGAAGCGCGCGTGGAGCTCCGCGAGCGCCGCGTCCCCCATCAACACGACGCCGATCGACGCCTCGGGGCGGCCGCCGAACGCGAGCGCCGCGCGGACGATGCGCCGGACCGCCCGATCGCTCGACGCCGCTCCGCGCTTCAGGCGCGTGATGCGGACCGCGGCCGGCCGAGCGCGCTTTTCCCCGCGTTTCCCGGCCCTTCTCGCACCGCGCGGACCGCGCGTGGAGTTCAACGGCGCTCCCGGCGATCGTCGTCGCGCGCCTCGCGTCCCTCGCGCCCCTCGCGCCCCTCCCGCGGCTCGCGCGCCGGCGCTTCGTACGCGCGCACGATGCGCTCGACGAGCGGGTGGCGGACGATGTCCTTCGCGTCGAACTCGACGACGCCGATGCCGTCGTAGCCGCGCAGGCGCGCCACGGCGTCGTTCAAGCCGCTGCGCACGCCGCCGTCGAGGTCGTTCTGCGACGGATCGCCGGTCACGACCATGCGCGAGCCCTCGCCGAGGCGCGTCAGGAACATCTTCATCTGCGGGAGCGACGTGTTCTGGCCTTCGTCGAGGATCGCGAACGAGTGCGCGAGCGTGCGTCCGCGCATGAACGCGAGCGGCGCGACCTCGATCACGCCCGTTTCCTCGAGCCGCTGCACCTCCTCGAAGTCGAGCAGGTCGAAGAGCGCGTCGTAGATCGGCCGCATGTACGGGTTCAGCTTCGCCTGCACGTCGCCGGGCAGGAAGCCGAGGCGTTCGCCGGCCTCGACGACGGGGCGCGTGATCACGAGGCGCTTGCAGCGGCCCGCGCGCAAGGCCTGGATCGCCATGACGACCGCGAGGTACGTCTTGCCCGTACCCGCGGGCCCGACGCCGAACACGAGCGGGTGCTTGTCGATCGCCTCGACGTAGCGCCGCTGGTTCTCCGTGCGCGGCGTGACGATCGGCATGCGCGTCATGCGCGGCGGCGGCGCGCCCGGATCGACGCGTTGCGGCGCGCTCGGCGCGTGCTCTCCCGCGTTGGGTGCGCGCTCCCCGCTGCCGCCGTTGGAACCCGCGCCCGGCGCGCGGCCCGCGAGCCCGGGACGGAGCACGCGGTACGGCGGTGCGACGGGGCGCGCGTTCGCCGGCCGATTCGATGCGTTCGCCGACGGCGGCTTGTGGTCGAGCCCGAGCAGGATCTCCTCGATCTCCTGCGTCGCGAGCTCGCGTCCCTTGCGCGACTTGCCGAGCAGATGCTCGATGCGCCGCCGCGCTTCCTGCACGCTCTCGTCGTCGCCCGAGATGCGCAGATTGCCGCGCCGCGTGTTGATCTCGATGTTCAGGTCCTGCCGGAGGAGCTTCGCGTAGCGGTCGTAGGGACCGAGGACGAGGATCGCTTCGTCGTGCGAACGCAGGGGGATCGTGATCTCGGTCAAGCGAGGCCTCGGCAGAGGATCGATCGCGGTCGGGCGGGTGTCAAACCGCGTCCTTCATCGAGCGAACAGGGCGGGGAACACGAGCACGGCCGTCGGAACCGAGAAGAGAAGGCTGTCGAGCTGGTCGAGGAGCCCGCCCGAGGGCCCGAACCAGGTCGACGAGTCCTTCACGGCGGCGCGGCGCTTGATCCAGCTCTCGAACAGGTCGCCCGCCTGCGCGGCGAGGTTGAGCGCGGCGCCCGCGGCGAGACCGCCCGCGATCCCGAAGCGGCCGTCCGGCAGGAGCCCGGTCGCGACGGCGACCCCGCCGAGCACGGTCGCGGCGCAGAACGACGCGACGCACCCGGCGGTGGTCTTCCCGGGACTGATCCTCGGGAAGGGATGCGTCTTCCCGAGCCAGCTCCCGAAGTAGTACCCGGCCGTGTCGCCGATCTTCGAGAGCACGAGCAGGGCCACGAGCCCGCGGCTCCCGTACGCGCGCCACAGCCCCCACAGGAGGAGCAACGGCGGCAGGAGCCACAGCGCGAGCCCGAGCACCGCGCCCGCCTCGGCACGAGCCGCCTTCTGCGTGAAGTAGCGCACGGCGCCGGCGAGCACGATCACTCCGGCGATCCCGGCGACGAACTGCACGAGCGGGCGCGCGCCGAGTGGGTCGCGCGTCAGCACGACGAGCGCGGCGAGGAGCCCGAGATGGCCGAGGGCGAGGAGCACGCGTCCCGTCCCGCGCCCCGGTCGATC
>JACRIO010000008.1 GCA_016220035.1 Planctomycetota bacterium | reverse complement strand
GCGCTCCGGCCCGACCACGCGGAGACGGTCTACAACCTGGCGCTCGCGGCGGCGCGTTCGGGCCGCGGCGACCTCGCGGAGGCAGGGGCCGCGCGCCTCGACGGGCTCGACCCGGCCCTCGCGCTGCGCTTGCGCGCCCTGCTCCAGCGCGCACCGCGGTGAGCGTTGTCTTCGCCCGCGGCGCGCGCGCACAATCGCGCCCATGAGCTCGAACCCCTCGCCGTCCGCACCCGCGCGCTCCTTCGCCAGCGACAACAACGCGGGCGTGCACCCCGCGGTGCTCGCGGCCCTCGCCGCGGCGAACGTGGGTCACGCGCGCGCCTACGGCGACGATCCGTGGACCGCGCGCGCGGTGGCGCGCATGCGCGAGCACTTCGGGCGCGACGCGGACGTGCACTTCGTCTTCGGCGGCACCGCGGCGAACGTGCTCGGCCTCCAGTGCATCACCCAGCCCTACCACGCCGTGATCTGTGCCGCGACGGCCCACATCGCCGTCGACGAGTGCGGGGCGCCCGAGCGCTTCACCGGTTGCAAACTGCTCACCGTGCGGACGAGGGACGGCAAGCTGCGGCCCGAGGATCTCTCGCCGTTCCTGCACGACCTGGGCGACCAGCACCGCTCGCAGCCGCGCGTCGTCTCGATCTCAGAGGCGAGCGAGCTCGGCACGGTTTATCGCCCCGACGAGCTCCGGGCGCTCGCCGACGCGGCGCACGCGCGCGGGCTCCTTCTCCACGTGGACGGCGCGCGGCTCGCGAACGCGGCGGCGGCGCTCGACGTCCCGCTGCGCGCGCTCACGACGGACGTCGGCGTGGACGTCGTCTCCGTCGGCGGCACGAAAAACGGTCTGATGGGGGCGGAGGCGGTCGTCTTCCCGAACGGGACGCGCGCGGCGGACTTCGAGTTCGTGCGCAAGTCCGGGATGCAGCTCGCGTCGAAGATGCGCTTCCTCGCGGCGCAGTTCGACGCACTGTTCGACGGCGATCTGTGGTTGCGGAGCGCACGCCACGCGAACCACATGGCGCAACGCCTCGCTCGCGCGGTGGAGCACCTGCCCGGCGTCCGCCTCGCCCGGCCGGTCGAGGTGAACGGCGTCTTCGTCCACCTGCCGCGCGCGGCGATCGCGCCGCTGCAGGCGCGCTCCTACTTCTACGTCTGGGACGCGGAGACCTGCGAGTGCCGCTGGATGACGTCGTTCGACACGACCGAGGAGGATGTCGACCGCTTCGCCGACACCGTGCGCGAGCTGCTCGAGGCGCATCGGCTCCAGCCCTGAACGCACGCCGCGTCGAGGATCGCGCGGGACGTCGAGCGCGAGGTGGGGAGAGCGGGACTCGAACCCGCACGGCCTTGCGGCCTTCGGATTTTAAGTCCGATGCGGCTGCCGATTTCGCCATCTCCCCGGCGGAGGACGCGCACGCAGTCTGCCCGCGCTGGAGCGCGCCGTCCATCCAGGGCGGGCGTTGCGCGTGGAGCGCGGCCTACTTCGAGGCCGGCAGGGGCGCCGCCACCGCGGCCTCGATCGCCTCGGCGCGCGCGGTGTCGCCGCGCGCACGCGCCCGCGCGGCCGCGCGCGAGTACGCGGCGCGGACCTCGGCCTCGAGCGCGGCCTCCCGTTCGACGAGGACCGGGGCGGAGGCGCGGACGACGTCGACGCGGCCTGCTTCGGCCGCGGAGAGCAGCGCTGCGCGCGCTGCGCGCGCGTCGCCGGGAAGGAGCCCGGCGGCGGCCGCGTAGGCGTCGGCGGCCGCGTCGAACTCACCGCGCTCGATGCGCAGCCGTCCGACCAGCGCGTGGGCGGGCGCGTGCGCACCGTCGCCGCTCACGAGGCGGTCGAGCTCGGAGAGCGCCTCGTCCCGCGCGCCCGTCCGTGCGAGGAGGGACGCGAGCGCGAAGCGCGCCTCCACGTGCCTGGGCATGTACTGCACGGCCGCCCGCAGCGTCGCGAGCGCGCCCGGGAGGTCGTTCGCCCGTTCGCACTCGCGTGCGCGTCGCAGCGCGGCCTCGACCATCTCGCGCACGATCCCGCCGGCCCGCTCGAGGTCCGCGCGCGCTTCCTCGGTCCGTCCCGCGGGTTCGAGCGCGTGCGCGAGCGCGCGCCGCGCGGGGACGTTGTCGGGCTCGATCGCGAGCGCGCGCTCGAACAGGACGACGCCGTCGCGCCAGTACGCGCACTCGACGCGCGTGCGCCACGCGAGGAGGGCGAGCACGATCACCGCGAGGCCCGCGACGCAGCGCGTCGCCGCGCGTCGGCCGCGCGAGCGCTCGCCGACCTCGAACGCGACGGCCATCACCGCGCCCGTGAGCGGCAGGTACGTGTAGCGGTTCGCGATCGACTGGAAGCCGACCTGCACGATCCCGATCACCGGCACGAGCGTGCCGAAGTACCAAGCGAGCCCCGCGCAACGCCACGGGGCCGCGCGCCTTCCGCTCCAGGCCCAGGCGAGCAACGCGACGAGCAGCGCCGCCGCGCCCGCGACTTCGATCGCGCTCCAGGTTCGGAAGGCGTGCAGCACCGAGAGCTCCGCGGGCCAGAACGCACGGCCGAGGTAGCGCGCGTAGGCGACCACCGCGTTCGCGACGCGCGCGCCGACCGGCGCCCGTTCGAGTCCGGGCATGGCGCCGCCCGCTCGCTGCACGCAGTAGGTCACGATGGACGCCGCGAGGGCGAGTGCGAAGAACGGCGCGAGCTCCGCGAGCCGGGCGCGGAGCCCGCGCGCGAAGCCGGGATGGCGGAGGCGCGCGAGCGGCCAGGGTTCGAGCACGAGCAAGAGGAACGGAAGCGTGACGAGCATCGGCTTCGCGGCGAGGCCGAGCGCGAACGCGAGGAGCGCGAGGAGCTGGTGCGCGCGCCGCTTGGTCTCGACGAACGACGTCCAGGCGTGCAGGGCGAGCACGAACGCGACGTGCGACAGGACGTCCTTGCGTTCGGCGATCCACGCCACCGACTCGACGTGCAGCGGGTGGAGCGCGAAGACGCCGGCGACGAAGAGGCTCGCGCCGAAGGCGCGCGTCCAACGGTGGAGGAGCAGCGCGAGCCCCGCCGTCGAGGTGAGGTGGACCGCGAGGTTCACGAGCTTCATCGCGCCCGGAGCCACCCCGAAGCACGTGACGTCGAGTTGCAGGGAGATCCACGTCAGCGGATGCCAATTCGCTTCCGCGCCGGTCGTGAACGCCCAGGCGACGTTCTTCAGCGTGAGCCCGCCCGTGACGTGCGGGTTCGCGTAGACGTAGCCGGCGTCGTCGAGCACCGCGAAGGCGTGGTCTGCGATGTCAAGGTAGGCGCCGAGCGTCGCGAGGAGCAGCAGCGCGAGGACCGCGAAGCGCACGCGCGCGCTCGGAACCGCGCTCTCGTTCGGATCCGTCATCGCTCCGGGGGGTCGCCGAGGCGCGGCGCGCGCACGGAGCTCCATCGCCGGTCCGCCGCGCGCGTGCGCCGATCGCGCCGGGGGAGGTCGCCCGTTCCCGAGCCCGCGCTCCGCCGCCGCGCTCGAGCTTCGCGCGCCAGCACCTTTCGGACTCGGGCGCCGCGGCCGGAAGCACGGCACGGCGGTCCGGCGCGGGAGGAACTCCGCTCCGGTGCGCACTCGGATGCGTCCGCGCTCACCGCGCCGGCCCGCACGTCCACGGAGGCGACGAAGGTGCTCATCGCGGCGAATCGTAGCGTCACAGCCGCGAGCACGGTCCCGTTCCCGCCCGTCGGCTTGACCGACGGAGGCGCGCGGGTATCCTTCTCGACCGCTTCGACGGCGGCATAGCCAAGCGGTAAGGCGACGGATTGCAAATCCGTTATCCCCCGGTTCGATCCCGGGTGCCGCCTCCAATCGAAGCGTTGCGCGCTGGGAGCTGTGCTCGGAGCGCGGTCGATCGAGTCGGACTCGCGCGCGGTCGCCACGCCGGCCCGCGCCCGGAAGGCCCTCCCCAATGGGTGCTCGGGAACTTCCTTCCGCTCGTGCGCGTCCTCTTGGACCGCGAAAGCCGGCGCCCGCCTTGACACCTGTCGAGGAAAGGTGAGCCTTGGAAGATCGCGCGTTCGTCCACCGGCCTTCGATTCAGGCCGCGTTCCCCCGCCTCGCGTACCTCCGCCATGCACCGATTCCTCCGTCTCTGCGCCCCGGCCCTCGTCCTCGGCGTCTGTGTGCTCCCCGTCTCGGCCCAGTGGAACCCCGGCGCCGGCCAATGGGGCAAGGTCGACCCCGCCGACCTGCGCGTGATGACGTGGAACGTGCAGGACGGGCTCTGCTCCACCAACACCAAGGCCGAGGGCAACAACAACTGGTGTGCGCTCGCGCGCATCACCGCGGCGCTGAAGCCCGACGTGCTCGTGCTCGAGGAGTGCGCGGACAACTCCGGCAACGGAACGGGCAGCGGGGCGGACAGCGTCGCGACGCTCACCACCGTGCTCAACCTCTTCCTCCACGGCGGGACGGACACGTTCAACGGCAGCGTCGCGGTGGGGAGCTGGGTGCAGAAGTACGCGGCGGGCTACGACCTCCCGTACGTCTTCGTCTCGAGCGTGAGCGACGGGTTCAACCGCAACTGCATCCTCTCGCGCTACCCGTTCAGCGACCTCAACGGCGACGGCAAGAGCACGATCGCGAACCTCCCGACCGTGACCGCGACCGCGTGGGCGCCCGGCGGCGACGGCGGCATCCGCGGCTTCGCGTTCGCGGAGCTCGATCTCCCCGGCGCGACGTACCTCGGCAACATGGTGATGGGCTTCGCGCACCTGAAGGCGGGGAGCAACACCAGTGATCACGACCAGCGCATCGCGGCCGCGCAGAACGTCTCCTACTTCGTCCGCTACTGGTTCAACGGCAACGGCGGCGCCTTGCCCGATCCGCAGGCGCGCATCGCGGACAGCCCGGCCGCGACGAGCGTGCTCGACGCGCTCACGCCGGTCGTCATGGGCGGCGACTGGAACGAGGACGAACTCGGCAACGGCGCCACGCGCGGCCCCGCCGACTGGCTCGTCGCCGCGCAGACGGTGGGCGGGACGACCGACGGCACCGACCGCGACGGCACGGACATGACGCTCGACGGCGCGCTCCACTTCTCCACCGGCAGCGACGCCTCGCACAACTCGGGCTCGAAGCTCGACTACATCGCGTGGCAGGACTCGATCGCGACGTTGCGGTTGCAGACGATCTTCATCAGCGGCTCGAACTCGACCGCGGCGCAGCCTGCGGAGATCGTCGGTTTCGCGGGCGGCGCCTCGGCGTGCAGCTCCGCGGCCTCGGACCACCGGCCCGTGATCGTCGACCTGCGCCTTCCCGTGGTCGACTGCAACGGCAACACGATCGCGGACACGACCGACATCGCGCTCGCGACGAGCGCCGACGTGAACGGAAACCTCGTGCCCGACGAGTGCGAAGCGATCGGGACGGCGTTCTGCTACGGCAACGGGAGCGAGGGCGCCGTGATCCTCTGCCCGTGCCTCAACCTCGGCCTCACTGGGCACGGCTGCGCGAACTCGGTGAACTCGCAGGGCGCTCTGCTCGGTGCGACGGGGGCCGTGAACCCCGACACGGTCGTGCTGCACGCCTCGGGCATGCCCGCGGTCGTGAGCTCGATCTTCCTCAAGGGCGACGTGCGCAGCACGAGCGGATTCTTCTTCGGCGACGGGGTGCGCTGCGTCGACGGCAACTTGATCCGCCTCGGCACGGTCGCGAACGTCGCGGGTGCCTCGCAGTACCCCAACGCGGGCCAGCAGCTCGTCTCCGTGCGCGGCGGAACGGCACCGGGAAGCGGGCTCGTCGGGTACTACCAGACCTACTACCGCAACTCGTCGGCGACGTTCTGTCCGCCGGAGACGTTCAACGTCTCGAACGCGTTGCAGATCACTTGGTGAGCGTGCGCGCCGAGCAGCACGCCGCACGCGACGCCCTCGCGCGCCGCGCGCTGCCGAGCGTGGCGGGCGTCGCCGCGCTCGGACTGCTCCCGCTCGCGTTCACGCGGGAGCCCACGGCGCTCATCGTCTGGTTTGCGCTCGCGGCGCCGGCCGCGGGCGTGCTCGCGGGGAGCGCGCGCCTCCCCGTGTGGCCGTACCTTCCGTGCGTGCCGGCGCTCTGGATGGTGGCGCTCGCGCTCGCGAGCGGAGTCTCCGAACGCGTGCTCGCGTCGCCCGCCTGGGCGGCGTGCGTGTGGACCGGGCTCTACTGCGCGGGCGCGGGGCTCGGACGCGCCGTCGGTGAAAAGAGCGTGCAGGTCGCGGCGCTCGCGCTGCTCGCGGTGGGCGCGTGGGTCGCCCTCCCGATCGGTGCCGCATGGAGCGCTGCACCCTTCGGTCCGGAGACCACCGCGCGGCTCCTCGCGCTCTCGCCGCTCACGTGGGTGCTCGACGCCGCGGGGGTCGACTGGCTGCACCATCCCGCCTTCTACGAGCGCGCGCGGACGTTCGACTTCGGACCCGAGCTCGTCCGCCCGCTCCGCCCGGCCCTTGCGGGAGGGGCCGCGCTTTTGCTTGGATGTGCGCTCCTCCTGGCCGGCTCCCTCCTGTCGCGCGCGCGTCGCGCGCAGGTCCCCGAGCGCGCCGCCTGAAGCACGCATGGCCCTCCACAAGTACTTCTGCACGTTCCCCCAGGAGCTCATCTCGGAGCCCATCATCAGCCACACGCTGGGGGACAAGTTCGGCGTCGTGCCGAACATCCGCGCCGCGAGCATCACGGACACGATGGCGCTCGTCGCCGTCGAGATCGAAGGCGACGAGCCGGCGATCCAGTCCGCGGTGGGCTACCTGAAGCAGCGCGGCGTGCGCGTCGAGGAGATCACGGAGGGCTGACGCGCGCTCGCGCGGCCCTTTCCCCCGCATGCGCGCGCCGCGGGAACTCCTGGCGCTCGCGGCGTTCGCGCTCCTCGCCCTCGCCGCGTGCAAGAGCGGCGCGCCGGCGGACGTGCCCGCGCACTGGCCCGCGCCGCGCGCGGGGGCGATCGCGACGGAGCACCCGCTCGCGACGCAGGCCGGTCTCGACGTCCTGAACCGCGGCGGCAACGCGGCCGACGCGGCGGTCGCGGCGGCGCTCGTGCTCGCGGTCGTGCACCCACACGCGGGCAACCTCGGCGGCGGCGGGTTCGCGCGGTGGGTGCCGCACGCCGGCGAGCCGGACGCGCTCGACTTCCGCGAGACGGCGCCGCGCGCGGTGGACCCCGCGCTCTACCTCGACACCGAGGGGAAGCGCGTCGGAGCGCGCTCCCTGCGCGGACCGCACGCGGTCGCCGTGCCGGGTTCGCCGCGCGGCTTGTGGGAGCTCCATCAGAAGCACGGCTCGGGCAAGCTGCGCTTCGCCGAGCTCGCGCGGCGCGCGATCGAGCTCGCGCAGCAGGGTTTTCCCGTCGACGCATTCCTCGCGCGCGACCTCGTCGAGCCGGGCGTGCGCGCGCACTTCTCGCCCTCCGCGCAGGCGGTGTTCTATCCCGGCGGCGAGGCGCTGCGGGAGGGGGCCGTGCTCCGCCAGTCCCCGCTCGCGGAGGCGCTCGCGCTGCTCGCGAACGAAGGGCCGGACGCGTTCTACTCGGGCAGCATCGCCGCGGCAATCGTGCGCGAGCTCGACGCGACGCCCGTGCCCGGTTCGGACGCGACCGGCCGCGGATGGATGACCGCCGCGGACCTCGCGGGCTACGCGGTGCGCTCGGAGAAACCCCTGCGCGGATGGTTCCGCGGGCTCGAGATCGTGACCATGCCGCCGCCGTCGTCGGGCGGCGTCGTGCTGTTGCAGGTGCTCGGGATCCTCGAGGGCCTGCCGCTCGACGCGGAGCGCGACCGCGCGATCGCGGAACAGGCGCTCGCGAAGAACGCGAACGCGAGCTCGGTCGAGCGCGGTTTCGACGAGCGCATGGCGCACTGGTGGATCGAGAGCCTGCGCGCGGCGTTCGCCGACCGTGCGAAGCACCTCGGCGATCCGCGCTTCCACCCCGTGCCGTTGAAGGAGCTCCTCTCTTCGGAATGGATCTCCGAGCGCCGCATCGGAATCGGCGAGCGCGCGCGGCCCGAAACAGAGGCGTGGGAGGCGCGCGAGGGCAAGAACACCACGCACCTGTCCGTGCTCGATCGCGCGGGCAACGCGGTCAGCCTGACGACGACCTTGAACGACACGTTCGGCAGCGGGCTCTTCGTTCGACAATACGGGTTCCTCCTGAACGACGAGATGGACGACTTCGCGCTGCAGGCCGGCACTCCGAACCTGTACGGGCTCGTCGGCGGGAGCGCGAACGCGCCCGCGGCGGGGAAGCGCCCGTTGTCGTCGATGACGCCGACGGTGCTGCGCGAGGGCGGGCACGCGAACGTCCTCGTGCTCGGCAGCCCGGGCGGTCCGCGCATCATCACGTCGGTGCTCGAAGTGATCCTGCGCACGACGCTGCTCGGCGAGACGCTGGAGGACGCGGTCGCGCGTCCGCGCTTCCACCAGCAATGGAGCCCGCCCGCGACGGAGTTCGAGACCGGCTTCGATCCCGCGATCGTCGAAGCCCTCGAAAAACGCCGCGGCCACCCGGTGAAGCGCGACGTGAAGCGCTTCGGCTCCGTACAAGCCATCCAGCTCCCCGAACTGGGCGGCACCCCCCGCGCAGTGAGCGACCCCCGCCGCGGCGGGAGCGGAGCGGTCCAATAGGAGCCTGGCTCTTTTTTCACCGGTTCGCGCCTCGGCCCTCTTCTCGCCGTTGCGCTTCGGCGAACCGGTGGAAAAAGTGCCTGGCTCCGTATTGGGAGGAGTCTAAAGTCGCGCTGTCGTGAAACACCCGAGCCAATCTCCGAAGCCGCCGACGAGCCCGCCCGACGCCGCCTCCCCCCGCTTCGAACTCGTCGCCCCGTTCCAACCGATGGGCGACCAACCCGCCGCGATCGCCGCCCTGACACGCGGCCTCCAGGAAGGCGCCGCGCACCAGTGCCTCCTCGGCATCACCGGCTCCGGCAAGACCTTCACGATGGCCGCGGTCATCGAAAAGGTGAACCGCCCGACGCTGATCCTCTCCCCGAACAAGACGCTCGCCGCCCAACTCTACAGCGAGTTCAAAGAACTCTTCCCACGCAACGCCGTCGAGTACTTCGTCAGCTACTACGACTACTTCCAGCCCGAAGCCTACGTCCCGTCGAGCGACACCTACATCGAGAAGGACGCGAGCCGCAACGAGAACCTGGAGCGCCTGCGCAACTCCGCGACCCGTTCCCTCCTCGAGCGCCGCGACGTCGTGATCGTCGCGTCCGTCTCCTGCATCTACGGCCTCGGCAGCCCGGACAACTACGCGTCGATGGCGCTGACCCTCACGCGCGGCCAATCGATCGTGCGCGAAGACCTGCTGCGCAACATGACACGACTCCAATACGCGCGCAACAACCTCTACTTCAAGCGCGGCACCTTCCGCGCGCGCGGCGACGTGATCGAGATCTTCCCCGCGTACGAGGACGAGATCGTGATCCGCGTCGAACTGTTCGGCGACGAGATCGAGAACCTCCTGCAGGTGAACCCGCTCAAGGGCGAGGTGCTCGCGGAGCTCTCCACGATCACGATCTACCCCGCGACGCACTACGTGACGCCGCAGGAACGCCTGATCCAGGCCATCGGCGGCATCGAGGTCGAGCTGCGCGAGCGGCTCGACGTGCTCCGTGGCCAGAACAAGCTCCTGGAAGCGCAGCGCCTCGAACAGCGGACGCGCCACGACCTCGAGATGCTGCGCACGATGGGGATGTGCAACGGGATCGAGAACTACTCGCGCTACATGGACGGGCGCGCGGCCGGCGAGGCGCCGTCGACGTTGCTGAACTACTTCCCGGAAGACTGGGTCGTCTTCGTCGACGAGAGCCACGTGTCGCTCCCGCAGGTCGGCGGCATGTACAAAGGCGACCGCTCGCGCAAGGAGACGCTCGTCGAGCACGGTTTCCGCCTGCCGAGTGCCCTCGACAACCGCCCGCTGCGTTTCGAGGAGTGGGAAAAACTCGTGAAGCAGGTCGTGCACGTCTCCGCGACGCCCGCCGCGTACGAGCGGCAGCACTCCGTCGGCCGCATCGCCGAGCAGATCGTGCGCCCGACGGGCCTGCTCGACCCCGCGATCGAGGTGCGCCCGGCGCGCACGCAGGTCGACGATCTCCTGGCGGAAATCCGCAAGACGGTGGCGGCGGGCTGGCGCGTGCTCGTGACGGTGCTGACGAAGCGCATGGCGGAGGAGCTGACGACGTACTACGCCGAGCTCGGCGTGAAGGTGAAGTACCTGCATTCGGAGATCGACGCGCTCGAACGCACGGCGATCCTGCGCGACCTGCGCCTCGGCGAGTTCGACGTCCTCATCGGCATCAACCTGCTGCGCGAAGGCCTCGACCTGCCCGAAGTGGCGCTGGTCGGCATCCTCGACGCGGACAAGGAAGGCTTCCTGCGCGCCGAGACGTCGTTGATCCAGACATGCGGCCGCGCCGCGCGCAACGTCGAGGGCCGCGTGATCCTGTACGCGGACAAGGAGACGGACTCGATGCGCAAAGCGATGGGCGAGATGACCCGCCGCCGCGCGAAGCAGGCGGAGTACAACCAGGAGCACGGGATCGTGCCGAAGACGATCCTCAAGCCGGTGCGCGACAGCTTGGAAGCCCTGTACGAGATGGACTACGTCGAACTCGCGCCCGCGCCGGAGAGCGGCGGCAAGAAGAAGGGCAAGAAGCCGTCCGAGGGCGACCCCGCGCTGACGTGGGATGCGGACCGCCTGCGCGGCGACCTCGCGAAGCTGCGCGACGAGATGCTGCACGCCGCCGAGGAGCTGCGCTTCGAGGACGCGGCCAAGCTGCGCGACCGGGTGAAGCAGCTCGAGCAGATCGAGCTCGCGCGCTAGGGAGGAACGAGCGCCGTGTCCGCCGACTGGTTTCGCAATTCCACCTGGAACGAGGACATCGCACGTGACTTCGAGGAGCGCCTGCGCCGTGCACGGAGGAAGGACCAGTACCTCCGTATTCAGGCATTCACGCTCGCCGAAACGTATCCGGAGGTGGCGTTGCGGCTCCTCGACCGCTTCTTTGCGCTGCACGACCCCTTCGACCTGGCCTCGGCGCACGTCGCCCGCGCGACGGCGTATCTGGCGCTCGGACGAACCGAGGAGGCAGTCGAGGCCTACGAGGCCGCGCTCGAGTGCGAGCGACTCATGCCGAGCATCATCACCGAGGCGCGAACCGCATTGCCGTTCCTGATCGCGACACGCCAGCTTCGATCCCATTACGACCGGGCGGTTCAGATCCTCGCGAGGCAGGATCCTCACGATCTCGAGTTCCCCGTGACACATTTCCAGCGTCATGCCGCGCTCGCGCTGATCTGCTCGGATCTTCCAGACAGGGAGCACGCACGAACCCACGCGCGGCTGGCCCTCGAGTGGGCCGAGCAGGACCATTCGGGTTTCCACAAGCACCCCAGTCTCGGACTCGTCGGGAAGGAGCACGCACGCCTCCGACGACGACTGCGCGAAATCGCGAACACGAGTCCGTGAACGAAGGAGGCCGCGGCCTCGATCGTCACCCCACCCTCCGCTAGCGTGACCCCATGGAGTCGCTGCGATGGGGGACGTCGATGGCGTGTCTCGCTCTCGGGGGGTGGATCGCGGTGATGAACGCTGTGATCGCGGTGCGCTGGACACTCGGACGGCTTCCCGAGGGCCGCTCGGTGTCGATGGTCCCCATCCTGGGCAACGCGCTCCTGCTGGTTGGCACACTCCTGCTCCCGGTAGAGGGTGCGTCCCGTTGGTGGTGGGCCGCGTTCGTGCTCGACGTCTCCTCGGCGCAGCTCCTCGCCCTGCCGTTCTTCCTGACGCGCCGCTGGTGGAACGGCAGGCACAGAGGTCAGTGACCACGAGCCGAGCGAGGCGTCGCGGGTGTCACCCTTCCGCGATTGCGGCCGCGAGGTCCCTGACGACCAAGAACGCCCGCTCGAGGTCGAAGCTCTCGAAGTCCTGATCCCGGAGCACCGGGCGCAACTCGGTCTCGACTTGAAGACGAAGAGCAGCGAGTCGTTCGGCGGACACGTCGATCGCCGAGTTGCCCGGGATGGCGAGCTTGCGCGTGACCAGCGCGCGGAAGCCCGCGTCGCGCGCATCCAACTCCCCGCGCCGGACGACGTGGTCGATGTCGTAGAAGTCGCGGATCGCCGGCGTTCGACGCGACAATGCGGCGCGCGCCTTCTCCGCGAGCGCCTCGACGCGCGCGATGCAGGTGAGCTCGATCGGATCCACGGCCGGTTCGCGGGTGAACGGATCGAGGAGCATCGTCCGCGCGGGGAGCCGCGCCGCGGGCAGGAGGAGCTCCTCTCGGAGCGCGACCTCGACGTGGATCGACTCCGAGTGCTTGCCGAGCGCCGAGTCGTACTGCACCTCGACGGCGTACTGCGTCGAGTTGTTCGCACCCGCGAGTTCGCCGAGCGCTCTCAGGCCGGAGAGCTCGGCTTCGATCGTCTGCACGGCGCGCTTCGCGTTCTTGACGAGCGCCTTGCGCATCGCGGGCTTTGATCCGGACGGAGTCGAAATCACGAAGTCGAGGTCCTCGCTCATCCGGTAGAAGCCCACGTGGACCTTCGCGAGGCACGTGCCGCCCTTGAAAACGAGCTCGGGCGCGTTCCGGGAGAGATGAGCGAGCAGCACCGTGCAGAAGTAGTCCTTCTCGACGAGGCGGGCCAGGAAGCCCGTCGACGCGGCCGTGTTCCGCACGCTCTCGCGGAACAGCTCGCGGTCGAGGTGCGCGCTCGGTCCTCGATCATCCATCGCGTTCGTTCCATACGATGCCCCAGCGGCGGAGCATGGCGCCGCGTTTGGGAGCGTTCGGAACGAACGGAATCGTGCTCTTCGTCGCCATCAGGTGTGCTTCCAATTTGCGTATGAGCTTCTCGGCCACGCCCTCGCGCTCGAGGAGCGCCCCCATTCGCCGCAACGTGGAGACGTCTCCGTAGCGCAGCGTGCACGCGACCAGGGCGCTCGCCTCGATCCGGTCCGTGGCCAGTTCGCGCCGGATCCAAGCGAATCCGCGCGGCAGGCCGTGGAAGCGCGACCAGTCGTAGACCGCGTCGACGAGCGCTCGCGTCCGCGACGAGTAGGGGATCTCGACGCCCGCTTCGTTCTGAAGCAGTTCTGTGTCGCCCAAGCGCTTCGCGTCGACCTCGATGAGCGTCAAGCGGATGGAGCCGATCTCACGCTCGCCGGAGAGCTTGTCGTTGTAGACGTAGAGACGGTTCGGCATCTGCTCGTCGAACCCGTATCGGTTGAAGGCGTTCGGCCCGGTGACCTGATAGCGGGCCCCGCGCTCGGCCATGAGCGTCGCGAGCGCGAGCGCTTCGTCGGGACTCCACATGCCGCCCAGCGGGAGACGCTTGGGGAGCAAGTAGACGCCGGGGCACACTCGCGCGATCGCTCTTCGTCGGGAGAGTCGGCCGAGCAATCGGCGCGCTTGGAGCGCGTCGATGCGGAGCGTCTTCGCCACCTCCGGAGCGCGAACGACTTGGACGCCGCGCAGTTGGGCGGAAGCGAGAAGTCGCGCCTCCAGGGATCCGAGGTTGGCCTTCATGGCGCTGCATTGTATTTCTCGGAAAGTGCCTGCGAGCGACTTTGCGAGAAATACAGTGCACGGCCCCCGGGGGCAGGTCGGAGCAGCGCGCGCCGCGCCTGGATGGCGCGCAGGCCGGTGGACCTCCAGGATGTTGCCGCGTGAACGCCCTCCCCTGGTCCGCATCGATCGACCTGGCTCAGATCCCCGAGCGGCCCGGCGTCTACGTGTTCCGCGACGGCGACGGGAAGGTGCTCTACGTCGGCAAGGCGGCATCGCTCCGGGATCGAGTGAGGAGCTACCGCCGCGCGGGGGGGGACGGGCGGCTGATGATCCGCTTCCTCGACCAGGAGGCGAAGACGGTCGAGGTGCTCGTCACGCGCACCGAGCAGGAAGCGCTCCTGCTCGAGGATTCGTGGATCAAGACGCACAAGCCGCCGCACAACGTCCGGCTCAAGGACGACAAGTCGTTCCTCATGCTCGAGCTGCGGCACGGCGAGCGGTTTCCGCGGCTGCATTTCGTCCGCGCGCACAAGCGCAGCACCGCCTCGACGCGCGCGGTGCGCGTGTTCGGGCCCTTCGCGACGGCGTCGGCGGTGCGGCAGACGTTGAGCGACCTCCACCGCGTCGTGCCGCTGCGCGATTGCCCCGATACCGTGATGGAGCATCGCTCGCGGCCGTGCCTGAAGCACCAGATCGGGTTGTGCTCCGCGCCGTGCGTCGGCTACGTCGACGCGAAGGCCTACGCCGAGCTCGTCGAGCGCGCCGCGCGCATCCTCTCGGGCGAGACGAAGGAGCTCGAGCACGAGCTCACCGCGCGGATGAAGAGTGCTTCGGCCGAGCTCGACTACGAGCGCGCGGCGCAGTGGCGCGACCGGCTCGCCGCGCTGCGCCGCACCGTCGAGGGCCAGGGCGTCACGCCCAAGGACAAGGTCGCGCGCGACGTGCTCGGCCTCGCGCGCCACGCGGACGTCGCGGTCGTGCACCGCCTCGCCTTCCGCGAGGGACGGCTCGCGGAGAGCAGGAGCCACGTGTTCAAGAGCGAGCTGCCCGACGAGGAGCTCCTGCACCAGGTGCTCACCGCGCTCTACGCGGGCGGCGCGCGCGAGCGGCCGGTGGAGCTCGTGCTGCCGTGCGCACCGGCCGAGCGCGTGCTCGTCGAGCACCTCCTCGGCGGCGGGGTCGAGTTGCGCGTGCCGACGAGCGGCGAGAAACGGCGCATGCTCGACCTCGCCGGCGAGAACGCGCGCACGGAGCTCCTGCGGCGCGAAAAGGAGCGCGCGTCCGAGGAGGAAGCACTCGCGGAGCTCGCCAAGCTCCTCGACCTCGACGAACCGCCCGAGGTCATCGACGGCTTCGACATCTCGAACCTGCAGGGCACGCACGTCGTCGCCAGCCGCGTGCGCTTCCGTCAGGGCCACGCCGACCGCGCGGGCTACCGGCGGTTCAAGGTGCGCGGCGTCGAGGGGCAGGACGACTTCGCCTCGATGCGCGAGGTCGTGCTGCGCAGCCTGAAGCGCGGCGTCGAGGACGGCGACCTGCCCGACCTCGTGATGATCGACGGCGGCGCAGCGCAGCTCGACTCGGCGCTCGCCGCGCGCGACGAAGCGGGCGCGTTCGAGGTCAGGATGATCGGCCTCGCGAAGGCGCGCAGCGAACGGCGCGTGAAGGGCCGCGCGAAGGACGCGAGCGAGGAGCGCGTGTTCCTCCCCGGCGCGAAGGAACCCATCGAGCTCGCACGCACGAGCCGCGCCCGCCACCTCCTCGAGCGCATCCGCGACGAAGCGCACCGCTTCGCGATCACGTATCACCGGAAGGAGCGCGGCAAGATCACGTCGCGCCTCGACGCGATCCCCGGCCTCGGTCCGAAGAAGCGGCGCGCGCTGCTCACGCGCTTCGGCAGCGTCGCGGGCGTCGAGGCGGCGAGCATCGAGGCGCTCGCCGCGGTGCCGGGCATCGGGACGGAGCTCGCGCAGGCGATCCTCGAGCACTTGCGGAGCGCGTAGCGCCTGACTCCGCCGCGGAGTGGCGTGTCGGCCGAGGGCCGCGACGGTGGCGATCTCGAATCGGCGCACATCGCGCCCAACGCGTGGTGCTCGTCCTTGCGTGCGCGTGCTCGTCGGCCCTGCGTCGCGCTTCGGACGGTCGGGGCTCACACCGGCCCTGCGCTCGCGCGGGCACCCTCGAAACGAAAAAGGCGGCAGACCTGGGGCCTGCCGCCTGGGCACCGCTGGATCAGGTCGGGCGAAAGGGGTTGCGTTTCCGCGCCGACCCTACGGTGACTCACTTGCCGAGGAGCGCATGTCAAGGTGCGTGCCGCGGCACCTTCTTCGCGCCAGAACCGCCTGCTCCGACGCTCGGAACGTGGCGCGATCGACGCTCACAAGGCACGGACAGCACGTTGGTTGCGTCGAGGCTTCGGGCGCGATCCACCGCGCACGACAGCGTCCTCCGATCCCCGCCGTCCACGCCCTGGATCCAGGCGCTGGACCCTGCTCCCCCCGTCCGTCCGCCGCCCGGACGCCTGCCGCCTCAGGCCCGCGGGTGGTAGAGCCGGTGCAGGCTCGTCACGTGCTCGGAGTCGACGTGCGTGTAGACCTCGGTGGTCTGGATCGAGGCATGCCCGAGCAGCTCCTGCACGCTGCGCAGGTCCGCGCCGCCCTCCACCATGTGGGACGCGAACGAATGTCGCAAGGAATGCGGCGAGAGCTCCGCGCGGATCCCCGCGGCGCGCGCGGCCGCCTTCACGACGCGCCAGGCGTCGATGCGCGACATCGGTTTCCCGCTCTTCGTCAGAAAAACCTCGGGCCGCGACAGGTCGGCGAGGAAGCGTCGTCGCCCGACGCCGAGCCACTGCTCCAACGCCATGCGCGCGCGCTCGCCGAGCGGCACGAGGCGCGTCTTGTTGCCCTTGCCCGTGAGCCGCAGCACGCGCAGCTTGGGTTCGAGCGCGTCCGTGCGCAGCGCCACGGCCTCGCTCACGCGCGCGCCCGAGGCGTAGAGCACCTCGAGCAGCGCCTGGTCGCGCTCGCGCTTCCACGGCGGCCAGCCTTTCCCGCTCGGCGCGGCGAGCAGCCGGGCGACTTCTTCCGGCGCGATC